>JANXVN010000209.1 GCA_025351645.1 Ferruginibacter sp.
AAATAAATAATTTAATTATTATAATGGCACGGTGTTTGACATGTATTTAAATATTATCTAAATATCCATTAATAAGAGTAAATTTTTCCTCACCCACGGTTACTAATTTTAAAACTTTTTTATTATTTAAAAAATATGGTGTTATATCGCCCTGGCCAGGTATTGCACACTTGTAACTATTTATTATATTAATTTAAATATTTTTTTAATTCAATTCTATTTTTATTTTTAAACTACTCATTTCTATGCTCAAACCACTACAACTTTTACGCAATTACGGTATCTTTTTTTCATTGTTATTTATTTGTTTTTCAGCTCAGTCAAAAAACTATTATTTTTCTAGTCAGTCTGGCAATGATTCTTATAATAGTTCTCAAGCACAAAATGAAGCAACACCATGGAAAAGTATAGCAAAACTTAACTCTTTTTTTGGAAGCATTGCGGCGGGAGATAATATTTACTTCAAACGCGGGGAAATCTTCTATGGTTCAATAATTTTTTCTACCTCAGGAACTAGCAACAATTTAATTACAATTGGTGCTTACGGCTTCGGCGATAAACCCATTATTACTGGGCTTGTAACACTTTCTTCATGGTCGCAAGTTAGCTCAGGGGTATATCAAGCATCGGCTCCAGCTGTAAAAGCTTCAGTTAATCTAGTTAGCCTTAATGGACAGCCACAACAGGTGGGCAGATATCCTAATGCAGATGCTGCCAATAAAGGTTATCTTACTTATGAGTCATTTTCGTCAAGATCAATTACTGATAATCAGCTTACCACCTCAACTAACTGGGCTGGTGCTGAAGTAGTTATTAGGAAACAACACTACTCACTTGAGAAATGCCTGATAACTAATCATACCGGAAGCATATTAAACTATACGGGTACTCCAGTTATAAACCCTATGAATTCAGCTACTGCTGGTTTTGTTTCCGGATCGGCGGGTTACGGCTATTTTATTCAAAGAGATGTAAGAACACTTGACCAGTTGGGAGAATGGTATTTTAACAATAATAGCAAATCTATGCTCATGTATTTTGGTGCAAATAATCCTTCGTCTTACACTGTAAAAGTGAGTACCATTGATACATTGGTTGATCTGAATACCCAGAATTACATAAATATTAATAATATATCTTTTGAAGGGGGGAACTTTAGTGCCATTTTTGCTTCAAACTCGGGGAACATAACTGTTGATAATTGTGATATTAACCTAATGGGCGCAAAAGGTATAATGATCTTTAATTCTCCTAATATTTTAATCAAAAATGTTACTACAAATAACGTCCTTTCTAATGCAATCGACCTTACCTCAAGATATCAAAATAATGCTACTGTAATAAATTGCACTACTAAAAATACTGGAACAATTGCGGGAATGGGCTCATTTTGGGATGATGCTGATTATAAAGCAATATATGTTTCTGTAAACAGCACCGCCTTGGTACAGTATAACTCCGCTGATACTACCGGATATGTAGGGATACAATTTCAGGGAAATGATGTTCTTATTAAGAATAATTACATAAACTATTATGATTATGTAAAAGATGATGGGGGAGGTATTTATACTTATCAAGATGGTACAGATGCTGATCCACAAAAAACATATACAAATCGTGTAATAAGTAATAATATTATTTTAAACGGTATAGGTGCTCCCGGTGGCACGGGTGGAGATCTTGATGTGGACGGTATTTTCTTGGATGGAAGGAGTATGAATGTAAATGTATTAAACAATACAATGGCTAATATTGGTGTAAACGGTATTTATAGTAATAATGCACATTCTGTTAATATTAGGGGTAATACCAGTTTTAACAATGGGTCTGGATTTGGTATTACACGCTATTCATGGGGATCAACCATTAATCTATCAATAAAACAAAATATATTTTATCCTAAATATAGTACTCAAGACAATTTTCAGTACGTAAATACCGGAGTAAATGTTCCGGTTTTAAGCACGATACAATCTGCAATGCAACAAATTGGTGATATAGATAGTAATTATTATTCTACACCAAACGCAACAGGATTTTCTTACATGTATACACAATATGAAAGTGGTGGATGGACATTTGCCAAACCATTATCATTTGAAGGATGGAAATCTACAGCTAGTCATGACAGGGTTTCAAAAATTCCACCAAGGCCAGCATCTTATAAATTAAACAGCTTACTCACTGCAAATACTATTTCGAATGGTCAGTTTGCAAATGATGTTTCAGGCACTACTGTGTGGTGTTCTAATGCTAATATTTTTTCCTCATGGGACAATACAAGTAAAATAACGGGAAAAGGATCATTAAAAATTATACCGACTATTTCCAGCTCAGAATTTACAATGTTGTATGGCACCGTTGGAGCAGTAGCCGCTTCAAAAAAATATATTTTTAGATTTAATATATTAGGGAGCTTGGCTAGCGGCGTTGTTAGGGCATATATTAGAAAAACAGGCTCACCCCGGACAATTCTCACACCAATTCAGGTTTCAAATTTTGGCACATCAGTAACTAAAAAAGAATTTTTATTTACTGCTCCCACAACAGATGCTGATGCCAGTTTTATGATCGAAGTTCAACAAGCATCGGGCACTACATATGTAGATGATATAGAATTTTTTGAGGCAGACGCCACTGTTTTGGATATAGATAGTCAGCTTCGTTTTGAATTTAATGCCACCAATTCCCCAAAAACCATCGGTTTGGATGCAAAATATATTGGTACAGATAGTACAATTTATAACGGAACAATTACTTTGCAGCCTTATACTTCAAAAATTTTAGTTAAATACGGCCCTTCAACTGCACCAATCCCTCCGAGTTTAACGCTATCTGCAGTTGCATCTGTTGC
>JANXVN010000255.1 GCA_025351645.1 Ferruginibacter sp.
ATAATTTTATAGGGGTAAAACTGCAAAAAATTATCCGCAAAAAATAAGTTAGCATTTATTTCTCCCCAATGCAACCCATTTATATTTTTAGTTGTCAGCCTTATAACCAATCAGCTATAAAATAAATTTTTATGAGAAAGATCCCGCTTCAATTATTTCTTTTAATTGCGATAAGCATCTTTGCGCATAGTTGTGTAAAAGATAAAGTACAAACCACTTACACTTACCTAAAGCCCGTGTATCAAAGCAAGGAAACTGTTTGGCAAAACATAAAAAGTGCGGCGCCACAATCATTACAAAACACCGGAAAATTATTTTTATATGGCAAATATATCTTTATAAATGAAGTTAATAAAGGCGTGCATGTTATTGACAATTCTACACCGCAACTACCTAAAAACATTGCGTTTATCGCCATACCGGGTAATGTAGATATCGCAGTGAAAAACAATACGCTTTATGCAGATTTGTTCGCAGACATGGCAACCATCGATATAACCATCCCAACTGCCGTTGCGTTAAAAAAGATAAGCAACAATGTTTTTCCTGAAAGGCAATATAGTAACGGATTTTTACCCGACAGTACAAAGTATATAGTCGATTGGATAAAAGTTGAAACTACTAATAAAAAAGATTTGGAAGCCTATACTTCACCTGGGGGCATTGTATTTTATTCCCCGGCATCAATGTATAATTCTTCTTCTTCAACAGCGGCTGCAATGGTTGGTGTAAGCGGCTCCATGTCTCGCTTTACCATTGTAAATAATTACCTGTACACAGTTGGCAATGCAAGCCTTACAGCGTTCGATATTGCTTCGCCAAATGAACCGGTTAAAAAGCAAGTACAAAACTTAGGGTGGAACATTGAAACCATTTATGCTTTAAAAGATAAATTATTTATCGGCTCACAAACAGGCATGTTAATTTATACTATTACAAACCCTGCAACCCCAACTTTCGAAGGCAGCTTTGCACATGCCTGCCGTATGGATCCGGTAATTGCAGATGATAAGTATGCCTATATAACATTGCGTGCTATGGCCGATGCTTCTTCCTGCTGGGGCACTGTGCAAACCAATGAGCTGGACATTGTAGATATTGCCAGCCTTACTCAATCTACTCTGGTAAAAACGTATAATATGACGGAGCCAAAAGGGCTTAGTAAAGATGGTAATTATCTTTTTGTATGCGATGGCAAAGCCGGGCTAAAAATTTATGATGCGGCTAATGTGATGGCGCTTAAAAAATTAAAAGTTATTACCGGCATCAATCCGTTTGATGTTATCTGCCAGGGTGGGCTTGCTATCGTGGTTGCCAATGAAGGCATCTTTCAATACGATTATACCGACATTAATAATGTAAGGCTGCTAAGTAAAATAGCCATCAAAAAAAATTAATTAAATGAAAAGATATTTACTGTTGATATTGGTATATGCTTGTACAATAACTTTTGTGCAGGCACAGGATAAAATATCAAAAAACAATACCCCGCAAAATAAATTCCATTCGTTCAATACCGTGCAAATACTGAACGGAAGTTCAACCACATCGCTTGCCATCAACACGGTAAATGGTTTTCAGTTTGGCAAATTGTTTACAGGCATCGGTACCGGCTTCGATTACTATTACCACACATCCGTACCCTTATTTTTAGAAGCGAGGTTTAATTTAATCGATTGTAAAAACAAGCTGCAACTCTTTGCCAATGGCGGGCTTAGCTTTTCTTTTTCTACACAAAATAAAAAATTTGAGTATAATGCCGGGCCTTATAAAACAGGCAGCACGTATGGTGGCGGGCTCGATTATTTAATTACATCCGGTAACCAAGCGTTTATACTGGGCGTGGCTTTTAGCAATAAGCAAGTTATACAAATGGTAAATAATTATTTGTGGAACTCACTATTAAACAAGTGGGAAAATATACCCACAAAGGATATCTATTCCCTTAACCGCATCGCCATCAGGCTTGGCTGGATGTTTTGATTATTGGGCTGTAAAATGCAGGTTCCTTTTTATGCCTGCAAACTTGCTGCGCTTCAATGGAGAATTTTTAAAGATGAGCTTAAAACTTTCTTCCGTCAAGTCTTCCCAATCGCTGGTAGTAAAATTTAGGATGGCTGGCAGAGGACTGAAATTTATCTCTGATGTTGGTTTGCTAAACCGGTTCCAGGGGCATACTTCCTGGCATACATCACAGCCAAACATCCAGTTATCAAACTTGCCTTTCATGGCCTCGGGTATCAGCGCATCTTTCAATTCAATGGTAAAATAACTGATGCACTTGCTGCCATCAACAACTTTATCGGGTAGTATCGCATCGGTTGGGCAGCTATCAATACATTGGGTACAGGTGCCGCAGTAATCTTTAACGTATCCATCATCCAATTGCAGTTCCAGGTCAACTATCAGCGTAGCTATAAAAAAATAACTTCCGCTTTGTTTGTTGATGAGGTTGCCATTTTTGCCTATCCAGCCTAAGCCTGTTTTTTGTGCCCAGCTACGTTCCATTACGGGTGCGCTATCTACAAAGCCACGCCCGTTTATTTCGCCGATGGTAGCTTTTATTTCGTGCAGCATTTCATTTAATTTTGTCCGTATCACATCATGGTAATCGTTGCCAAAAGCATAGCGTGCAATTTTTGGTGCTGCTTCGTTTTGCTGCTGCGCAGGATAATAATTAAGTAGTAATGTTATAACAGATTTTGCTCCCGGCACCAGTTTAGTTGGGTCAATCCGCAGGTCGAAATTATTCTCCATGTACTGCATCTTGCCGTGCATACCCTTGTTGAGCCAGCTTTCCAGCCGCCTCGCATCTTCAGAGAGTAATTGCGCTTTAGCAATGCCGCAATAATTAAAGCCAAGCTTTGCCGCAAGCAATTTTATAAATTGTGTATTTTTTTCTATTCCGTTCATTATAGGTGGCCATACTATTTGCTTAATTGCAAGTAGTTGTTATTTGCTCATCAATGGCTTTTTTTATTTGGATATAGAGGTCTCTCTTTTCATCTCCCAATAAGTTTTTTGTAAAAATGATGCAGGCATAGCCCCTGCATTTATCAACGTAGGGCCAGGTGCCAAATAAGCCAGGGCAGCTAACTACGGTACTGTTTCCGCTGGCGTCTGTTTCTTGTATCCATTGCCCCAAACCATAATCGAAGCCTTCAGCAATTTTTGGTGTATATTTTATAGGGATGTTCTTGTTTTGGATGGTGCCCATTTCTGCAACTGCTTTTTCGCTCAGTACCCGTTTGCCCATAAACATCCCCTTATCTAAAATCATCGTTAAAAAGTTCATGTAATCTGCCGCTGATGAAAGCGCTCCGCCCGCAGGGTCTACTAAATCTGCATCGCCGCTAAATGTTGTATGGCGCATCATCAACGGGGTTAAAATCCTTGTTTTAATAAGCGTTTCAAAACTTTTTTTAGCAACAATTTCTACTACTCTTGCGGCAATATCCGGTCCAATATTGCCGTAAAAAAATACCTTTCCTGCATTAGCCGCAATCTCTTTTTTTGCAAAAGAATTTACTTCTTCTTCCAGCGATTCAAACTTTTTGTGTTCTAATATTTTCCCAATGCCTTTTGAATCTGCAATGCCTGTTTCGTGCGCCAGGCATTGGCGTAAAGTTATATAACCCTTACTGTAGGTTTCAAATATTGGGATGTAGGTACTTACTTTTTCATCCAGGCTCAATTTGCCTTCATCTACAAAAGTCATTACCAAAGCAGCCGTAAGCCACTTGCTGCAGCTTGCCACAGGTGCCTGGCTCTTTACTGTAAATTCTCCCAATTCTTTCTGGTACACAATCTTTCCATCTTTATAAACCATCGCAGCCACACGGTTGCCTAAAGCCTTTTGGTTAGTGGTAAGCAATTTATCTACCCTACCAAAATCGTATTGGCTTTTACTAACCAGACAGGTTAGCAGTAAACTCAATACCAGCGTGCATTTTAGGCAGTCCAGCTTAGTCTTGTATGACATAATTTCCTTTAATTTTTTTTGGATAAAAATTTGACATTAGTATTAAAGTTATTTCATTTTTTGTTAAGCATACGTTTATAATCACGGCACTAAAGTTGCCGCTTCATGTTAAAATTTATTTGCCGTTGTGCAGATAATAAAAATGAAAAGCATACTATCTTTTAACTAAAATTTTTATACAATATGAACCTAAATAATTTCACCATCAAAGCACAGGAAGCCATTGCGCAATCGCAGCAACAGGCTTTCAACAATAAAAACCCCAATATTGAAACCGAGCATTTACTAAAGGCTTTGTTAAGCGAAGACGATTCGCCGATTGAATTTTTATTGAAGAAAAATAATGTGAACGTAGCCTTTGTTGAAACCAAGGTTGATGAAAGCATTAATAAATTACCCAAAGTGCAAAGCGCCGACCCTGCCCAAAATGTAAGCAGGGATATGAACAGCGTTATACTACGGGCTACCAGCGCACTTAAAACTTTTGGCGATGAATTTGTAAGCGTAGAATATTTACTGCTAGCCATCCTGCAAGGGAATGATAATAGTGCTAAATTATTGAAAGATGCCGGGCTTACAGATAAGGGATTGATTGCTGCTATCAAAGACCTCCGCAAAGGCACCACCATATCTTCCCAAACAGATGAAGCACAGTTTAATGCCTTAAACAAATACGCTAAAAATTTAAATGAAATGGCAAGGGCCGGCAAGCTTGACCCGGTTATTGGCAGGGATCAGGAAATTCGCCGCACCTTACACATCTTATCAAGAAGAAGCAAGAACAACCCTATTTTAGTAGGCGAGCCCGGCGTTGGTAAAACGGCTATAGCAGAAGGTTTGGCTATGAGGATAGTAAATGGCGATGTACCGGAAAACTTAAAATCTAAAATTATATATGCTCTGGATATGGGCCAGCTTATTGCGGGTGCCAAATACAAAGGTGAGTTTGAAGAAAGGCTAAAATCAGTGGTTAAAGAAGTAGCCGATAGTGATGGCGATATCATTTTGTTTATAGATGAGATACATACTTTAGTTGGTGCCGGCGGCGGCGATGGTGCCATGGATGCAGCTAATATTTTAAAGCCTGCTTTGGCAAGAGGCGAGTTAAGGGCTGTAGGTGCAACAACCTTAAGCGAGTACCAAAAATTCTTTGAAAAAGATAAGGCATTAGAACGCCGTTTTCAAAAAGTGCTGATTGATGAACCGAATGTGGAAGATGCCATCTCTATCTTAAGAGGCCTGAAGGATAGGTACGAAAGCTACCATCATGTATTGATAAAAGATGAAGCAATCATAGCAGCGGTGGAATTATCCCACCGATATATTACTGACCGTTTTTTACCAGACAAGGCAATTGATTTAATAGATGAAAGTGCCGCCAAGCTTAGGTTAGAGATGAATTCTATGCCCGAGGAACTGGATAAGCTAGAACGCCAGATACGCCAACTGGAAATTGAAAGGGAAGCCATCAAAAGAGAAAATGATACAGTAAAATTAAAAGAATTAAATACAGAAATTGGCAACCTTGCAGTAGAACGTGATACGTACAAAGCTAAATGGCAGCAGGAAAAAGAAGTGGTTGAAAAAGTGCAATCTGCCAAAAGCGAAATTGATAATTTAAAAGCGGCCGCAGAAAGAGCAGAGCGTGAAGGCGACTATGGCCGTGTTGCAGAAATACGTTACGGTAAAGTACAGGAACAGGAAAAGATAATAGAAGAGCAAACAAAACTGCTGGATGACATAAGCGAAAAACGCATGTTGAAAGAAGAAGTTGATGCGGAAGATATTGCGGAAAGCGTTGCCAAAGCCACTGGCATTCCAATAATGAAAATGCTGCAAAGCGAAAAGGAAAAATTGCTGAACCTGGAAGAAGAACTACATAAAAGGGTAGTGGGGCAAGATGAAGCAATTGAAGCCGTAAGCGATGCCATACGCAGGAGTAGGGCTGGCCTGCAGGACCCTAAAAAACCAATTGGCTCTTTTATATTTTTAGGTACCACCGGCGTTGGTAAAACCGAGCTGGCCAAAGCATTGGCAGATTATCTGTTTGATGACGATGGCATGATGACCAGGATAGACATGAGCGAATACCAGGAAAAACATACCGTGAGCCGCTTAATTGGCGCACCTCCGGGATACATTGGGTACGATGAAGGCGGCCAATTAACAGAAGCTGTCAGGCGCAAACCATACAGCGTGGTATTGTTGGATGAAATTGAAAAAGCGCATCCTGATGTGTATAACGTTTTATTACAGGTTTTGGATGATGGCCGTTTGACCGATAATAAAGGCCGTGTGGTAAATTTTAAAAATACCATTATCATCATGACAAGTAATATGGGCAGCCATATTATTCAGGACAACTTTGAAAAAGTAAACGAAAGTAATAAGGAAGCAGTGGTAGAAAGCACCAAAGCAGAAGTGATGAATTTATTGCGCCAAACCATCCGTCCGGAGTTTTTGAATAGGATTGATGAAGTAATCATGTTTCAGCCGTTGATGAAAAAAGAAATCAAAGGAATTATCCGTATACAATTGGATGGATTGAAAAAATTGGTAGCGCAAACCGGCATACAATTAGAATTTAGCGACTACGCCCTCGATTTCCTTGCCGAAAATGGTTACGATGTACAATTGGGTGCCAGGCCGCTAAAAAGGCTTATCCAAAAAGAAATCATCAATCAGTTGAGCAAAAGGATACTTGCTGGCGACATCGATAAAACAAAACCAGTTTTGGTAGATGTTTTTGATGGAGTGGTAGTTTTCAGGAACGAACAAGCCGTAGATAAAAATAAAGAGATTATAGTTAAAACAGCGTAGGGGTATTTAAATTCTTTAATTAACATTTTATTAAATAACTGGTTATCAATATGTTAGTAATTTGTTAGTGGATATTTTGATAAAGAGTATTGGTAAAAAGGCAAAAAATATTACCTTCAATTACTTCCCAATCCTTATGACATGCGTTTATAATACTAAAAATTACAACAATTGTCCCCCGGACTGGTTATTATAACAAGCTATAGTCAATTATAAATTTGGGATTATGGCATAAAAAATAAATAAATATTATGGCATTTAAAAAAGAGGTGGTAGAAATTATTGAACCAAGAGATGTATTTGTGGGAGATATCAATGCACCGGTAACATTAGAAGAATTTGGCGAATATGAAAGTGAAGTATGCGCAAAAGCAAATGAAGTAGTAAAGCAAATATTGGAAGAATATGAAGGAAGGGTACGTTTCAATTTTCGCCATTTTCCTATGACGAATATTCACCAGCGCAGCCTTAAAGCAGGCGAAGCGGCGGTTGCAACCGCACAGGATGGCAAGTTTTGGGAAATGCACAATATACTTTTTGCTAACCGCCGTAACCTAGGCACAACCAGTTTAAAACTGCACAGCAGGGAAGCAGGCGTACAAAACAAACGCTTTTTAGATGAACTGGTAAATGCAACTTACGGCTGGCAGGTACAAGGCGATATGAGGGAAGGTATTAACCGCGGTGTAAAGGATGTACCAACATTTTTTGTAAACGGCGAACGTTTCACCGGCAAAGTAACCTACGATGAATTAAGCAAAGCGGTAGACGCAGCCCTAAAGAAAGTAGTGGTAAAGAAAAAAGCACCTGCAAAAGTGAAAGCATAAATAATAAATAAAGCCCTGGTAATTATCGGGGTTTTTTTATGTCCCTAAGTTAAGTGCCACAAGTAAATTTTTACTTGGGCGGCACCTAGAGGGCCGGACTATCCGCAGTACTCCACAGCGCTTTACGGGGTATTTCCTCCTATCCCCGTCCGAACTGGTTCATCCGGGCGGGCCTTGCGCTTCGGGCCGAAGTGTATTCGTTTTTTAAAAGTAAGCTTGGCAGATAGTTTAAGACAGCGCCTGCAAATTTGCCGTAACCGGTCATACGAGGGCGTCAGACCGGTTACTAGGACCTGCTTCTTACGGGGTAGTTAAACTATTTAAGGGAGCAATTGCCCTCACGGTGCCCAACAATTATTTACTTCACCAGCTAGCTGTTCGCACGTTAGAAAAATCCAGCCCTTAATACCAGTCTGAAGCCCTCGTCTGACTGGTATTAAGGGCGGCAAGTTTTAAGAAACCAACCCTACTTTATCTTCTTTACCCCAACCACCAAATGCTCCAAATTCTGCTCCTCAAAATAAGCCTTACAAACTGCCGAAGCATCTGCCAATAATTGTTCAACTTTTGGTTGCTTAGCCCCGGTTAGCTGGTAAGTTTTTTCATAAGCTGCTGCATCATCCAGGTTTGATGTTTGCTGCAGCGCTTCTTTAACCGCCACCGCATGCAGGCCTTTATCTTTTATTTTTCCTAGTTCGGCAATCATCCAGCTAAGGGCATAAAAATAATTTTGTTGCAGCAGTAAAAAATAATTGCTATCGCCAGCATCCGGTATTTTATTAAAAGCAGAAGCAGTTATTTCTTTGGTAAGGTATTTTGCAAGCTCTTCCGGCACATCCTTATTCACGCTTAGTTGTATGCTTCCACGCAAAGCCTGTGGGTAAATACTTAGCCAGCGCAGCTTTCGCCTAAGCTCGTGTACGTCACTTTCAATATCTTTAAAATTGCAGTTTTGGGCATATACAAATTCAGTAATCTCATAAATGGCGTTGCCGTAAAACTCGTTTATGGCATTTACTTCTTTTTCTTCTTTCAGCCAATCTGCGCCAGCTAATTTTTTTTGTATTTTTTGTATCCTGTTATTAGTGGTGGCAAGCCATTCTTTCTCTGCTAAAATTTCATTCAGGCTTTGGATTTTCTCTCTCGTCTGTGCCTGCAGGTAAGTAATTATTGTAGCCGGGCTATTTTTATTAGCACTTAAATCTTTACTTATATTGTCGTAATAATCAATAGCGCCAATACTGTCTTCCAGCAACTTAAAATGCACTTTAAGTTTAGTAAATCTTTTTTTATTATGGATGCAGGCATACATTTTTGCCAACCCTTCCAGCATAAACATGGGCGTACGCAAATCATTTTTGTATAGCCAAAGCGCAGGGTTTTTTTGCGTGGCTGCTTTGGTTAAAAGCACCTGTATTTTGGTAAGGTAATAATTAAATCTTGCCGGGCCTTTTGTCATTGCTTTAATTATTGATTAGAAAAATATTTTCATTAATTATACGTGGCTGGTACTAAGGTTAACGTTCAAAAAAAGCCACGGTGCCACCAACCCATGCCTTATCCGCATTGTACCTGGTGCCAATCATCTTGCCCTTGCTAAGCCTCGATAAATTATGCACTGCCAACGGCCTTTCCCATCCATCTTTCCAAAAATAAAATAAACGTATCTCCGCTTTGGCAGATATGTCGGGCGTTTCAATCACATCGGCATATTTTACTTTTCGTTGCAGTATCCAATTTTTTGGGTCGGTAACTTTATCGATATCTTCTTTTGTAACATCAATCACTACGCCCATGCCCGCAAAAGAAAATAAGGGCTTTAACACATAATTCTCCAGGTCGTGCGGTATTTCTTTTAAGTCGCTCAGATAAAAAGTTGGTGGCACATACGGGTTATCAATCAATGGCAATGTGTACTTGCTGATGCGGTAAAACCAGTTAGGGTGCGGTATCCATTCTACGTCCCACGGCAGGGTTAGGTCGATGATTTCTCCCAGGCCTGTTTGCTGATGAAGGTCATCAAAAATAAGCCGGTTATAAATTCTTTTTACGGGTGTTTTTTTTCCATCATTCTCATAAAACAATTGATTGCCTTCGCCGATTAATTTAGTGAGGCAAACTGTTTTAATGCCCAGCACATCTGCCGTACAATAAAAATCTACCCTCGTTTTTTGTTGCTCCGGATAAATTTCTAACAGGATTACATTCTCTGGATTTGCATCTCCCAAAATAATTTCTTTCAGCAACTGCAGGTAAGTAGCTTCGGTATAGCCATTCAAATAAGCATCATGGGTAGAAGGCACATTCGCATACGAGCGGGTAATAGCTGTATGAAACGCCTGGAATGCAAACAGGGTAGGGAAACCCTGCATTTCTATCAATTGAGGCTCCAGCGTGCCGTTGGCGTTTTCACAAATACCAAAATCAAACGCTATAAATGCGGCATGGCCCCTTTCGTTGGGTACATGCACCTCTGCTGGTAAAGACCTTTCGGTAAGCTCTTTAAAATTTGGCGCAATTATAATGTCAATGATGTCCTCACAAGCATCAAGCATTTTTTTTGTAAATTCTTTTGGGATAAAAATGGGCGTTTCCGCATTCCTGAAATCGAGCGTGCCAGGATGTAACCCTTCTAGTTCATCTACGTAAGCCTTATATTTTTCTTGGGTAAAGTTTTTGTTGAATGCGTCTCTTAATTCTTTTTGCATACTGGGCTGTATTGATGGTATTCTGTTGGTTAAAAATAATCATAATAATCAGCTATACAAGCAATAAAAAAGCCAATAATTTTTATAGCTCAACAGGCTCAAAACTTTTTTGCAGGCTTTTTACAGCAATGGCTAAAAAGTTCGGCAGTATGTGTTCGTAGGTAAACATTATTTTGTCAGGGTCGTTCAATTGTTCAATCATGCTGGCCCATTTTTCTTCGCCATAGTTTTCAATTACGGTACGCTTTTTCTCTTCCGTCTGCAGGTGCATGCTCATGCCTGCTGCATCCGCCTCAGGGTGAAACTGCGTGCCTATCATGTACTCGTTAAAACGCACCGCCATGATAGCCCTTTCCAAATTAATATGGGGCCTTTCTTTTTCAATGGCTAAAATGGTAGCGCCCATTTCTAACAAATTATTATGGATGGGTTCAACCACCTGGTAATCCCTGCTATCTACGGCGTAAAAAGGGTCTTTCATTTGGTGAAACACAATCTCCTCTTTTCCATCATTTAATAAATGGATTGGGAACACGCCAAAAGACGTGCTTTTGCGCTGGCAAACCTTGCCAATATTATAATGCCTGCAAGCCAGTTGAAAGGAATGGCAGATAAAGAATACATATTTTTTTTGAGGGTTTACGGCACTGTAATTCCAGCTTTGTACTTTATGCAGCCAGGTAAAATAGGCATGCTCCCAGTTGCTTCCTTCGCTATCCAGCGGACTGCCAGGGCCGCCACTGGAAATAAAAATATCGTAAGAAAGGCTAGGCACTTCTAATTTCTGGCGAACATCAAATTCATCCCAGGTAATATCCAGGTTTTTTTCATCGCCAAAGCGGTTTAATATTTCCCTTATGCAACGCATGCCCTGGTTGGCATGCCCTTCGTATAGGTCTAATATCGCTACACGTATTTTATTTTTTTCTGAAAAAGACATGTAACAAAATTAATAATTTTTTTGCAGATGGGTTTTAAGGTAAGTTAAACCGATACTTTATCAAGCAGGAAGCAATAAAATTATGAGATTTCAATTATATTTTGAAGATTTCCTACAGAAAGCCTTTCAAATAATTTGGGGATAAGTAAGCTTAATGTTTCTTTTCTATTATCGTGTGCACAAAGGACGGATATGGTAAGTGCAAGCCGCTCCAGGTTTTGCTGATAAGGCAAGTTCCGATCAACTGTTACAAAAATTTCAAACTCATTGGCTATCATAAGTTGCAGCAATTCGCCCTTCTTATTGCCCAGCCAACCCTTGTCATGTACCGTTAATACTTCATGCCCTGTACCAAAATATTTGCGCAGTTTGAGTGGCAAGCTTTCATTAAGCAAAATTTTCATGAAGCACTTTTTCAGTCATCAAAGATTTTTTTGCCATCTCTAAAACAGCCAAAGATGCTTCCTTTGTTACAGAGGGGAAATCATTTAAAAATTCTGCAAGGCCTTCTCCACCTTCTAAATAATCAAAAATATTTTTAATAGGCACCTTTGTTCCAGTAAAGACGGGTGCTCCACTCATAATTTCAGGGTCAATACTTACTTGGCCGTATAACATAACTTAGTATTTTATCTAATTAAAGTTACTAAATTATAGCTTACTTCAAGTTACCATCAATGTTGTCAATGGCCTATTTATATTTAAAAAAGCATTAAAGCCCCGCTAAAAAGTTCCCCTGTATATAATCCACCACATCTACAAGGCTATTATTTTGCTCGTACACCTGTAGCTGCCTATCTGCGCCGGTGCCTTGTTCCAGCATATTGTGCACGTGGTTAATGGCGTGGCGGCTGCCTAATTGCGGTACCACATCATCTATAAAATCGAGCAGCTCGTAAATTAATACCCTGGTATTTACTTCTGTTTCTTTGCCAAAATCAATCATGCTGCCATCAATGCCGTAGCGGCTGGCACGCCATTTATTTTCGTTTATTAGTGCCCGTGAGTACATCATAAAATTCAGGTTCTGGCTACGCAGTTTGTACAGTTTGGCGCACAATGCCTGAAACAAGGCGGCAATGGCAATGGTTTCCTGTACGGTCATAGGTATATCGCAAATGCGGAACTCTACGGTGTTGAAGAAAGGGTGGACCCGAAGGTCCCACCAAATTTTTTTTGCATTGTCTATGCAATTAGTTTTTACCAGCAGCTTAACATAATTATCGTAGGCTTCAATGCTCTCAAAATAATCAGGTATGCCCGTGCGGGGAAATTTATCAAACACTTTTGTACGGAAAGATTTATAGCCCGTTTTACGCCCTTCCCAAAAAGGCGAGTTGGTGCTTAACGCATAAATGTGCGGCAAAAAATAGCGGGCAGAGTTGGCAATGTGGATGGCCATTTCGCGGTTAGCCATGCCTACGTGCACATGCAAGCCAAAAATAAGGTTGCTGCGGGCAGCTTCCTGCAGTTCATTTACTATTTCGCTATAGCGCACATGGTCGGTAATTAGCTGGCTTTCCCAATGGCTAAAAGGGTGCGTGCCAGAAGCACCCAATTTAAGCCCAAGGCTATCGCTAATGCTGCTAAGGGTTTTGCGCAGGATAGATACATCCATAAAGGCTTCATCTACATCCTGGCAAATATCGGTGCCTACTTCCACCACAGCCTGGTGCATTTCTGCCTTCACTTTATCTTTGATGATTTTATGCCCTTCGTGCACAATTTTTTGCTCATGGCTTTTTAATTCCCTCGTCACGGGGTCAATCACCATGTATTCTTCTTCTACACCAATCGTAAAACCTTTGTATGATAAGTTGGCCATTTTTTAATTGATAACTGGTTAATTGATAATTGATAATTCTTTCAATCCGAAACGCTTTTCGGTATTGATAATAGTTTAATGGTATGACTGGTAATCCTATTTTAACTGATAATTAATTAATGGATAATTGATAAATAATTCAATCTAAAATGCTCTTCGTGATTTGGTAGTAAATAATAGAAATGATATATACGTTCCTTATAAAAAGCATTAAAAAAATGATATGCTGCAAGCCAAACAAATTCTTAATTCTTAATTTTTAATTCAATGCCGTTAAGTTAAGACCTTTCCTCTCCTTTGGAGAGGGTTAGGGTGAGGTAAAGACAAACATATAAATCCTTAACTTAACGGCATTAATTTTTAATTCATAATTAAAACAACGTTTTTTTTGCAGCGCTTCGCTTGATGTATTCCCCCCAGGTTAAATTGTCTTCGCCATCTTTTTGTGCCAATGCTTTTTCTATTGCATAAGTGGCGGCGGTTTCTACTACCCACTCAAAATTTTCTTCGCCTACGCTTGCCCTTTCCGCATCTGGCGCAGGGTTGCAAAAATCTATAGCGTAAGGTATGCCATCTTTTAAGGCTAGCTCCACCGTATTAAAATCATAGCCTAAATAACTGTTTATTTTTAGTACGATGTCCGTCATCAGTTTAGTCCTTGCTGCATCAGGCTTAAAATCAGCCACATAGCGTAAGGCATGTGGGTTGCGTGGTTCGTAAGGCATAATACGCACGTACTTTCCGCCAAGGCAATAACAACGATAATATTCATCAAAAATAATTTCTTCCTGCAGCATCATTACCAATTCGCCGGTCTCTGCGTGTTTTTCAAAAAGATCATCTTTATCGGCTACTTTGTACACGCTTTTCCACCCGCCGCCAGCAAATGGTTTCATGTAGGCAGGAAAGCCCACGTAGTTAAAAATACCTTCCCAATCTAACGGGTATTGTAGGTTGCTGAAAGATTCGCTGGTGGTATCTGCAGGCAAAGAATTTGAGGGAAGGATGACGGTTTTTGGCACCGGCACGCCTATTTTGGTCGATAAACAATTGTTGAAAAACTTTTCGTCAGCGCTCCACCAAAAAGGGTTGTTGATAACTGCTGTGCCACAAAGGGCTGCATTTTTTAAGTACGCCCTGTAAAAAGGCACATCCTGCGAAATACGGTCTATAATAACCGCATAGCCGCTACTTTCGCCTTGTATCACCTTCTCTATTTTTACTTCTTCTGCCGTTATGCCTTCAATATTTTTGCTATTCACCCTTTGTACAAAAGCTTCGGGAAAGCTTCTTTCTTTACCATGTAAAATGCCTATTTTTTTCATGAGAATGTTTTAAATAATAGAATAGATTTTTGATAAACAGATGTGGACTTATATCCTTGACCGAATATATTTTTTTACTTGTAAAGTACCAAATAATAATATGTGTAAGATATTTTATTATTGACAATCAACAATTTTGAGCAGGATTACTGCAATAGTTTTGCCACTGTTTTCGTATTTTTGAGGTTATGCCAAAACAAGAAACATCCGTTACAACTACAGAGCGCCACAGTATAGCATCCATCTTTTTAAAGCGTACGGTTTTGATTGATTTTTATGTTCCCATAGCCGTAAAAGAACCTTCGCAAATTAGCCTGCTATTAATTAACGATGGGCAAGACCTGGTGGCCATGCAGTTTGAAAATATACTGGATGAGCTTTATCACCAGAATAAAATTACCGAATTGCTATGCGTAGGCATTCATTGCGGGCCTGATAGGAAGAATGAATACGCTACTGCAAAAATTGCAGATTATAAAGGCTGGGGCACCACAGCAGCAGCTTACAGCCAATTTATTTTTGAAGAATTATTGCCTTATATCCACGCCACCTATGTAGTAGTATCTTTTAAAGAAAAATCTTTTGCCGGCTTTTCTTTAGGTGGATTAAGTGCGTTGGATATTGTATGGAACAATGCCAAGGAATTTACAAAAGCCGGCATCTTTAGCGGCTCATTATGGTGGCGGGATAAAGACCAGCAACATCCGGAGTTTGATGAAAAGCTGCACCGCATCATGCACCGGCAAATAAGAGAAGGCGCACACGCACCCTGGCTAAAATTTTTCTTTGAGGCAGGAGCTTTAGATGAAACAGCAGACCGCAACAATAACGGCATCATCGACTCCATTGACGATACGCTTGATTTAATAGAAGAATTAAAAAAGAAAGGCTACAACAATACTAACATTGCCTACCTGGAGTTAAAAGACGGCAGGCACGATGTACCCACCTGGGCGAAGGCTTTTCCTGATTTTTTGAAGTGGGGATGGGGTGGTAGTTATGAGTTATAAGTTAGGAGTTATGTGTTTTTTCAACTTGTGGTTTTTTTTGTAAAGCTGATACTATTATATATTTTAGGAGCTTGTACATAAAAGTAACCCTGACTGAGGTTGCAAACCCTTTCAGCGGTTACGGTATATTGAATGAAATTATAATTCTGCAGCAAGAAAAGTGTTTAAGAGATGTAAGTTATAATGCAATATCCTTTAATAAAGTAATAAAATATTTTAAATTCTTAAAAATAGACGTTTCGATACTTATCACTCACAACTTATAACTCTCCCGCCGTTTCTGTAAAATATTTATGAAAATACGGGATGGTCTCTATGCCTTTGTAGAAGTTTTCGAGGTTGAATTTTTCGTTGGGGCTGTGCAGGTTATCACTGTCTAAGCCAAAGCCCATGAATACTATTTTGATGCCCAATTCTTTCTCAAACAAAGCACAGATGGGGATGCTGCCACCACCTCGTACCGGTATTGGTGTTTTGCCGAATGTTGTTTCCATCGCTTTAGCTGCTGCCTGGTAGGCTTTGCTGTCAATAGGCGTCATATACGGTTCGCCTCCGTGATGTTCAAACGCAGTTACTGTTACATTTGGTGGGGCTACTTTTTTAAAATATTCAAGTAACATGGCAGTTATCTTTTCGCTTGATTGGTTGGGTACCAAACGGGTGCTTATTTTTGCGGTTGCCTTGCTGGGCAAAACTGTTTTTGCGCCTTCGCCTTGGTAGCCGCCCCAGATGCCGTTTAGCTCCAGCGTAGGCCTTATGCCGGTACGTTCGTTGGTGGTAAAGCCTGTCTCACCCCACAATTCTTTTATGCCTAGGTCATCTTTATATCCCTGTTCATCAAACGGCGCTTCTGCCATTAGCTTCCTTTCTTCTGTTGTAGATTCTACTACATCGTCATAAAAATTAGGGATGGTGATATGGTTATTCTCATCATGGCAGCCAGCAATCATCTTTGCCAAAATGGTTATTGGGTTGGCAACAGCGCCGCCGTAAACACCACTGTGCAAATCGCGGTTTGGACCGGTTACTGTTAGCTCGATATAGCTTAAGCCACGCACTCCAATATCTATGCTGGGCGTGTCCAGGCTTATCATGGAGCTATCGCTTATCAATACACAATCTGCCTTTAATAATTCTTTATGCGATTGTACAAATTTGCCCAGGTTAGGCGACCCTACTTCTTCTTCGCCTTCAATGCAAAATTTAATATTATTAGTTAGGGTATTTGTTTGTACCAATATTTCTAATGCTTTAATATGCATGTACACCTGGCCCTTATCATCGCAACTGCCACGGGCAAAAATTTTGCCGTCTATAATTGTCGGGTCAAATGGGCCACTATTCCACAGTTCTAAAGGTTCTACTGGCTGTACATCATAATGGCCGTACACTAACACGGTTGGTTTTAATGGGTCTATTATTTTTTCGGCATACACTATCGGGTGGCCATCTGTTAGATATATTTCTACTTTATCTACGCCAGCTTCCAGCAAACGTTGCTTTACGGCATCGGCGCAGGTTATCATATCTGCTTTATTCTCGCCTTTGGCGCTAATGCTTGGTATGCGTAATAATTCCAGCAATTCATTTAAAAAACGGTCTTTATTCTTTTCCTGGTATTCTTTCCAAACTTCCATAACAGTAAAAATATTTTATGTAAAAGATGATTATTTACAGAGAACGAAATTATGTTTTATGCTTCTAAAAAAATCGCCATTTTTAAAAACATAATAAAAACAAAAAAACAAAATATTTGTTTGATTTCTGGATTGCTGCTACTATTTTTGCGTCAGATTGTAAGCCAATTTATCAGCCTTTGTTATTAGTTGTATCAGTTTTGGGATGCTTCTTATTTCAAAGGCTGAGACCATTAAGGCAAGTGATAGATTGAAAATAGTACAACATTTATTATAACAATGCCCACAGTAAAGTGGGCATCATTTTTTGTGATTTTTATTACTTATATACTATTATAACGATCATTCACCGTGTTCCAGTTTAATACTTTCCAAAAGGCTGCAATATAGTCTGCACGGCGGTTTTGGTATTTTAAATAATAGGCATGTTCCCAAACATCCAGCCCCATTAGCGGAAAGCCTTTTGCTTCTGCAATGTCCATTAAAGGATTATCCTGGTTAGGCGTAGAAGCAATCGACAATTTTTTATCTGTAGTTATAATCAGCCATGCCCAGCCACTGCCAAACCTGCTGGTGGCCGCTGTTGTAAACTGTTTTTTAAATTCATCTATACTACCAAAACTTGTATTGATGGCTGCTAATAATTTTGCGTTAGGTGCTGTGTTGGTATCTGCGGATAGTAACTTCCAAAAAAGCTCATGGTTATAATGCCCGCCTGCATTGTTACGCATTTTTGGGGTATATTTTGAAACTTTTGCCAGCACGTCTTCTAAAGGCTTAGTGGTATCAACACCTTCTGCGGCAGCTGCTTCTTTTACATTTTTACTGTAAGCGGCTGCATGTTTATTGAAATGGATGTCCATCGTCATGGCATCAATATTTGGCTCTAGTGCGTTGTAGGCATAAGGCAAAGGTTGCTGGCCAAAACCAGTTTTCAATGGAGATTGATTGGTATCAATTGCAGTGTCAAAAGATTCTAGTAAGCCACCGAGTGCGGGCAATGCAATAAAAGTTGCTATGCCTGCTATGGCAGACTTGCCAATGAAATTTCTTCTGGTTGTTTGTTTCATAAATAATGTTTGTAGTATAAATTTAACTAACTATTCCGGTACTTAAAAATTTTCCCTTCCGGTGATAAAAAACGTTGCCAATAAATCTATTTGTCAAGAACCTGGCATAAAATTTATGTAACATGAATTTGACTAAAAAGTTCGGTACGCCCCTTTACAAAGCAGTAATTAATGTGGTGCGATAAAAAGTAGGATTTGGGTTTTAACACGCCACATAATGCACAATTAGATGTACCTGAAAAACCGAAGTAAAAGTGCAGCCTCCCTGCCCTCCAAAGGATCATTCTTAGAATATTATAATTTGAGGAGCTTTTAATAATTTACAGCGGATAGAGCCCTCTTTAAGAGGCAGGGCGGCAATAACTATTGTATTGGGTAGCACAAAAAACTTCTGGAAAATTAAATTATAATTCAATGCCGTTAAGTTAAGACCTTTCCTCTCCTTTGGAGAGGGTTAGGGTGAGGTAAAGACAAACATATAAATCCTTAACTTAACGGCATTAAATTATAATTATTAATTAAAGCCAATCTTCCAGTACATTCAATATTGCACAACCCGACAAAGCCTAACAAAAAACTACAAATAAAAAACCATAAACCATTTATTTTTTACGGCTGAATTTATCTGCAATAGGCTTAAGCATCGGGCGGATATTTTTAAAGAAACGGTAATAAAATTCTTTGTTGAATAACTGAGAATCGTGCATGGCTTTGTAAGTAAAAAATATACCTACTGGGGTTAATACTAAAATAGCGAGCCACATGCCGAAAAAGGGCGTCATTATTTCTTCTTTTACAAATTTTTCGCCAAACATATTAAGCAGGTGAAAAATAAGAAAGAAAAGTATGGCTACCACCAAAGGCATGCCCAGCCCTCCTTTACGAATAATGGAGCCCATTGGTGCGCCTATAAAAAATAAAACAAGGCAGGCAAGGGATAAAGAAAATTTACGGTGCCATTCAATTTTACCGATGCGCACTTCCCGCTCTTTGCCATTTAATTCTACCCCCGAATTTTGATAATTATTTTTAAGCGTATTTAGCAGGCTGATAGCATTTTCGTACACAAGGCTTTTGGCAGAATCTGGCAGCATGGCAAGGAAAGTAGTATCGTTTTTTAGCGTTACAGCAGGTGCTTTTCGCCATATGCTATCACCCATATTAAGGTAATGCACCTGGTAGCCTACATCTTTATTTAATTTTTTTGCAAGGCTGTCCCGCGCAATTTGTAAGGAGTCTATTGTCCTATTAAGCAGGCGGATGCTCAACATCTTAAAATCATTTTTAAATAATGTATCCGAAGTTTTGCTCATTTGCAGCGCTGTAATATCAAATAATTTTTTGTATTCTTTAAAACCCATGCGGATAAACTCGGTGCTGGTATCAAGTGCAGTACCACGTTCCTGGAAGCGATATCCGTTTTGCAAAACAAAAACTAAATATTTACTATCGGCAGATAGGCTCATGGTACCTTTTTCAGCAATAATACTATTGTCTTGCAAGGCGGTTTGCTGCTCGTAAATCACAACGTTATGTATAGTTTTTCCGTCGGCATCTTTTTTGCCAATTTTAATAGCGTAGCCAGGTATGTATTTATAAAAAGATCCAGGCTTAAGGTTTAGCGCAGGTTTTTTAAAAGAGATATCATAGTAAATAGTACGGAATTTTAAATTGGCGTAGGGGATAACATAATTGGCAAATATAAACGTGATGCCGCACAATATAATAGCTACAATAATAAGGGGGCGCATAAAACGGAGCAAGCTAATACCGGCAGATTTAATAGCCACCAGCTCGAAAGTTTCGCCCAAATTACCAAAGGTCATAATGGAAGATATCAGGATTGCAATGGGCATAGTTAAGGTAAGCAACGAGGCGCTGGCATACCAAATAAATTCGCCGATAGTAAAAAGGTCGAGGTCTTTGCCTACCAGGTCATCAATATATTTCCAAAGGGTCTGCATCATCAGCACAAAAAATGCGATGAAAAAAGTTACTATAAAAGGGCCGATGAACGACTTGATGATAAGCTTATCTAATTTTTTGATCATTGCTTAATTGCCGTAGGCAAAGCTTTAATAAGTTATTTGTACCTTGATAAAATGATGGCTGATAAAACAAAAATAACTCTTTCTGCTAAAGAACTGGAATTGGTTTGTAATACCGATTGGATTTTAACGAAACATACTATCATCCAAAAAGTAGTTCAACAATTTGGCGAAGTGCTGGTAATGATGCAGGAAATTACGGAACAACATAAGCCACATCTACCCAAAGAAATATATAGTAAAGATGCCAAAATAAGCAAGGGCGAAAATTACAAAGGGCTTCCGTACGTGATGCTCGATTATCCCAGGTATTTTGAAAAAGAAGAAATGCTGGCTATACGTACGTTGTTTTGGTGGGGCAACTTTTTTAGCATCAGCCTGCAACTGGCGGGCAAGGCAAAAGAAGCTGCACTGCCTGGCTTGATAAGTAACTTTTTGCAGCTGCAGCAACAGGGATATTGGGTTTGCGTGAGCGATGGCCCCTGGCAGCACCATTTTGAAAAAGATAATTATGTACCTATGCAAAGCCTTACCCTTAGTAGGTTTAATGCATTGCTTACAGAAAAATCGTTTATAAAAGTTGGTAAAAAAATCGGTTTACAGCAATGGGATACTAAGGCGCTATTTGTAGTGCAATCTTTTATAGAAATGATAAGCTTATTAAAAATTAGTTGCCCAGGCGATGAAAAAGGTCTTTAACCTGATATTCCCATAATTGGCTTTGGTCTTTAATATCTTTCTTTTCAGCAAAATCTTTTATAATCAAAATTGTCTGGTTAGTAACTTCAGATTTTTCAATGATAAACTCAAAATATTCTTCTTTAGGCATGTGCAGCCAATGAAACCGGATATATTTATTTTCTTCTCCTTCCATTAATTCAGCTTGTTCATCATCGCCATTCCATGAAAAACTAAAAATGCCGTCACGTTCGTCAACTTTATCTGCAAACCATTCCTGTAGTCCTGCAGGGGTACTTAAAAATTCATACAATATACCGGGAGAACATCTAACCGGGTATTCTAATGTATATAGTGCTTTTTTGCTCATCCGCTTATTTTGAAACTGCTTTGTGTGAATGCAATAATAACAAAATAAACGAGGCAATAAAATAATTTCTTACAATTTTTTGTTATGCAATCCTATCACTAAGCTTAAACACCTTGAAACCTCGCTTATTTTTTTTATTTTTTGTATAATCTTTTTTGGTAACGTATTGTAAATGCTATAAATTACAATAGTTAACATTTGTATTTAATTCCCCTGTCTCCCCATCAAAAGTGTAATTGCCATTTCAATCTTAACCAATTAAACCTACGTTTTATGGGGATGCGCCAACTCAAGATCACTAAATCTATCACTAATCGTGAAAGCCAAAGCCTGGAAAAATACCTGCACGAAATAGGGAAAGTTGAATTAATAACACCGGAAGAAGAAGTGAAATTAGCCGTGCGCATAAAGCAGGGCGACCAGTTAGCATTGGATAAATTAACCAAGGCCAACCTTAGGTTTGTAGTATCCGTAGCCAAGCAATACCAAAACCAGGGGCTAACATTGCCCGATGTAATTAATGAGGGCAACCTCGGCTTAATAAAGGCGGCGCAACGTTTTGATGAAACCCGGGGCTTTAAATTTATATCGTACGCGGTATGGTGGATACGCCAAAGCATACTGCAGGCATTGGCCGAACAAAGCCGCATAGTAAGGCTGCCATTGAATAAGCTAGGGCTTACCAACCGTATCAGCAAGGCCTATTCGCAGTTAGAGCAGGAGTTTGAACGAGAGCCTACCCCAGAAGAACTTGCTATTTTATTAGATATGGAAACTGAAGAAGTATCTGCCACTATGGGGGCTTCTATAAGGCATGTAAGTATGGACCAGCCCTTTGGCGATGGCGATGAAGGCTGCCTTATGGATGTATTGGAAAACCCGAATGCCGATAACACGGATATGTACCTTGCATCTAAAGCATCGCTCTCTACAGAAATTGACCGCAGCTTAAGCACGTTGACGGAAAGGCAAAAAGAAGTTATCCGCCTGTTTTTTGGCATTGGCATAGATCATCCTTTAAGCCTGGAAGATATCGGCGAGCGCTTTAGCTTAACCAGGGAAAGGGTACGGCAAATAAAAGACAAGGCCATTACCAAGCTACAGGTAACCAGCCGCTGTAAGCTTTTACGTAGTTATTTAGGTGCATAGATTTTCATACATTTGCAAAGTATTTAGTGAACTTTTGAGTTCACTTTTTTTATACCCAAACGTTTAAATAATTAGTAAAGATGTTTAACTCTCTCAGTGAAAAGTTAGAAGGCGCCTTAAAAAACATAAAAGGGCAGGGAAGGATAACCGAACTTAATATTGCCAACACCGTAAAAGAAATTCGCAGGGCATTGGTTGATGCGGATGTGAATTATAAGATTGCCAAAGAATTTACAGACACTATCAAGGAAAAAGCTTTAGGCGAAAAAGTACTAACGGCGGTTAGTCCGGGCCAGTTAATGGTTAAGATAGTACAAGACCAGCTGACCGAACTGATGGGGGGCAACGAAGCGGAATTTAACATTAGCGGCAACCCCACAATTATTTTAATTGCAGGCCTGCAGGGTAGTGGTAAAACTACTTTTAGTGGTAAACTGGCTAATTATTTAAAAACAAAAAAAGGCAAATCGCCCTTACTGGTTGCGGCAGATATTTACAGACCTGCGGCAATAGACCAGCTGGAAATTTTAGGCGGCCAGATTGGCGTTGATGTTTACAGCGAAAGAGAAAATAAAGACGCCGTTAGCATTGTGCAGAACGCCATTAAAGAAGCTAGGGCGAAAAATAAAAATGTTATTATTGTAGATACCGCCGGCCGGTTGGCAGTAGATGAAATAATGATGAATGAGGTAGCAAATATCAAAGCTGCCATTAAGCCCCAGGAAATTTTATTTGTTGTAGATAGCATGACCGGCCAAGATGCCGTAAACACCGCCGCAGCCTTTAACGAACGCCTCGATTTTACAGGTGTTGTTTTAACTAAGCTGGATGGTGATACCCGTGGTGGTGCTGCATTATCTATTAAATACACCGTTAACAAGCCCATCAAATTTGCAAGCAGTGGCGAAAAGATGGATACGCTGGATGTTTTTTATCCCGATAGGATGGCGCAGCGTATTTTAGGCATGGGCGATATTGTTAGTCTGGTAGAAAAAGCACAGGAACAATTTGATGCCGTAGAAGCCGCAAAGCTTGAAAAGAAAATACGTAAAAACCAGTTTGATTTTGAAGATTTTAAATCGCAACTGGCGCAAATTAAAAAGATGGGCAACCTGAAAGATTTAATGGGAATGATACCGGGAGTAGGCAAACAAATAAAAGATGTGGACATTAACGATGATGCGTTTAAAGGCATTGAAGCTATGATAAATTCCATGACAATTGAAGAGCGCCGTAATCCCGACGTGATTAACCCTAACAGAAAATTGCGCATTGCCAAAGGCAGCGGTAAAGACATAGCAGAACTAAACCAGTTTTTAAAACAATTTGAGCAAATGAAAGGCATGATGAAGATGATGAACAAAATGCCCATGGGTGGCAAAATGCCGGGGATGGGTAAGCGGTAATGCTACTGCTTACTACACCAAAAAAAACCGCTTAACAACCGTTAAGCGGTTTTTTTATTAGCTGTATTTTAATGCGGTCATTACATAATTTTTTACCAAACATCCCTCATATCCATAAAATTAATCCGCAGACTTGTCGCCAAATACCGCATTTTTATTGCAATGGAAGGGGTTATTTGTTTTTTTTCACTTTATAGCGTTTTGCATAGAAAGGTACTGTAATGCCAACGATAGAACCACCTGCAAAGTTTAAGACTGCAGCTGCAACAAACAGGTTAAAGCTTAAGCCATTTGTTTTGTCCATTACCGTTGTTACTGGTTCGTTTACTAATAATTTCTGGGCTGGCGCTGCTTCTAAATAGCCTGGTACTAAAATCACTAACAATAAAAAACAAATAAAGCAGGCTAAAATTATACCTACGATTGTTGTAACATGTGCTTCAAATACAAGTGCTGCCATACTTTTATCACTTCCTTTTTTTTTGCTCTCAATTACATTATGAAAAGCATTTGCAAAAAGAAAAAGAATGGCACCTAAAAACAATATCCATGATGCTGTATAATCTGCCTTGACTATATAAATAAAAGCGGCTATACAAAATAAAATTGCTCCAAAAAATGCCCATTTAAAAGTATCTTTCCACTCAATATTTTTAAGCATATCCTTGCCTACTTTTTAATAATTTTTTTATCTTTTTTCAAATACATAAATGATATTGCCAAAAAAAATTAAGTTAATAATACATGGTTTTTTAATGTTACCAATCGCCATTAACTATTATTGGGTAAGAGGGTACATCATCCGCTACCTCCACTAAAGGCTTTGTAATGCTATGCGCAACTTTGGTAGTAAATTTTTTTACTGCACCAGGCCTATTGTCCCGTTTGCCACCGGTAGATTTTTTATAAAGAAGGTAAGCCAAGGCACTTATACCGCTAATAAATAAAATTGATTTTGTTGTCATGCGCTTATTATTTTGGTGTTAGATAATGTTACTGCAATAACTTTGAAAATATCATACCATATTCCATAATTGATAATTTTTGATGGATGATGGGTAATGCAGTATGGTTAACAACAAAAAACAATAAACACAAATATAATTTCTCTTGTGGCTTAATATTAGCTTTTTAACTAGGTATGAAAGAAAAATCATTACTAATTATTGGTGCTGGCGCTGCTGGCTTAATGGCAGCAAAGCAGCTTTCTTTATATTTTAATGTAACTATTTTAGAGGCGGATAACCGTCTTGGCGGGCGTATACACAGCATTAACAAGCAAGATGGGGTTATTGAGGCTGGGGCAGAATTTGTGCATGGCAACTTGCCAATTACCATGCAGTTACTACATGATGCACCTATTCAATTTATCAAAACAACGGGTAAAAACTACCGTAAAAAAAATGGCGTCCTGAATATAGATATGGAAAGGGAAGAAGGGTGGGAGGAAATGTTGCAAAAAATGAAAGTGGTTACAACAGATGTTACACTGGAAGTATTTTTACAAAACCATTATGCAGATGAAAAATATGCGGCCTTAAAAAAACAAGTTATCGCCTATGCGGAAGGGTTTGACCTGGCAGATTGCACACGGGCAAGCGTATGCTCCTTTTATAAAGAATGGAGTGCCGAAGATGGGGAGAGTTACCGTATACCCAGTGGCTATAAGGCTTTGGTAGATTATGTTGCACAGCAGGCGATAGCCGACGAATGCAAAATTTTGCTTAATAAAACCGTTGAGCGCATTAATTGGAACCAGGATAATGTTACGGCTTATACTACTGATAAAGAGGTATTTAGGGCAAATAAAATATTGATTACTACATCGCTCAATTTATTGTTTCAAAACGAAAGAAAGTCATTCCTGCAATTTGACCCGCCAATTAATGCGTATGCAAAAGCGGCGAAAAATATTGGTTTAGGGGCGGTGATAAAAGTGGTATTAAAATTCAATAAAACTTTTTGGAAGCCCGATGCTCAGTTCTTTTTTAGTGATGAAAAATTTTTCCCTACCTGGTGGACACAATTACCCAATACGGTGCCTATATTAACCGGTTGGATGGGCGGCCCTACAGCAGCAATACTTGCAGAGGAAGATAATGATTCACTTTTGCAAACAGCTTTGGCATCATTGGCATCAATATTCGATATAACGGAAGATAAACTTAAAGCCGACATAGAATTTGGAGAAATATTCAATTGGCAGTCAAATACATTTTCTCTTGGAGGTTATAGTTATGATATGGCAAACTCTGCAGAAGCAAAAGCGACTTTATCTACCCCATTATTCAACACCATATTTTTCGCTGGTGAAGCACTTTATCATGGCAACCATCCTGGTACGGTAGAGGCTGCACTAGCGAGTGGGCAGCAAGTTGCAACATTAATAAAGGGTTAATCATAATTCTAAAAGAGATACCATTGTTGATGTATAAATAGCCCAAACGGGAAGTGAAAATCTATTTTACGATGAAAAGTGTAATGAAAAAAGTAATTTTATAGAAGGCAGGC
Source organism: Ferruginibacter sp. (assembly GCA_025351645.1). GTDB lineage: Bacteria > Bacteroidota > Bacteroidia > Chitinophagales > Chitinophagaceae > Ferruginibacter. The sequence continues at coordinate 26,307 of JANXVN010000255.1, forward strand.
ATAGGGGATATTGACCTCCATATCCCAAATAAAAATTTCCCGGCTTTGCAAATATTGATAACTTTTCAAATAGGTACAAGCAAATTTTTTTTTGAGGGAAGGGAAGCTTTTATTTAAATTTATTTTTAGCAAAGGCAACCACTACCTTTATTTATACGATTACTATAAAATAACCTTAAAATTATACCAACGAGGCAACACATTGAGCATATCGTACATGGTTGCATAAAAGCGAACAGGGAATGCCAGAAAGAATTTTATCAATTTTTTTATGGTTTTGCTACAGCTATATGTATGCGTTATTGCAATAGTAAAGATGATGCGATGGAGGTTGTAAATGATGGATTTTTTAAGATTTATAGAGAACTCCCCAATTTTAAGCCCGCCCATAATAATTACGATGCCTCTCTAAAAGGATGGATGAAAACGATTTTTATACATACTGCTATTGATAATTACAGAAAAAATAAAAAAAATTATTTAGTGGGAGAAATGGAAGACGCCCATTTTGAGATGGCGGGCGAACAGGAAACGGCCATTGATAAAATGTCGTATGTTGAAATTATGGAAATGGTGCAGCGGTTATCTCCTGTTTACCGTACAGTTTTTAATCTGTTTGTTATTGATGGGTTTAAGCATAATGAAATTGCCGCACAGTTACGTATTACTACCGGCACATCTAAATCTAACCTGGCAAAGGCAAGGGCAAATATCCAGAAAATGATCAGCGAATCATTAATAATAAATTATGAGCAACGAGCAATTTGACCATATTGAAAACCGCATAAAGGAAGCCGCTGAAAACAGCGAGCCGCCTTTTGATGAGCTGGCATGGAAGAATATGGAAGCTAAGCTGGATAAAGAAAATGAACCCAGACGGCGCTTTTTTATATGGTGGGTATTTGCAGGGCTTTCGCTATTATTATTGGGTGCCGGAGCTTATTTATTTTACACCGGAACTATGCCTGAAAAAAACATTTCATCAACGTTTCCATTACCGAAAAACACACAAACTAACCGCCAAGATGTACCAGAAAAAATTACTATAAATAAAGTAGCTGGAATAGCTGATACAAATAAAAATAGTTTACCAGTAGTCGAAAAAGATACTGCACCATCAACCAGTAATAAAATAGCTGATAAAGATGAAACACCAATAGCAAATAGCAGTCCTTCATCTAACAAAAAAAATATTTATAGCCTTCCAATTATAAAAAAACGCCGAACTACTAATGCAATAAAAAACGGGGGGAGTAAGCCTGCAAACGATGCTGCAGCAGTGGCAATAAATACCTCAGCAATCACTAAAAAAAATAAAGCCGCAATAAATGTAAAGGGAAGCATAAATGTGACAATCCATAGTAATGAAGGCTACACAATTGTGCAGGATAGCACTAACAATGCAGATTTATTGCCGCCAAGTACAGGTGAAACTGGCATTACCGTAATTAAATACGGCAAACCTAAACCAGCCCTTGTTGCAGATAGCTTCAACACTAAAAGAATTACTGAGCCTGTTCCTAAAGATATGGCTGCTAAAAAAGTAAAAATGAAAAATGACGACGCGCCATCTTCTAAGTTTTATATATTGGGGAGTATTGGTGCAGATGCCGGAAGTGTGCATTTATTTTCTTTAGCTAATTCCACCATTACCCCTAAATATGGCGTTGGCATTGGTTATAAGCTTACTAAAAAATTAAGTGTACAAACAGGGTTTTACGCCAGCCGCAAAAAATATGTTGCTGGCCCTAAAGATTATACTGCAAAAGCTGGCTCATATTGGGGCCAGGTACAATTAACTAAGGTGGGTGCATCATGCCTGATATACGAAATACCCCTTGCTTTTCGGTATGATATTGTGCAGCAGCATTCTTATAAAATTTATGCTACAGCCGGTGTATCTTCTTTTATAATGAAAAAAGAAGATTACAATTATTATTATATCCGTGATAATATGAACCATCAGTCCAGCTGGTCTTACACTGGCAACAAAAATTTATTTTCCATCTTAAGCTTAAGCGCCGGCATTGAAAAAAAGTTGTCATCAATATTTTCTATTACCGCAGAGCCTTCTTTAGGGCTCCCTATACATGGAGTTGGTGATGGGCAGGTAAAATTATTTTCTACCGCTTTACAAGTTGGGTTTATATACCAGCCATTGAGGAAAATTCATAAAAAATAATTGCTTGCGTCCAAATAAATGGTGGCTTCTAATCTATATTTAAGGTCCATAATGCACAATAAATGATCCTTAAAAAACTGATGTATAAATGTGCGACGCCTGTGAAGCCCCACATAGCTATGTATTAGCTGGGGCAACAAAAAACATTGTTAATAAATGGCAACTTCAATTTTATAATTACGAACCAAACTGTACGCCAGCTTTTATCCTGCTAAGCAACAAATTATAACTGCGGCGTATAAGCCTGTCTGCAACCTCGTTCCTTGTTGGCATCTGTAAACTACCTCTGTTGTTTATTTTATTCCAGTCATCTTGTGTAAGCGCATCTTTATCGCCAGTGTAGGTGGCGGTTTCTACCTTCCAGTCATCATTGCTGGGAAAACGGTCGTACAATAAATTGTTGCCTGTTACTTCATCATAAATGCGGCACTCTAGCGTGGCCCTGCTTTGCATATACCTTTGGTTTACATTTACCGTGGCATAAATAGTTTTATAAACTGGCTTGCCCGGCACATCTTTAGTGGTGCCAATTTGTATATTTTTACTGCGGTTAATGATAAAGCGCTTATTAAAAAATTGGCCTACATATAATTCTGTAAAATTTAGGTTAACCAGCCTATCTGCCCTTATGCGGTTATTTTTTGCATCCCATTCAGAATAAAAACGTACATCCCTAAAGGACTGGTTATTGAGGTCAGTAATTATTTGTTGTTGCAGCCAGTCGTTTTGGTAACCCCAGTAATTATAATTTTGGTTATAATACCTTGCGTTTTGAACAATAACTTTAATGGTAGCCCTTTCGTTGGCTTCCTGCATCAAGTTTTTTACATCCTGGTAGCCGGGCACCAATTTGTTTGCTTTGCTAAAATAATCATAAGCGCTCCTTGCAGATACCCGGTTATCGTAATTCATATATGCTAGCCCCTGGTTATAATATTCTTTTGCAGCATTGTTATTAGCTGTTAGTATTTGCACAGAAGGGTCCCATAAATTTTTAACTATTTTTTTAGCAGCAGGCACAGCGTTTATTTTTTCGTACATCTGTTGCATTACCCCGTATTCTTTTGCTAATTGCTGGTACCTATCGCCGGGAGGCAAGGTATTAAAATTTGCTTCGGATAATTGTTTGCGTTTATCAAGCGCAACGGTGTAGGCCTGTGGCAGCAAATCCAAAGGCTCTTTATCGGTTGCATTTTTTTGTAATTTCTCTACCAGGTCAAAAACAGTCTTGTCTTCGGCAGTATAAAACTTTTTAAGGTGGTTGCCGGGGCTACAGCTTAAAAAGTATACTGTTGCTAGTAGTAAGATTTTTTTCATAAACAATTTTTTAAAAAGATACTATTTTAAGATTGTATGAGGTAAAAAAATACGCTGTATAAAATAATTTAAAACTTTTACAACTTATTCTTCAGTAATAAGCATTAAAAATTTGGATGTTTTAATGTTGAATAGTAACTTCGCCTTCCTTTTTTAAGGAGATTAGAGAAACCCTATTTATTCACAACCCGAAAAAATTTCTATTTTTTATGGCTGTTAAAATGAGATTACAACGTCACGGATCTAAAAAAAGACCGTTCTACTTTATCGTTGTTGCAGATGCCCGTAGCCCACGCGACGGCAAATTTATCCAAAAACTTGGTACTTACAACCCATTGACAGTTCCTGCAACCGTGCAGATTGACCGTCAGAAGGCGTTAGACTGGTTACACAAAGGTGCTCAGCCAACTGACACTGTACGCCGTATCCTTTCTTTCAAGGGAGTACTGTTTTTGAAACATTTGTTGAGAGGTGTAGGCTTAGGCCTGTTCGATGAAGCTGTCGCCATGCAGAAATTTACTACTTGGAGCACTGAGCACGATGCTCATGTGGCCAAGCGTCAGGGAGCCCATAAAAAGGCCCGTACTGATAGCCGTAACCAACCAGTAGTAAGAAAAGTTGAAGCGCCAGTTGCAGTAGCTACCCCGGTAGAAACGACTAACGCCGAAGAGACTAAAACAGCAGAATAATTTTTGTTGTTTGTTACTTCTTTTAAGCAATCTCTTTTGAGATTGCTTTTTTTATGAACCATTGCAATTTATTATTATTGCTCTCAATAATTTAAACCGTATGAGCCACTATTTTAAGATAGGCAAGCTGGCCGCAAGTTTTGGGCTAAAGGGCGAGTTAGTGCTGCAGCATAGCTTGGGCAAAAAAACGGCACTAACCGGTTTGGAAACTATTTTTATAGAAGAGCGCAAAGATGATTTTATGCCTTATTTTATAAGCTCCACTTCTATTAAAAACGATGCGGAAGTGTATATAAAATTAGAAGGCATAGACAGTAAAGAAACCGCCCGTAAGCTTACCCCTAAGGAAGTTTGGCTTGCTGAAGAAGATTTTAAATTGTTTGCCGCTACATCTGCCCCCATTACTATGCTGGGTTTTAACCTTATAAATGATGACGGCGAAGATTTGGGAGAAATTATAGAAGTAATAGAACAGCCGCACCAGATTTTATGCGCCATTTTAATTGATGGCAAAGAAGCGCTTATCCCTATCCATCAGGAATCGCTGGATAAGATTGACCAAAAAAACAGAAAGGTATATGTTACTTTACCAGATGGGTTGCTGGATATTTACAGGTAGGTGCTTAATGTTTTTTAACTTTTGTCCGAACAAATACAGCAGCTTTGGTCATCATCATTGCCCGTCCGAATGGCAGCCGGACGGATGTCACTCCCTTCTACGGAATACCTTTTTGGTACTCCTCCTCAATTCTCTACAGTATTTGCTGTTTGTTGAGATTTCACTAAAGTTTACACCTTTAAAAAAGGTGTAAACTTTAGTGAAATCTTTTACTTAGTAGCTTTTTTACCCCGGCAATACCAACTCGTTTTGTAAATTTACAAAGTGAAAAAAACTTCCCAGCGCATTATTGCTCATTTTGACCTGGACTCATTTTTTGTGTCTGTAGAAATATTGCTAAACCCATCATTAAAAGGGAAAGCAGCTTTTGTAGGTGGCAGCGAAAGGGGCGTAGTGGCGGCTTGTAGTTACGAGGCCCGAAAGTTTGGCGTACGTTCTGGCATGCCATCAAAAAAAGCTTTGCAGTTATGCCCGCATGCTATTGTGATAAAAGGTACCCGTGGCGAATATAGCAAATACAGCCGCTGGGTAACGCAGATAATAGCCGATAAAGCACCTTTGTTTGAGAAGGCTTCTATTGACGAATTTTATTTAGACCTTACCGGCATGGATACTTTTTTTAACCCGCTGCAATGGACGATAGATTTACGCCAGCAAATTATGGATGAAACAAAGCTGCCTATTTCTTTTGGCCTGGGCAGCAATAAAATGATTGCAAAAATTGCTACAAATGCAGCAAAGCCAAATGGTTACCTGCAAATCCCTTTTGGTAAAGAAAAAGAATTTTTAGCGCCGATGGCAGTTAATAAAATACCCGGCGTAGGCGACCAGACATACGACATATTAAAAGCCATGGGCATTGTAACTATTGAAGATGTAAGCCTGCGCACCAAAGATGAACTGGAAGAAAGGCTGGGCAAATGGGGCATCGATTTATGGAACAAAAGCTTTGGGCTGCACGATGGCGAAGTATCGCAATACCACGAAGCCAAATCAATTTCAACAGAAAATACTTTTAATGAAAACATTACCGACCAGGTATTTTTAATGGGCGAATTAGTGAGGCAAACGGAAAAGATTGCACATGAATTACGTCAGGAGGGCAAAGTTGCCGGATGCATCTCCGTTAAGATAAGGTATCCGGATTTTGAGACTACATCCCGCCAAACCACAGTGCCTTTTACTTGCGCCGATGATGAAATTATTCCCGTAGCAAAAGATCTTTTTAAAAAACTTTACCGCAAAGGCATGCCGATACGCCTACTGGGCGTGCGTTTAAGCGAGCTTACCAACCAGGCAGTACAAGCCAACCTATTCAGCAACCTGGACCGTAAAAATGACTTGTATAAAGCTATTGATAGCGTAAAAAGCCGGTTTGGTAATTTAAAGTTAAAACGAGCTTCTTCCCGTTAATGCAACGGTTATTAATTTTGGCAGTATCATCCTAACAAGGCCAATTGCAAAACTTCATTTTATAATACAGGGCCAATTATCCCGGCATCAGGCCTATCAATCAATTCTGCAAGAGTTTTCTTTTCTAAAATTTTTAACGTGGCATCTCTTGTTATACGCATGGTTTTGTTTAGGCCGCATGTAGCTTCATCGCAATCTTTGCACTTTTCGTAAAAGTTGATACTTACGCAAGGGAGTAATGCAATAGGCCCGCCAACAAGCCTGATAGCCTGTGCCAGCGTAACTTTGTGCGGAGATTGTAAAAGATAATAGCCGCCTCCTTTGCCTTTTTTGCTATCCAGTATGCCAGCCTGTTTTAACTCTAGTAAAATGGTTTCCAAAAATTTAATGGGTATTTTTTTTATCCTGGAAATATCAGAGATCAGTACTGGCCCTTCCCCATATTTTCCTGCTAAATAACCCAGCGCTTTCAAGGCATATTGTGTCTTTTTCGATAACATAAGCAGGAAGTTAACTAAAAATAATAAAAAACAAAAAAAACAAAAAATAAGTCTATCTGAATGATAGACTATTATTATATTTGTATCCTAAATTATTTTATTATGAGTTTACGTTTAGGAGATATTGCTCCCAACTTCAAGGCAGATACATCAATTGGTGAAATTGATTTTTACGAGTTTTTAGGTGATTCATGGGGCGTTTTATTTTCTCATCCTGCAGATTATACGCCGGTTTGTACAACCGAACTAGGCCGTACCGCCGCTTTAAAAGATGAGTTTGCTAAACGCAATGTAAAAGTGCTTGCCCTAAGTGTTGATCCTGTAGATAAGCACATAAGCTGGATAAAAGACATTAACGAAACACAAAATGTAGAGGTTGATTTTCCTATTATAGCCGATGACGAACGCAAGGTTTCTGAACTGTACGATTTTATACATCCCAACGCTTCCGCCACCGCTACAGTGCGCTCTTTAGTAATAATTGCACCCGATAAAACTGTAAAATTAATTATTACCTACCCTGCATCTACGGGAAGAAATTTTGTAGAAGTATTAAGGGTAATTGATTCTTTACAATTGACCGCTAAATATAGTGTAGCCACACCAGCCAACTGGCAACATGGCGAAGATGTTATTGTAGTGCCATCAATTAGCACAGAGGATGCTATAAAGAAATTTCCTAAAGGAGTGGAAGTTATCAAGCCTTATTTGCGTTATACGCCACAACCTGATTTGAATTAATTTTTTATTTTTATTTATACATAAGCGCTACGGTTTCGTAGCGCTTTTTTTTAGCCTCCCTGCCCTCCAAAGGAGGGTTCTAATCGTATTCAAATTTATAATACCCTTAGAAGGAGTAGCGGCAGGAACCCTCCTTTGAAGAGCAGGGAGGCTTTTCTGTTTATGGAAAAAGTTGCTGCTGTCATCTTACTTAAAATTAATTATCATGGCAGAAATTGAAAACAAAACCACCGGCAAAAGAAACAAGAAAGTAGTGTTTAAAAAAAATAGTACCAGGGTAGACCTTACGCCCATGGTGGACCTTGGCTTTTTGTTGATTACTTTTTTTGTATTTACAACAACGCTTGCTACGCCTACCGTAATGAATATAAATATGCCCTTTGATAAAACTATGCAAAACGACCCTATTTGTGAAAGCTGCGTACTAACTATACTGCTGGCAAAAGATAATGTGGTGCAATATTATGCAGGCATGCCAAGGCCAAACGCTGCAATGCAGGAAACATCTTTTGGCAATGAAGGCATACGGAAAATTATTTTGCAAAAGAGAAAAGCGGTGCAAAAAGCAAGAGGTACAATAGATGATTTTGTGATGATAATAAAGCCTTTGGATGCAAGCAGCTTTCAAAACTTTATAGATATTGTAGATGAAGTGGCCATCAACAATGTAAAGCATTATTACATTACAGAAGTGGATGAAACAGATAAAGCAATAGCTAAAAAGGTACAGGAAGATTTAAAGCCGCACAGCACTAAAACACTTTAATACTGGTTTATCTTTGCAGCATGATGAATAAATTATTTGGCTGGGAAGACACCATTGTAGCCTTGGCTACGCCGCCCGGCATTGGTGCTATCGGAGTTATAAGGCTAAGTGGCAGCAACGCTTTCCCAATTATCAATGCATTGTTTTCTTCTAAAGATTTGTTGAATAAACCTTCTCATACTTTGCATGTTGGGTTAATAAAAGAGGATGAAAATTTAATTGATGAAGTGGTAGTGTCTTTATTTAAGGGCCCTAAAAGTTATACAGGAGAAGATGTAGTGGAAATTAGTTGCCATGGCAGCCCGTACGTGCAGCAGCAGGTTGTGCAGGCCTGTGTACACAAAGGCGCACGCATTGCCAAGCCGGGGGAATATACCCAACGTGCTTTTTTAAATGGCAAGCTAGACCTTACACAGGCAGAAGCAGTTGCAGACCTTATAGCAAGCAACACTTCCGCGGCTCAAAAAACAGCATTGTATAATATCCGGGGCGGCTTTAGCCAAGTGCTAAGAGCATTGCGGGAACAACTAATAAGCTTCTCCGCCTTGATAGAGCTAGAGCTTGATTTTAGCCAGGAAGATGTAGCGTTTGCGGACCGTAAACAGTTTTATCAGATCATACAATCAGCCCAAATTACAACCGCGCAATTGCTGCAATCATTTCAATTGGGCAACGTAATTAAAAATGGTATTAGCGTTGCTATCATTGGCAAGCCTAATGCTGGTAAGTCTACCTTACTAAATACTTTGCTTAATGAAAACCGTGCAATTGTAAGTGATATTGCAGGCACTACCAGAGATACGATTGAAGAACTGCTGAATATTAAAGGTATTTTATTTCGCCTAATTGATACTGCTGGCATACGGGAGCATAGTACTGATACAATTGAATTAGTGGGTATAGAAAGAAGCCTGGAAAAGATGCGCTCTGCCGATGTGGTGCTGTATATTTTTGATGTTGATGAAATTAGTAGAGAAGAGTTGGTAGCTATATCGGCGCAATTAAAAGTAAATAAAAATACGCTGCTATTGGTGGGCAATAAGGCGGATATTATTCCTGAAAAAGTAATACATCAAAAGTTTAGTGGAGTAGAGGGTATCCAGTTTATTTCTGCAAAAGATAATGTTGGTATTGAGGAAGTGAAGAATATTTTATTTGCTTCAACTGTAAACGAACTACCCGCAACAGAAAGTGTCATAATCACCAATGCCCGCCACTATGAAGCATTACAGCAAGTAAAGGTTTCCTTAAATGATATTGAACAAGGATTAAATAACCAGATACCGGGCGATTTGCTGGCGTTGGATATACGCCGTTGTTTGCATTATATTTCTGAAATTACCGGCGATATTTCTAATGAAGATGTGCTGGATTTTATTTTTAGTAAGTTCTGTATTGGAAAGTAATATTGCCATAAATACTGATGGGCATGTCATCACAAAATGTAATTATATGCCCATCAGTATTTATGGCCTGAATGTTTTGGTTGAATAAATAGATACTTTTATCTTTTGATAAACAATTACAGAACTTTACTGTGTTTAATCCCTAACTATAAAACTACACAACATGCAAATAATAAAAAGCAGCCAAAACCGTATTTATGAATTAAGAGGCAAGCGGGTAATGCTGGATAAGGATTTGGCAGTTCTCTAAGAAGTGGAAACTAAGCGTTTATGTGAAGCGGTTAAACGAAACTCCAAACGTTTTTCGGAAGATTTTATGTTTTAACTCACTAAAAAAGTGTATAAATCTTTAAGCTTGCGAATTAAAACCTTAAAAGAAACAGGTCCTTTGAGGCTGCAAATTGAAACCTCAAATAAAAATGAGGAATCTTTGAGGTAGCAATTTGCGACCTCAAACAGAGGCGGGACCCGATACCTTCCCTACGCCTTTACAGAACAGGTGTTGCAATGCTAAGTGGCATCCTAAAAAGCGACAAAGCTATTAACATGAACATTGCCATTATGCGTGCTTTTGTAGACGTACGCAAAGTGTTTTTGAAACAAAATGATTTAAAAGAACAGCTAAAAGAAATAAAAGAACGTTTAGGCGAACATGATGTTCAATTAAACCAAATTTACGATGCGCTGGAAAACTTACTGGATGAAAAAGCAGCACAACGAAAATGGGAAGATCGTGAGCGGATAGGCTTTAAGAAATAAGGGAACGTTCATACATAAAATATTACGTCAAACTTCAGCTATTTACAATAAATAATCAATGATAAATGAGTTTTATTGATTTTTTTACAGTTTTTCCCTAATAACGATGGATATTTGCAAAATAATTCAAAACCTTTTACCATGAGCAACAAGCCAGATACTTTGTTTGATAAAGTGTGGGACGCACACGTAGTGCGCAAAATTGAAGATGGGCCGGATGTATTTTTTATAGACCGCCATTTTATACATGAAGTTACAAGCCCGGTAGCATTTTTGGGGCTGCAAACAAGGGGCGTACAGGTAATGTTCCCCGACCAGACATTTGCCACGGCCGACCATAATACACCTACCATCAACCAGCATTTGCCGGTGCAGGACCCTTTATCTGCCAACCAATTAAAAGCGCTGGAAGAAAATTCTCATAAATACGGCATTTCTCATTGGGGTTTGGGTAATCCTAAAAACGGTATCGTTCATGTGGTAGGGCCAGAAAATGGCATTACCCAACCAGGCATGACTATCGTTTGCGGTGATTCACATACATCTACCCACGGTGCTTTTGGTGCTATCGCTTTTGGCATCGGCACGTCAGAAGTTGAAATGGTATTGGCTTCTCAATGCATAATGCAGCCAAAGCCATTAAAAATGCGCATCAACGTAAACGGCCCGCTTGGCAAAGCAGTTACTCCTAAAGATGTTACATTATATATCATCTCTAAATTAACCACTGCAGGCGCTACTGGTTATTTTGTAGAATATGCCGGCGATGTGTTTGAAAAGATGAGTATGGAAGGCCGTATGACGGTATGCAATATGAGCATTGAAATGGGCGCCCGTGGCGGAATGATTGCACCAGATGAAACAACGTACAACTACATAAATGGCCGTCTGTTTGCTCCAAAGGGCGAAGCATGGGCTAAAGCTTTAGCTTACTGGAAAACATTAAAAACCGATGACGGCGCCACGTTTGACAAAGAATATACTTTTGATGCTGCTGATATAGAACCAATGATTACTTACGGGACTAACCCCGGAATGGGCATGGGTATTTCTCGCTCCATACCAATGGCAGAAGATTTAAAAGGCGGTGCCGCTACCTACGATAAATCGCTTAAATACATGGACTTTCATGAGAAGGACCAGATGATTGGCAAAAAGGTAGATTTTGTTTTTATTGGCAGTTGTACCAATGGCCGCATTGAAGATTTTAGGGCATTTGCTTCTATTATAAAAGGCCGCCAAAAAGCGGAGCATGTTACTGCATGGGTAGTGCCAGGCTCGCATATTGTAGAGCAACAAATTAAAGATGAAGGTATTTTAGACATATTGACCAACGCCGGTTTTTTACTGCGCCAGCCGGGCTGCTCAGCCTGCCTCGCCATGAACGATGATAAGGTGCCTGCAGGCAAATATGCGGTAAGCACAAGCAACAGAAATTTTGAAGGAAGGCAAGGCCCCGGAAGCCGTACATTGCTGGCAAGCCCGTTAGTGGCAGCAGCAGCGGCAGTTACAGGTTTTGTTACCGATCCGCGAGACCTGATGTAATTGCTGGAACTTTCATTTATTAATACTTCAAACCAAAAATAAAAATGGCTTACGATAAATTTACTGTATTAAAAAGCACCGCTGTACCCTTACCAATTGAAAACGTGGATACCGACCAGATTATACCTGCACGTTTTTTAAAAGCCACTACCCGTAATGGTTTTGGTGATAACCTGTTTAGGGATTGGCGCTACAATGGTGATGATACACCTAAGCAGGATTTTATTTTAAATAACCCCATCTACTCTGGAAAGATTCTTGTTGGCGGTACCAATTTTGGTAGCGGCAGCAGCCGTGAACATGCTGCGTGGGCTATTTATGATTATGGTTTCCGTTGTGTGGTATCCAGCTTTTTTGCAGATATTTTTAGGGGCAATTGCATAAACGTAGGCATATTGCCGGTGCAGGTTAGCGCTGCTTTTTTAGAGAAGATGTTTACCTCCATCGAAGCAAACCCAAACGCGGAATTTACGGTTGGCTTACAAGCCCAAACCATTACCAATACTACCACTGGCGAAGCTGAGCCTTTCGATATCAATGGCTACAAAAAAAATAACCTCTTAAATGGTTTCGATGATATCGATTACCTGCAGGCGATGGACACCGAAATAAAAGCTTTTGCATCAGCCAGGCCTATCTAATTAATTTGTCTCTTATCTGAATACTAAACACTAAGTACTAAGTACGCAGTACTAAATACTACATGAAAAATACACAACGCCATATCGAAATAATGGATACTACGCTTCGTGATGGCGAACAGACCAGCGGCGTATCATTCTCTTCTTCTGAAAAATTAACCATTGCTCAATATTTATTAACCGAAGTAAAAGTCGACAGGATTGAAATAGCTTCTGCAAGAGTATCTGCCGGAGAATTGGAAGCGGTTAAAAAAGTAACTGCCTGGGCCAAAGCAAATGGTTTTTTAAATAAGGTAGAAGTATTAACTTTTGTGGATGGCGAAACGTCGATTGCGTGGATGCTGGATGCAGGCGCAACGGTGATGAATTTATTAACCAAAGGTTCATTAAATCATCTTACCCATCAATTAAAAAAGAAGCCGGAAGAACATTTTGGGGATATAGCCAACGTAATTAAACTGGCAAACGAAAAAGGCCTTCAATGCAATATTTATTTAGAAGATTGGAGCAACGGCATGCGCAACTCCAAAGACTACGTTTTACAATACCTTGATTTTTTACAGCATCAACAAATTAAACGTGTGTTGCTGCCCGATACGCTGGGTATATTGATCCCTTCAGAAACATTTAATTATATAGCTGAATTAGTAAAACGTTACCCCAATTTACATTTTGATTTTCATGCGCACAACGATTATGATTTAGGTACGGCTAATGTGTTGGAAGCTGTAAAAGCTGGCGCACATGGGCTTCACCTTACCATCAACGGCATGGGCGAAAGGGCAGGTAACGCGCCGCTTGCAAGTGCCATAGCAGTATTGAATGATTTTATGCCAGCAATCAAAACGTCTGTGGTAGAAAAATCATTATATGCGGTAAGCAAACTGGTGGAAGCTTTTTCTGGTTTTAGGATAGCTGCCAACAAGCCCGTAGTTGGTGAGAATGTATTTACACAAACAGCAGGCATACACGCAGATGGCGATAAAAAGAACAACCTTTACCACAATGATTTGATGCCCGAACGTTTTGGCCGCCAACGTAGTTATGCGTTGGGTAAAACAAGTGGCAAAGCTAATATAGATAATAATCTGCAGCAATTGGGCATTCAATTATCTGATGAGGATTTAAAGAAAGTTACACAACGGGTTATTGAATTAGGAGATAGGAAAGAAATGGTAACGCAGGCAGATTTGCCCTACATTATTTCGGATGTGCTGGATAGTAACAGCATAGAACAAAAGGTACACATAAAGAATTACGTGCTTACGCATTCCAAAGATTTACGCCCATCGGTAACGTTATTTATTTCCATTAACGGCGAGTTGTTTGAAGAACATGCGCAAGGCGATGGGCAATACGATGCCTTTGTAAATGCACTACAAAAAATATACAAACAAAAGAAAAGTGTATTGCCAGTACTGGTAGATTATACCGTACGCATACCGCCTGGTGGCAAATCGGATGCGCTGTGCGAAACCATTATTACCTGGCTGCACAACGATAAAGAATTTAAGACCCGGGGGCTTGATAGCGACCAGACAGTTGCCGCCATAAAAGCAACCGAAAAAATGCTGAATATTATTTAAAATATAACGAACAAAAATTCTCTAATAAATAAAAGAAATGGCAAAAAAACACATCCTCATTGTTCCCGGAGATGGCATTGGGCAGGAAGTTACTTTAGTTGGTAAAAAAGTATTGGACAAGATTGCTACGAAATTCAACCATGAATTTACGTATGATGAAGCGCTGATTGGCCATGTGGCTATAGAAGCTACCGGCGTTGCTTTGCCAGATGAATCTTTAGAAAAAATGCGCAATGCAGATGCGGTACTTTTCGGTGCTGTAGGCCATCCTAAATATGATAACGACCCAAGTGCCAAAGTAAGGCCTGAACAAGGTTTGCTGAAGATGCGGAAAGAGCTTGGCTTGTACGCTAACTTGCGCCCAATAAAATTATTTGATGAATTATTAAGTGCCAGCAGCATAAAGCCGGAAATTTTAAAAGGTGCCGATATCTTATTTTTTAGGGAGCTTACGGGTGATATTTACTTTGGAGAAAAAGGCAGGAAAAACGATGGCGATACCGCTTACGATATTGCGGAATATAGCCGCTACGAAGTACAGCGTATCGGCCGCAAAGCCTTTGAAGCAGCACGTACCCGCCGCAAAAAACTATGCTCGGTTGATAAAGCAAACGTATTAGAAACAAGCCGTTTATGGAGAGAAGAAATCCAAAAGCTGGCATTAGAATATCCGGATGTGGAAGTGGAGCACCAGTTTGTAGATTCAACTGCGATGATGCTGATTAAAGACCCACGCCGTTTTGATGTGGTGGTAACGGCCAATTTATTTGGAGATATTTTAACCGATGAAGCTTCGCAGATTGCAGGCTCCATGGGTATGCTTGCATCGGCATCTATAGGCGATGGCACTGGCGTTTACGAACCTATCCATGGCTCGGCGCATGATATTACTGGTAAAGGGATTGCTAATCCACTCGCTTCTATTTTATCTGCTGCTTTGTTATTAGATATTTCTTTCGGCATGAAAGCGGAATCTGATTTAGTAATTAGTGCGGTTGATAAAGTTTTAAAAGAAGGTTATCGCACGGTGGATATTGCGGATGCAACTACTGCTAAAGATAAAATTTTGGGCACAGCTGCTATGGGCGAAGCGGTGTTGAAGTTTTTGTAAGATGAATTATTAACTAACTATAACCGGTTTTAGCATTCTTACTAAAGCCGGTTATTTATGCATAAATAGCTACTTTATTTAGCTTTCTTCCAAACGAATGTACTGCTGCCGCTAATTTTTTTGCCTGCTTTATAGATGGATATTTATTTTCAGCAGCATATTGCCTTAATAAACTTGGGTTTAAAGAAGCCTTTTCGAAAAGGTAAGAAATTTTAATTCTTAAAATTCTTTAAAAAAACTTGCAGGGTAAAGAAGATTTCTACGTCCATATTTTCTACTTCTGTTTTGCTCCAGAACTTATCTGTTTTGCCTTCGTTTTGCTAATAATCTTTAATTGAATCTTTCAGGTTAATAATTATTCGACCTTTTAATTTACCATAAGGAGTAGCAATAAAGTTGCCTTTATTTTTACGGTGCCCCATAATAAGCCGTCTTTTTTTTCAATGATTACTTCAATTTTGGTTCTGCGGTTCAGGGGCATGCGTTGTTATTTCATTTAGGTTTATAAAGATAATTTTTTAGGGTTTTTAAAGCAACAATTTCGGGTGCATTGAAAAATTGTTAGTTGATATGTGCCATAGGTGCTACCTATTTGTATAAATAAATATCAAATTTGCAAATGCCGCTTAGCGGTTACCCTTAGTTACTGGCGTACCTGCGGAACGCTTTCATTGCCCTGGCATTTTATTGTTACAAACAGATAACCCCGATGGGGCATAAAGACATATGAAGATTTATAATCCTCCCTCAAATTTTTTTTAATTGTGCAAGTCAATTTGCAATATATCATCCAATGCCGTTAAGTTAAGGATCTATATGTTTGTCTTTACCTCACTCCTAACCCTCTCCAAAGGAGAGGAAAGGTCTTAACTTAACGGCATTGATATATCATCCTTAAATATTTTTTAGTTTACTGCTAATCTTAATGCTTCAAACGTTTAAAGTATAAATTAACAGGAAACTTTTCCGTGAGCTGCGTGAGGGATAGCAGCGGAAATCCTTTTTTTTCGGGCAGCCCGAAAAAAAGATTGCAGCGGATAGCCCGCCCCCTTGCCGCAGCGGCTTGGGGCACGCTAAAATTGTATTTTAAATACAACCTATGTTTTAGCTAATCTAATTAAAAAAATGTATATTAGTGTTCGATTTATTATAAAATTTAAATACTTGCTTGTATGTTTACTTCTACAGAAAATTTAGCCGCTAAAGAAATTAACCCGCTGAAAAGCCTTGATGTTTGGGAAGATGATGTGCTGGAACGTTACCCCGACCCAGCCTCAATTGCGACGGATAAAAGTACAGAAGAATACCGCAACTATGATACGCCTGAAAGAGATACTGTGCGGGAGTTTTACCGCCTTAACCATACTTACCAGGGCTACGATTTTGTGCTGGATAAAAAAGCAAATTATTTAAAGTTCGATAAAAAAGAAATGCCTGTTTGGGATGCCTTTCAATTTTTAAACCAATTAGTTGATGATTCGGACCCGGATACTGACCTTGACCAGTTTCAGCATTTGTTGCAAACTTCTGAAGCGATACGTAGGGATGGGCATCCAGACTGGATGGTAGCGGTTGGCTTGCTGCATGATTTGGGTAAAGTGCTGTGCCTTTTTGGAGAGCCTCAGTGGGCGGTAGTGGGCGATACGTTTCCGGTTGGATGCGCTTTTTCTGATAAGATAGTTTTTCCTGAATATTTTAAAAATAACCCTGATTTTAACGATGCACGGTACAACACAAAGTATGGTATTTATAAGCCCAACTGTGGGTTGGATAACGTACATCTTTCGTGGGGGCATGATGAATATATTTATCAGATAGCAAAAGATTATTTGCCCGAAGCTGGGTTGTATATGTTGCGTTACCACTCGTTTTATGCGCAGCATAGGGAGCATGCTTACGACCACTTACTGAATGAGCATGACCATGAAATGTTTAAGTGGGTAGATTTATTTAATCCTTATGATTTATACTCTAAAAACCCTACACCACCCAACTGGGCAGCGTTAAAACCTTATTACGAAACATTGGTTGCAAAATATTTGCCGGCTAACATTAAATTTTAACCAGCTGTTGTGTGCGCAGTACAAAGCTTTACTTAAAAAATAAATGAGTAAACCAAGGCTGCTAAAAAGCCGCCTGCAATTGGGCCTATAATAGGTATCCAACTGTAACTCCAATTACTGTTTCCTTTATTTTTCATAGGTAAAATTGCATGCACTAATCTTGGGCCAATGTCTCTTGCAGGGTTGATGGCATAACCTGTTGTGCCGCCTAAGCTTAAGCCAATACCAAGTACCAGTAAGGCAACCGGCAAAGCATCCAAAGCGCCTAAACTATTTTTAGATGCAACAATATACAAGGCGCATAGTACAAAAATAAAAGTGCCGATAAACTCCGATAAAAAATTGTAAAGTGTATTTGGGATGGCTGGCGAGGTACAAAAAACTGCTAGTTTAGAAGCAGGGTTTTCTGTTTCATCAAAATGTTTGCGGTATAAAATAAACACTAAAAAAGAACCCAGCATGCCACCCAATATTTGTGCGGTTATGTACAGCGGCACTTTAGCCCAGCTAAACTTGCCTACAGCCGCAAGGGCAAATGTTATGGCAGGGTTTAAGTGGGCGCCGCTAGCAGTACCGGATACAAACACGCCTACAAAAACGGCAATGGCCCAGCCAAAAGTAATTACTATCCAGCCGCTGCTTTGGCCGTACGTTTTATGCAATACAACGTTAGCCACTACGCCATTTCCTAAAGTAATCAACAAAGCGGTGCCGATAAATTCTGATATAAAAGGTGTCATTTTTAAGGATTTTATTAGTAAAGATTTGTTAGGTTAGTGTACTAAATAATTATCAGCAATTGCAATAAATTCGCTTACTTGTTGCTGTTCCCAGGCTTCATCTTTATTCATTATTGAAGCCATTATTGCTGCTACTGCCGGTGCTACTTCCATAGCGGCTTTTGCATCGAGGAACAATGCCCTTGTGCGCCTTGCAAGTACATCTTCTATGGTCATGGCCATTTCCTGTTGTACTGCCCATACCACCATTGCCTTACTATAGGGCAATGCCGGGTGGATATTTTCTTTAAGGCCGGCATTTTTATCCATCAGCTTCATAATGTAGCTGCTATCTGATCCGTAGGCTAGTAATACATTATCCTTATACAAGCTATCCATATATCCATGAATGTGCAGGGCTGCGGTAACACATGCCTTCTTTATTAATTTGCCTTCTATGGCAGCTTTATCTACTGCATGCTTTGCCATAGTACGGTAGGTGGTCCATTTACCGCCAGTAATAGTTACTAAGCCACTTGGTGCAACAATCACGGTATGGTCTCTTGGTAAAATTGCAGTGCCTTTTTTGCCTTTTACTTTTATCAATGGGCGTAAACCGGCATACACTGCTTTTATATCTTTGTAAGTAATATTGGTATTTAAATACCTGTTGGCATGGTTGATGATAAAATTAATTTCTTCGGGCAATGGTATGGGTTCGGCAACAATATCTTTTACGGGCGTATCGGTAGTGCCTATTATAACTTTGCCATGCCAGGGTACTGCGAATAATACCCGCCCATCATCTGTTGTAGGGATCATCATTGCATGAAGGCCACTAAAAAATATATCGTCAACAACAATATGTACGCCTTGCGATGGGGATACTATTGGCCGGTGTTTTTCATCATCCATTGCCATTACAGCATCCGTAAATACACCAGTAGCATTAATTACACATTTTGAATTGATAGTGAAGATTGTACCAGCCAGCCTATCTTTTATAACTACCCCTGTAATGCGGGCACTTGTTTTTATAAATGATTGCACCGTACAATAATTGATAACAGTTGCACCTTGCTCTGCCGCTGTTTGTGCAAGGTTAATCGCCAGCCGTGAATCATCAAATTGCCCATCATGGTAAAGCACGCCGCCGCTTAAATTTTTAGTACTGATAGCAGGCAGTAGTTGCTGTGTAGTTTTTTTAGAAAGCAGTTTAGTTTTGCCAAGGCTAAGCTTGCCAGACATTACGCCGTACACATTTAAACCAATGCCATAATACCATTTTTGCCACCAATGAAAAGAGGGGATAATGAAAGACAGGTTGTGGCAAACATGGGGTGCGTTTTTTAGTAACAGGCCACGTTCCCGCAGGGCTTCCCTAACCAATTTTATATTGCCTTGTGCGAGGTAACGTACGCCACCATGCACCAGTTTTGTGCTTCTGCTGCTGGTGCTTTTTGCAAAATCATCCTGCTCAACCAATAATGTTTTATAGCCACGGCTGGCAGCATCTACAGCGGCACCTAAGCCGGTAGCGCCGCCTCCTATTATTACCATGTCCCATTGAGCAACATCGTTTAATTGAGCAATCATTTTTTGCCTGTCCATTATGTTTCTTGGTTATTTTTACCTCATGCGTATCCCTTCTCCAACGGGAGAAAAGACGTGGAGTGGGGTGTATTAAAATTGTTGCTTTTGATGCCGAACTCATAACTCATAACTCCTAACTAACCTTCCGCCCATGCTTTTGCTGCTCTTACGCTTCGTTGCCATTCTTTTGTAAGGGCGGCCCTTTCTTCATTTTCCATATTGGAGGTAAATTTTTTATCAGCCTGCCACTGGTCTTGTATAGCATCCATATTTTCCCAATAACCAACTGCCAGCCCGGCTAAATACGCCGCGCCTAAAGCGGTTGTTTCTGTAATTACCGGGCGCACTACGGTAGTGTTCAAAATGTTGCTTTGAAACTGCATCAGCAAATCATTTACTGTAGCACCGCCATCTACCCGCAATTCTTTAATGCTAATGCCGGCATCGGCTTCCATGGCTTTTAATACATCCATTGTTTGATAGGCAATACTATCCAGCGCTGCACGGGCAATGTGTGCAGAGTTGCTGCCTCTTGTAAGCCCGGTAATAATGCCTCTTGCATGCTGGTTCCAATGTGGTGCGCCCAGGCCTGCAAAGGCAGGCACTACATAAACGCCTTCACTATCTTTTACCTTCCTGGCCAATTGCTCTACTTCTGCAGAAGTTTTTATAATGCCTAAGCTATCCCTTAGCCATTGAATAATGGCGCCTGCTATAAACACGCTTCCTTCCAGTGCATATTGCGTTACGCCGTTTACTTGCCACGCAACAGTGGTTAACAAATTATTAGTGCTAATTACTGGTTTATCGCCAGTATTCATTAACATAAAACAACCAGTTCCATAGGTATTTTTTACCATACCTGGTTGTGTGCACATTTGCCCAAACAGCGCTGCATGCTGGTCTCCTGCCATACCGGCAATTGGGATATTATGCGCACTTAAAATATTTTGGGTATGCCCATACACTTCACTGCTGCTGCGGATTACAGGCAGCATGTTACGGGGTATGTCAAATATTTCCAGTAGTTCGTCATCCCAATCTAACGTATAAATATTGCACAGCATAGTGCGGCTTGCATTGCTAATATCGGTGGCATGTACCTGCCCTTTTGTAAGGTTCCATAACAACCAGCTATCAATAGTGCCGAAGCATAATTCGCCACGGTTTGCGCTGTTTCTTGCACCCGTAACATTGTCTAAAATCCATTTTATTTTAGTGGCACTAAAGTATGCATCTACAATAAGCCCTGTTTTTTGCTGTATAAGTTTATCAGTGCCGGCAGCTTTTAATGTATCACAAAAAGCGGCGGTCCTTTTATCTTGCCAAACAATAGCATTGTATATTGGTAGGCCTGTTTGTTTGTCCCACACTACCGTAGTTTCGCGCTGGTTGGTAATGCCTATGGCAGCAATGTTTTCAACCGTAAGCCCTGCCTTAGTTATAGCTTCTGCAGCCACGCCAAACTGGGTGCTCCAAATTTCATTAGCATCATGCTCTACCCATCCGCCTTGCGGAAATATTTGCGTAAACTCCTTCTGCGCCAGCGAAACAATAGCGCCTTGCTTATTAAATACAATTGCCCGGCTACTGGTAGTGCCTTGGTCTAATGCTAAAATATATTGTTGCATGTAACTTAAAATTTATGGCATACGTAAAGAAATACTGTCAACATCTTGCCGATACTGAAGAAATGTCCGACATAATAGGATTAGATTTTTATAAAAAATCTGACAAATATATAAAGGCATGCAACCGTATTGTTATGCTAATGTAGCATTTATAATTATAAGTAAATAGTATTCAAAAGCATCCTCAAATATTTACATATTTGCAATAGCATGGCGCAATAATTGATGCCTGTAATACAATTGCAATTTTGGGGTAAGCATGCGTAAACAACCGTTTCTATTTAGGTTTGTGTAAGTTTTATTTAGAGGCCTAAATTAGGGCTCTTTTTATATTTGATTTTATTACACAAGTTAGTTCTAGCTCAAAGTTGCCTTTATTAATAATGTTAAGCCTTTTAATTCTCGTATCTGTATAATTAAAAATTAATCTATGAAGCCTTACAAAAGCAAATCTGGCAGACCATCTGGTGTTTCTGGCTACGTGGCAGGAAGCAATTTTATCGTAGTTCGGTTTAACCACACGTTTATGAATAAATTTACTTACGATAGTGCGGGCAGGCTTACCGTTGAGAAAATGAAATCGCTCGCAGAAGCCCAAAAGGGTTTAACTTCTTTTATTGCGAAGCTTAATCCTGAATTTGAATGAGGCTGGATGTGCAACTAAATTCAATTTAGTTGTACATCCAGGATTTATATCTAATGCTGCGTATCCTTATAAAAAAACATTTCAATCACCCATATTCATTTTGAATATCTTTTTGAATGTGCTACAGCGAGCCAATTCGGTACGTATTAATATTTGGATTTAATTAAATTAAAGCCGTTGGGCTAGCATGATTTACCTTTATAAATCATTTTGGCAAACTTGTCGTAAATTAAATGCTTACATCTAAAGTACATCTTACTATGCGTGGCTTTTAATCAACCGTCTTTTTATTAGAATTTTTTTGAAACAAAGCCGTGCATAACTTTTTTAAAATTATCATTCCTTGTAGTGCAGTAAACGGTTTTTTTCGATCAAACAAATAGATGAATTATTTTGTCGCAATTTGAAGGTTACCTTTTAGCCATATTATAGGCTAAAATACTATCTTTCTCAGCCTCGATTAAATCAAATCGTAATAATACGAATCATAAATGCTATCTTTATATACCCATGTTTGCCAATTATAGCCTGGCTGTATTAACAGGAAGGAGACTTCAAAAACTAAAATTTTTTATATGTACACTTATATTTGGAATAAATATCTTCCCGTAATTAGGATCCTGCTGAAAAAATCTGCCACTGGAGATCAATTGCTTAGCCTTAACAGGGAAGATTTTGAACGAGCAGGCACAGGCAGGAAAGCGGGTTACAAATTTGTAATTGCCTTTACAGATGGTAAAGTAAGCAACGTTATAAGCGGCAGCGATTTAGCTAGCCATTTAGCCATCGCCATGTTAGAAGATGCGCCTACAAAAGCAGTATTGATGACCGGGCAGTTTGAAGTGATATTGAATACCAAATTTCAAATAACTGTAAAAAATACCACGCCACAACCAGTAGCTGCACCAGCACCGGTGGAAGCCGAATAAGGAAGATGAAATAACCTTGTAAACACACAATCAATTTTCAATTAATTACCCCATCACATTTTGAAGTTCACAGATTTTGGTTTTGACGAAAGATTGATAGAAGGCATAGAAGCTTCTGGCTACAACGACGCAACCCCCGTTCAGGAACAAGTTATACCACTGGTATTAGCCGGTAAAGATGTTATTGCAAGTGCCCAGACTGGTACCGGCAAAACAGCGGCATTTTTGCTGCCCCTTATAAATAATATAATCAGCAGCCCGCTTAATCACCACAGCATTACGGCGCTGGTAATTGTGCCAACAAGGGAGCTGGCAATACAAATAGCACAGCACATGGAAGGGCTTAGTTATTTTACTTCCGTTAGCTCGATAGCTGTTTATGGCGGCGGCGATGGTAATGCTTTTGTACAAGAAAAAAAGGCTTTAAGCGTAGGTGCAGATGTAGTTATCTGTACACCCGGCAAAATGCTGGCGCATATAAATATGGGCTACGTAAAGTTTCAGGGCTTAAAATATTTAATATTAGATGAAGCAGACCGCATGTTAGACATGGGTTTTTATGATGACATTATGCGCATCATTGGAGCCTTGCCTGCTAAAAGGCAAAACTTGCTATTTTCAGCCACCATGCCCCAAAAAATTAGGGAAATGGCAAGGCGCATTTTACACCAGCCTGAAGAGATAAATATTTCTATCAGCAAGCCAAACGAAAAAATAATCCAGTTAGCTTATATCGTTTACGATACGCAAAAAATACCACTTGTTAAATATTTATTGCTACAAAAAACTTTTTCTTCTGTACTTATATTTTGCAGTAGTAAAAACAGCGTAAAAGAATTAAACCGCGAGCTTAAAAAAACAGGCCTGCCTGTAGATGAGATACATAGTGATTTAGAGCAAGATAAAAGAGAAGAAGTGCTTATGCATTTTAAGAGTGGCCGCCTGCAAATTTTGGTGGCTACCGATATATTAAGCCGTGGTATTGATATTGATAACATTGGCCTGGTTTTAAATTATGATGTACCGCACGATGGCGAAGATTATGTGCACCGTATTGGCCGTACAGCAAGGGCAGCAGCAGATGGTACCGCTATTACTTTTGTAAGCGTAAAAGAACAGCGCAAGTTTGGCAGCATAGAAAAATTATTAGGCAAGCCTGTACCTAAGGCAGAAGTGCCCGCCCAGTTTGGCGAAGCCCCTGCCTATACACCCAGCCAGTTTGTGCCAAGGGAAGGTGGCGGCGGCAATAAGAATAAAAGCAATAAAAAGCCAATGCGTTTTAGCAGGGATTCAACAGTGCGAAAGCCTTCTTAAAATAATAGGATTATAAAATTACTTAACGGCATTGTATAAAAGCAATGCTGTTTTTTTATTGGGATGCCAGCTAAATGGATATACCCAAAATTAATAGGTACGTTAATTTTTTTACAAATTATTAGATCAGCCTTATCCGTTTCAATCAGCCCAATCAGCGTTCCTATCTTTAGGTATATTTGTAAAAAAATCGCACTATTTCATCTGCCAACAATATATTATCAAGCCCCATAGAATATCTCAAAGGCGTAGGCCCCTTAAAAGCAGAATTGCTTAAAAAGGAACTGGAGATATTTACGTTTAAAGATATGCTGGAGTACTATCCTTTCAGGCATATTGATAAAACTAAAATAGATAAAGTGGCATCTATACATGCCGGTATGGAATACGCACAAGTTGCAGGGCGGCTTACCGGTACAGAAATTTTGGGCGATAAAAGAAGCAGGCGGCTGATAGCTTTTTTGCAGGACGATACAGGCGAAGTAGAGCTTACCTGGTTTCAGGGAATTAATTGGGTAGAGAAACAGCTGGAAGTGGGCCATCATTATTTAGTGTTTGGAAAGGTCGGTTTTTTTATGAATAAAGTGCAGATAAACCATCCGGAAATAGAATTATATGTAGCCGAAAAAGCTGGCGGCAAAAAATTCCTAGAGCCTGTTTATCCATCTACAGAAAAATTAAAAGCAAGAGGGCTTAACGGCAGGGCATTTGCAAAACTTACGTACGCTTTATTACAACAGTTATCTCCAAAAGACCTTCCAGAAAACTTACCGGAGGCTATCATCAAGCAATACCGTTTCATTAGCCGTTGGGATGCTTTTTTAGCCATCCATTTTCCGGCCACGGAAGAAATGTATACACATGCGCTAAGGCGTTTAAAGTTTGATGAATTATTTTTTGCACAGCTCCGCCTTGGGCTAATACGTACTACCCGCCATCGTTTCAGCAAAGGATGGGAATTTAATAAAGTAGGCGGGCACTTCAATGCCTTCTACAATAAATACCTTCCTTTTGAATTGACCAACGCCCAGAAAAGGGTATTAAAAGAAATAAGGAAAGATACCGGTAGCGGTAAACAGATGAACCGTCTGTTACAGGGGGATGTAGGCAGCGGAAAAACAATTGTGGCACTGTTAAGCATGCTTATTGCGGCAGATAATTTTCGTCCGGAAGATGGGCAGCCGTTTCAAAGTGTGTTAATGGCGCCAACCGAAATATTAGCCCAGCAGCATTACAATACTATTTCCGAAATGGTAAAAGATATGCCCATTTATGTAAAACTATTAACTGGCTCATCTGTTACCAAGCAGCGCCGTGAAATTTTGAAAGCATGTGAAGATGGCTCATTGACAATATTAATAGGCACGCACGCCGTTATAGAAGATAAAGTGATTTTTAAAAACTTGGGTTTTGCAGTAGTTGATGAACAGCATAAGTTTGGCGTAGCGCAAAGGGCAAGGCTTTGGAGTAAAAATAGTTTACCGCCGCACGTACTGGTAATGACGGCAACACCCATACCACGTACGCTGGCGTTAACAGCCTACGGCGACCTCGATTACAGCGTAATTGACGAATTGCCGCCAGGCAGGCAACTAATTGCAACAGTCCATCGTTTTGAAAATAAGCGCCCTATGGTAATGGATTTTATAAAAGAGGAAATAAAGAAGGGACGGCAGGCTTACATCGTTTATCCATTGATAGAAGAATCATCTAAAATGGATTATGAAAATTTGATGAAAGGCTTTGAAGAAGTAAAATCTTTTTTTCCGGAACCTAAATATTGGATAAGCATGGTGCACGGCAAGCTACCATCAGCACAAAAAATTACCAATATGCAAAGGTTTGTTCAAGGCGATACCAATATAATGGTGAGCACTACGGTAATTGAAGTTGGCGTAAACGTTCCCAATGCATCCATTATGGTAATTGAAAGCGCAGAAAAATTTGGGCTATCAGTTGCACCAGTTAAGGGGCAGGGTAGGGCGTGGAAGCGAGCAAAGTTTTTGTATCTTACTTACCGGCAATAAAGTATCTGCAGATGCACGTGCAAGGTTAAAAATATTATGCGAAACCAATGATGGTTTTAAAGTGGCAGAAAAAGATCTAGAGATACGAGGGCCGGGAGATATTGAAGGCACCAAGCAAAGCGGGCTGCTAAACTTTAAGCTTGCAAATATTGTAAATGATAGGACAATGCTGGAAGTTGCTAAAAATGAAGCTGCAAATATTTTAGATAATGACCCTGATTTGCTGAAGGAAGAAAATTTACCGGTTAAGAATTACTTGCAATTACAAAAAGGCAAAACGGTATGGAGTAAAATATCGTAATTGTATTATAAGTTTAAATAGCTGAACAAAGTAATTAAAAAGATGTTGTTTTATATTAAACTTTTGTTTACAGATGTTATCTAACCCATTAAAATTATCTCCTATTGTGGTTTTGTAAAGGAAATAAAAATGATAATTAACCGCTTTATAACAAACATTATTGCGACAATTTGATTGTCAATTTGGTTATATTTTAGTACTTTGTAAAAAATACCTCTATTGAATCTTATTAATAAAATAGCTTTTAATTTATCACTAATATTGGTTACAATATTTGCGGGCAAATCATCTTTTGCCCAATTACAATTTATAGAAAATAAAGGGCAGTGGCAAAAAGAAGTCGATTTTAAAAGCGATATATCTAACGGCGGTTTCTTTCTTCAAAAAAATGGCTTTACTGTATTGCTTCATAACGAGGCTGACATGAGGGTATTTGAAGAACACATGCATGGGCATCAAACAAACGATAGCATTAAGGTACGGCCAGCTGGCACGAGCAACCCTGCTTCATCTGCCAATGAGAAGTCTATAAGCCCCGTGCAAAATAATGGGTTTATTATTCGTTCGCATGCCTACCGCGTAAGTTTTTTAAATGCATCTCCAAATGCAAAAGCTCAGCCAGACAAGGCTTTATCTACTTACAACAACTATTTTATTGGCAACGATAAAAGTAAATGGCAAGGCAACTGTAAAATTTACCAGGGAGTTACCTACAAAAATATGTATCCTAACATTGATGTAAGGTATTATACGGATGCAGGTACTTTGAAGTATGATATTATAGTACACCCCGGTGGTATTATAGATAATATTGCGTTGAAGTATGAAGGTGCCGATAATCTACAGATAAAAAATAAAGAATTAGTGGTTAGTACATCTGTGGGCGAAGTAAAAGAATTATACCCCTACACCTACCAGGCTGATGATAAAGGCCGTACTACTTTAGATTGTAAGTATATATTGAAAGGCGATGTGGTAAAATTTAAAGTAAAAGATTACTCGCCAGATGCAACTATAATAATAGACCCTACCTTAATTTTTGCTTCGTTTACAGGCAGTACAAATGATAATTGGGGCTACACTGCAACTCCTGGGCCGGATGGTAGTTTTTTTGCAGGTGGAATTTCCTTTGGCCCAGGTACTGGTTACCCGGTTTCGATAGGTGCATTTCAGACCAAATGGGGTGGCGGTGGACAGGAAGATGCTAATGGCCCTTATGATATAGCCATTATGAAATTGTCGCCAACGGGCACCGACAGAATTTACGCCACCTATTTGGGTGGAGCCACCGGAAATGAGCAGCCGCATAGTATGATTTGTGATGGACAAGGAAATCTAATTGTGGCTGGCAGGACAAGTTCGTCCGATTTTCCTGCACAGCTTAACTTGGTTAAAAACCCGGGGGGCAGTGATATTTTTATTGTTAAGTTTAATGCTAGTGGTACTGCATTGATTGGCTCTGTAAAAATTGGAGGCAGTGGAGATGATGGCGTAAATGTAAAAGGTAAGTACACACCATTGCCACCGGAGGCTAACCCTCAAACAGATGGCGCTTATAAAACTAGGCGCAACTATGGCGATGATGCAAGGAGCGAAGTAATTTTAGATGGCGCAAATAATATATTATTGGCTTCCTGTACACAATCGGCTAACTTTCCAGTGACTGATGGCGCATTCCAAAAAACTTTTGGCAATACTGCGCCAGATGGTGGCATATCGCAGGATGGGGTAATCTTAAAATTCAATCCCACACTTTCCAACCTAATATTTAGTACTTTTTTTGGTGGTGCCGGAACCGATGCATGTTTTGTTTTATCAATTAGCCCATTAACAGGTAATTTATATGTGGCAGGTGGCACCACAAGCCCAACGTTGCCCGGTACTGTGCCAGGTGTTGCCGAACCGGGCATAGGCGCTACGTTTCAAGGCGGTGCAATAGATGGCTTTGTAACAGAAATAAAGCCTGATGGCTCAGCTATTATCCAAACAATTTTTGCAGGTACTTCTGGCAACGACCTGGTTTATGGAATACAGTTTGATAAGTTTGGCTTTCCTTATATAATGGGCGCTACTACTGGAAACTGGCCTACAAAAAATGCCACTTTCAGCAATGCCGGCGCCAAGCAATTTATAGCCAAGCTGCAGCCTAACCTTTCCAGTTATGTGTACTCTACTACTTATGGTACCAATTCATCCATACCAAATATTTCTCCTGTTGCTTTTTTAGTAGATAGGTGCCAAAACGTTTATGTTTCTGGCTGGGGGGGCAAGTTTAATGCGCAACGCCAATACCCTTGTGCAGGCACAACAGGCTTGCCAGTTACCAGTAATGCTATTAAGACCAGTACGGACGGCGGCGATTTTTACTTTTTTGTACTTGAAAAAGATGCTAAGAGCCAGTTGTTCGGAAGTTTCTTTGGCCAGTCGGGTGGCTTTGATGACCACGTGGATGGCGGCACAAGCAGGTTTGATGCTAATGGCATCATTTACCAGGCCATCTGCGCTAACTGCGGCGGGCCACGCACAAACGGATTTTTTCCTACTACTCCTGGTGTTTGGGCACCGGTAAATGGCTCCTCAAATTGTAATGAAGCGGCGGTAAAAATAGAAATGAATTTTGGTGGTATTGGTGCCAGTGTAAAAGCTACAATCAACGGCGTTATAGATACTGTTGGCTGCGTGCCTTTAACTATTAAATTTACAGATACCCTTGCTAAAGGAAAAATGTATATCTGGGATTATGGCGACCCATCCAACACTAAAAAAGATACCACATTTGCGCCTAATAACAGTACCGCACATACATACAACAATATAGGTACATTTAGGCTAATGCTGGTTTCTATAGATTCTGCCACCTGTAATATTGCAGATACCGCTTACACCTATGTTAAGGTGGGAAACAACAAAGTGACACCAAATTTTATAGCATCTAAAATACCGCCATGTACAAACTTATCTTATACATTTACTAACACTACAACTGCAATATTATCCCATTATACTGCTAATAGTTTTATTTGGGATTTTGGGGATGGCACCCCTATAGTACGAACAGGCTTTGGGCCGCAGCAACATACTTACTTATCTGTAGGCACCTACAATGTAAAATTAGTGGTAGATGATACTACGTTTTGTAACTCGCCCGATTCGATAACTAAACAAGTGCGGTTAGCCGTAACCGTTAAAGCGCAGTTTACAACGCCTGATAGAGGCTGCGAACCTTATAGCGCTAATTTTCAAAACACTTCTTTAGGCGGTACGGATTTTACCTGGGATTTTGGGGATGGTAATTTTTCAAATCTTGTAAACCCTGTACATACCTTTACTTCAGCAGGCACTTATATTATAAAACTTATTGCCAACGATGCATCTACCTGTAATAAAATAGATTCTACCAGTACTACCGTTACTGTGTATGCGATACCTACTGCAAAGTTTACTGCTTCGCCAAACCCCGGGGCAGAAAATACCCCTACACAGTTTAGCAACTTATCTATCGGAGCAACAAGTTATATCTGGAACTTTGGGGATGGGCAAACATCTACAGAAATAAACCCACTATACCAATTTACCAGCACCGGCACTTTTAACGTTTGCCTTCAAGCCATTAATCCCGCGGGTTGTATTGATACTTTTTGTTTTAATGTAACGGCAAAAATAGTGCCTTTGCTTGATGTGCCCAATGCCTTTACGCCTGGCAAGTTTGGTAAAAATGCTATTGTTAAGGTAGAAGGTTTTGGTATAGGTAAAATTGCCTGGAAAATCTATAATAGATGGGGGCAAGTAGTTTTTGCTTCTGCTGCAAAAAGCGATGGATGGGATGGAACATTTAAAGGGGCACTGCAACCAATGGACGTATATACTTACACACTGGATGTAGAATTTACAGATGGCAAAAAATATAAAAAAACCGGGGATATAACTTTGTTAAGATAACTAGAGAAGTAGCAATTGAAAAATAAAAAAACCATATTATTAATATTGACAACGATTTTGCTGGCTGCATTTGCAGAGGCGCAGGATTTGCATTACTCGCAATTTTTTAATAACCCGCTTACGGTGAACCCTGCAAATACAGGGTTTATACCAGATGCGGATTACAGGCTTGGTGCAAGTTACCGCAACCAGTATTCATCTATTTTGGCGCAGCCTTATAAAACAATAAGTATTTATGGCGATGCGCAGGTATTACGTAGCAAGATAGAAAATGGCTGGCTTGGCCTTGGTGGGTTTATTTTAAGCGATGTGGCGGGCAGCGGGGGGTTGCGGTCAACGAAAGTGTATGGTTCTATAGCTTACCATCAAATGCTGGGCAATGCCAGCCTGCTTACTGCAGGCTTTAATCTAGGCTGGGCAAATAAGCGTATAGACCAAAGCAAACTAAAATTTCCCGACCAGTTTGATGGTAAGTTTTTTGATGGCAATGTATCAACTTCTGTTGTATTGGCCAATAGTAATGTAAGCTATTTTGATATGCAGGTAGGGATGAACTATGCCTATTTCCCTAATGAAAATGTGTACGTAAATGCAGGTTATTCTATACATCATGTCAACCATCCTAAAGAAACTTTTTTTACAGATAACTCCGATAGTAGCGCTATTTCTATGCGGCATATTGGTTTTATAAACGCCCTTATAAAAGTTGATGACCGTGTAATCATCAATCCTAATATTTATTATACTACACAAGCAAAAGCCAGTGAGTTTATGCTTGGGCTAAACGCAAACTATAACCTTTCGGGCCAGGGCGGCGAGCAGCAGTTGATTGCCGGCATTTATTATCGTGGCGGCGATGCCTTTATACCAATGGTGGGCTTCGAGTTAAAAAATGTTCGTTTTACTTTTAGTTACGATGTAACTACTTCAAGCCTTAAAAACTTCAATAACATGCAGGGCGCTTCAGAATTTAATGTTACTAAAAAGGGTTTCTACAACCAATCTTCCGGCGATACGCACCAGGTACTTTGCCCTAAATTTTAGCGGCTTGTGTTTACTTCACAAACTTCTTTTTAATTCCTTTCAGGTTAACAATTATTTTTAACATTTGAGGATACTATACATTTTAAAGTGCTGATTAATAACTCAAATTTTTATACGAATTTTACACGGTATCTACTTCCATAATAAAGATAGATTTATAGTATCCTACAATTTTATCTTAATAAAAATCAGCGTAATGAAAAAAGTATTTTTGCTATTATTTTTAAGTAGCCTTTCAATGGCAATTTTTGCACAAGCACAACAAGATGAGCCGGAGCCAGTAAAGTCGGGAGGTTTTCAAAAAGAAAAAATGTTTACCGGTGGCGACCTT
>JANXVN010000257.1 GCA_025351645.1 Ferruginibacter sp.
TTTACCAAAAAACAAAAGAGGCGAAATCGGACTTACCTACATATTTGGTATCGGCCGTTCAACAGCTCAGTATATTTTAGACAAGTCTGGAATAAGCTACGATAAGAAAGTTAACGAATGGAACGATGATGAACAAACTGCCATCCGTAACGTTATCAATACTGAGTTTAAGACTGAAGGTGCTTTACGTAGTGAAGTGCAGATGAACATTAAGCGTTTGCTTGATATCGCTTGCTACCGCGGCTTACGCCATCGTAAAGGCTTACCATTACGTGGCCAGCGTACTCGTACTAATAGCCGTACTCGTAAAGGCAAACGTAAAACAGTTGCCGGCAAGAAGAAAGTTGCTAAAAAATAATTAAAAAAGATACCAGGTAGCAATACTTGGTATCCGTTTTTATAGGCTTCAATACAATTGAACGAACATCAGATAGCTTAAAGCCGGCAGGAGAGTTGGTTCAGTTCCGGTACTACCGGAATATATTTTTTAACAGATTACCTATTTTAAATTTATTATGGCAAAAGCACAAAAGGCTCAGCAAAGCGCTAAAGCAGCAGCTAAAAAAAGAGTAGTAAAAGTAGACAGCTACGGAGATGCACACATCGTTGCAAGTTTTAACAACATCATTATCAGCTTAACTAACAAGACAGGGCAGGTTATTTCCTGGTCTAGTGCTGGTAAAATGGGTTTTAAAGGCAGTAAGAAAAATACGCCTTACGCAGCCCAAATGGCAGCAGCCGATGCCGCCAAAGTGGCAATGGATGCAGGTTTAAAGAGAGTAGATGTATTTGTAAAGGGCCCAGGTTCAGGCCGTGAAGGTGCTATCAGGTCTTTATCTCAATCTGGCATCGAAATCAATATGATTAAAGATGTTACGCCGCTTCCACATAACGGATGCCGTCCTCCAAAGAAAAGAAGGGTATAATTTAGATGTCTGATGTTGGATTTTTTAATGTCTGATTTGGATTAACCCCAATAAAATTTTTAAGAAGCTACTCAGATTATCTTTCAACATATTTACAGGCCTGGTGATTTATTTTTACCGTTTTTACCGATTAGCGGGCCTTCACAAAAAAACGGAAACATTTAATTAATATGGCAAGGTACACAGGTCCAAAAACAAAGATCTCCAGGATTTTCGGAGAGCCAATTACAGGAAACGGAAAATGGTTGACTAAAAACAGTAACCCTCCAGGAATGCACGGTGCAAACCGCAAACGTAAAACATTAGGCGAATACGCTTTACAATTGCGTGAAAAACAAAAAGCTAAATATACTTATGGCTTGCTGGAAAAACAGTTCCGTAAAACATTTGATGAAGCTGCAAGGCGTAAAGGCGTTACTGGTGAAAACCTTATTAAATTATTGGAAGCACGTTTAGACAATGTTGTTTTTCGTATGGGCATTGCACCAAGCCGCCAGGCTGCACGCCAGTTGGTTAGCCACAAGCATATCACCGTTAACGGCGATGTATTAAACGTTCCTTCTTACTCAATGAAACCAGGTGAAACTATCGGGCTAAAAAATAAGAGCGCTGTAAATACTGCTATCACTAGCAATGTTCGTGGAAAAAATACTAAATTTAGCTGGATTGATTTTAACGAAACAGAATTGAAAGGTACTTTTATAGCTTATCCTGAAAGGGAAAGTGTTCCTGAAAATATTAAGGAACAGCTTATTGTGGAATTGTATAGCAAATAAGGTTAAGTAAATTCCTGAAAAGGAAATGCTAAAAGCTAATTGTATAGGAGAAAACCGCAACGATGATGGGAAATATAATTTTCTGTCACAAATTTTAAACATTAAAACAACAAAATACAAATGGCAATTTTAAATTTTGTTAAGCCCGATAAGATTGTTCTTCAGAAAGCAAATGACTTCGAAGCTCAATTTGAATTTCGTCCGCTTGAACCAGGTTATGGTGTTACTATCGGTAATGCTCTTCGCAGGGTTTTATTAAATTCTTTAGAAGGTTATGCAATTGTAGGCATCAACATTACTGGTGCTGATCATGAGTTTGCCACTATAAAAGGTATCACAGAAGATGTGACCGAAATAATCCTAAACCTTAAGCAAGTACGCTTTAAGAAGAAGGTTGACCATGAAGTTAGCTTAGAAAAAATCAGCCTTTCTATTAAGAACAAAACGGAGTTAACTGCCGGCAATATTGGCGAAGCATCTTTATCTTTTGAAGTAATGAATCCAGAATTGATTCTTTGCATCATGGATAGCAGCGCTAAACTAGATATAGAAATCACTATTGGAAAAGGACGTGGTTATGTGCCTGCAGAAGACAGCCAGGAAAAAAATTCTCATTTTGGATACATTGCAGTCGATGCCATTTATACGCCAATAAAGAATGTAAAATATACCATCGAAAATACCCGTGTTGAACAACGCACGGATTTTGAAAAATTGATCATGGAAGTGATTACTGATGGCACTATTCATCCTGAAGAAGCTGTTAAGCAAGCAAGCCGGATACTTATCCAGCATTTGATGATCATTACTGATGAAAACATCACTTTTGACACCAAAGAAGATAAGAAAGAAGACCTGGTTGACGAACAAACTTTACAATTACGTAAAGTGTTAAAGACACCTTTAGAAGATTTAGACCTTTCTGTACGTGCATTTAACTGTTTAAAAGCTGCTAAAATCAATTCATTGAGCGAACTTGTTCAATACGAACAGGAAGACCTTATGAAATTCAGGAACTTCGGTCAAAAATCTTTAAGCGAAATCGAACAGGTTTTAAACGAAAGAGGCTTAGGCTTTGGTATGGATTTGAGCAAGCTGAAATTAGATGATGAGTAATAATTAATTTGAAAATGAAACAACGGCTCAATAGCTCAAATTTTTTTGAGTCCGTAACATTTTCAAATTGAGTAATTTATAATTGAGTAATTAATTAGTAGCCTCCAATTCCTGACACGGTGGAGGCGAAAACAAAAACACAAATGTCATGCGTCACGGAAATAAAAATAATAATTTAAGCAGGACTGCGTCTCATAGAAGAGCATTGCTTATGAATTTAGGTTGTCAGTTAATTACTTTTAAAAGGATTACTACAACTTTAGCTAAAGCAAAGGCTTTACGTAGCTATATCGAGCCACTAATTACCAAAACAAAAGCTACAGAAAGCACGGAATCTATCATGCACAACCATCGTATTGTGTTTAGTTACCTGCACGATAAAGCTGCCGTTAAAGAATTGTTTACTGTTGTAGCGCCTAAGGTGGCAAGCCGCCCGGGTGGTTATACCCGTATCATTAAATTAGGCGCAAGAACTGGTGATAACGCTGAATTAGCCATGATTGAATTGGTAGATTTCAATGAAATTTACGGTAAAGGCATATCCAAGGTAGCAGCAGAAGAACCAGCTAAAAAGACAAGGCGTAGCGGTGGTGCAAAAAAGAAAGCAGATACCTCAGCAGTTGAAGAAGCTGTAGAAGTTAAAGCAGACGAAACACCAGCTACTGATGCAACCCCAGAAGCATAATTGAAAAGTTTACTTTTATATAGCTCCGATATTTTTATCGGAGCTTTTTTATGAGCTTCCCTGACTTTTTGGGCGTAACCCAAGGCGAGGCGCCAAGGGGGCGGGCTGTCCACTTCAATCTTTTTTTGCCGGGGCGGACAAAAAAAGGATTTCCGTTACCATCCCTTACGCTTCAAATTTAATAGCATGCCATTTCTTTAAAAATAAAATTGATTGTTAAAAAAAATAATCTTGTAATCAATCACCGATTTCTTTTCTTTGCACAACTTTTAAAATTATGGCAACTCCTTCACATAAAAAACCAGCTATCTTATTACTGAAAGATGGCACTATTTTTCACGGCCATGCTTTTGGTAAGATTGGCACTACTACCGGCGAAATTTGTTTTAATACCGGCATGACTGGCTACCAGGAAGTTTTTACAGACCCCAGTTATTACGGGCAGGTGTTAATAATGAACAACGTACACATTGGCAACTATGGCGTTACTGCTATGGATGTGGAAAGTGATAGCGTAAAAGTAAAGGGCGTAATCGGCAGAAACCTGGAAGAACAATACTCCCGTTTTATGGCGGATGAATCTATGCAATTATATTTTGAACAACAAAATGTAGTGGCAATAGACGATATCGATACAAGGGCTTTAGTAGCTCATGTACGCATACAAGGCGCCATGAATTGCATCATATCTTCTGAAATTTTGGATGTTGAAATCTTAAAAACTCAACTTGATAAAGTGCCCTCCATGGATGGTTTGGAACTGGCTTCGGTAGTTTCCACAAAGGAACCCTATTTTGTTGGCAACCCTGATAGCCAAATAAGAGTGGCGGTATTAGATTATGGTATAAAAAAAAATATACTTCACTGTTTTACAGAAAGAGGCGTTTATGTAAAAGTACACAACGCCAAAACAAGTTTTGAGGAATTAGAAAAGTTTGAGCCCCATGGTTATTTCATCAGCAATGGCCCTGGCGACCCTGCACCAATGGGTTATGCAGTGGAAACTATTAAGCAGATAATTGCCGCAGAAAAACCGCTTTTTGGTATTTGCCTTGGCCACCAGTTATTGGCATTGGCCAATGATATACCTACTTTTAAAATGCACCACGGGCATAGGGGATTGAAC
This sequence comes from Ferruginibacter sp., assembly GCA_025351645.1. Classification (GTDB taxonomy): domain Bacteria; phylum Bacteroidota; class Bacteroidia; order Chitinophagales; family Chitinophagaceae; genus Ferruginibacter. The sequence continues at coordinate 4,630 of JANXVN010000257.1, forward strand.
CATCCTGTAAAAAACATCATCAGCGGCAAAAGTGAAATCACTACACAAAATCACGGCTTTGGCGTAAACCCTGCTGCAGTAAGGGCTTCAACGGCTGTGGAAATTACCCATATGAATTTGAATGATGATTCTATTGAAGGGATAAGGATGAAAAACAAAAATGCGTTCTCTGTACAATACCATCCGGAAGCTACGCCTGGCCCGCACGACAGCCGTTATTTGTTTGATGAGTTTGTAGAAATGATAAAAAATAATGGATAATTTTTTATTTAATAATTGATAATGGGCTGCCTCAGGTATTGAGGCGGCCTTTTTTAATAAAATCCTGCCTGTAATATTTTGTATAACTCGTCTTTAAAAAATCGTGTTAGCATTTTGTGTTATAAATAATTTTATATTCGCACCATGCAAATCGCCATCATTAACGGGCCAAACCTAAACTTGCTCGGTACAAGGGAACCAGCCATCTACGGCAGCCAAACTTTTGAGCAATATTTCGAAGAATTAAAAGCCTTGTTTCCGCAGGTAATATTTAATTACTTTCAAAGTAATATAGAAGGCGAATTAATTAATGAAGTACAGCGGGTAGGCTTTGCTTATGATGGCATTATTTTAAACCCTGGTGGTTATACACACACCTCTGTTGCGTTAGGCGATGCCATTGCAGCCATAATAACGCCGGTTGTTGAAGTACATATTTCCAACGTTTTTGGCAGGGAAGATTTTAGGAAGCTATCCCATGTTTCTGCTAAAGCAAAAGGTGTTATTAGCGGCTTGGGCTTAAAAGGATATGCATTGGCAGTAAATTATTTTCAATAAAAATCAAGCATTTCTTTTACTGGCGAATTTTAATTTCAACATTTCCTGTACCGGAATATTTTCCAATTTACTTTCCAGCCACGAAATAATATCCAGGTAAATAAATGCTCGTGTCTCAAAACGATTATTTTGCAGTTTTTTTAATTTTACCAACAACTGCTCTAATTCTGGCCTAATGGTTTTCACAGATAACTGAAAACTTTTTCGGATAAATTTAAATATTTGTTCTTCTACCACACTTAAGTTTTTCATCTTCGCCATAAAACGATATACAGATTTGATCAGCGAATCTAAAATTTCATAGTTGCCCAATTCATAATGTGCAATTAAATGCAGCAGGCGGCTGTAACATTGTAAATCGGTACGCAGGTCTACTTTCCAGTTAATGATCTTGTTTAAATAATCAATCGCCTTTTCATAATTGCCGCTGCCAAAATACAAGCAGGCAATTTTATAATCAAACACTAAAATACGGTGGCGGTCCATGTAAATTTCATACACTTTTATTTTGCTCTCAATTTCGGGGATCATCTGTAAGCCTTCCGTAAAGCTGCCTTCTAAAAAGTGTTTGTTAAAGGTAGAAATGGTGCCGTAAATAAAACATTGAATTTTATTATTGATGTTGTTCTGCACAATTTCACTCTGGCTAAATTTTTCAAATTCCGCTAAAGTTTCTTTTAATTTGTGGTGATTGTTCAAGTCGAAATGCGACCCCATTAAATTGTGCATGCCCTTTATATAATGACCGGTTTCTATCGCAATCATAAATGGTTCTTTCTCAAAAAGGTTTACCCATTTTTGCGTGTAGCGGTAGTACTGCAAAAAGTCCTGCCGTATAAAAGCGTTCCAGCAATAGCTTTGGTACAGGTATAATTTTTCGTAAAAGTGTTTACAGGCGCTAGTCTTATCGCCCAAGCCATCAATAAAAAATTGTTGCACGGCTGCATCTTCCTCCTCATTCCGGCTATGCCCGTTTTCGATATACCAGCTATATAATTGCAGCGATAAGTTAGATAATTCCGATGAAAGCGTTAGAATGTTACTTACTTCTGTGGTTTCTTTACTCAATTGTTCAGCCCTGTTTTTAATACTTCTGGTAATGTAAAGCGATTCGATGCTCTTCTCAAAAAACAATGCCTGCTGCAAATAAGTGGATTGATTGTTCGCCTTCGCCATATCTTTCATCTTATCCAGCACCTTTAAACTTTGTAAATAAAGCCCTTTATTGTATAAAATTCGGGCATGGTCCATCTGCTCATTTAATTGAATGTCAATGTTTGTCTCATCGTTTATTAGCCGCAGGCTACTTAGTATTTGTTTGTATAAATGCGCCTTTAAATTACTAAGCTGCTGCTTGCGGATTGTTTCGTTGCGGCGCAGCAAAAGTCCTTCATCATACTCCTCCATTTTATCAAGCGCATCAAATAATTGTACGCTCTTCAGTTCTTCTCCAGAAGAATTTCTGTTAGCGTACAATTTAAAATTGCGCTTTTCGCTCTTCTCAAGCGACTTAATAAGCTGAAATAAGGTATCTGTACTTCTGTTGGGCATCGTAATTTAAAATCTTTTAAACACTTACTGGTAAAGGGTTTGCTTTGTCAATGCCTGCATTATCAAGCGTAATTAAGAATACATTTTGTAAAAACAACATCAATTTATCAGGTTATATTCGTAAACCAAGTTGAATAATTATATGATAGTAAGGCTTTGTAACAAAAATAATTAAACCAGCCCGTAAAAAATCAAGCTTTTTCTATGACGGATAATAAGATACACATTTTCGATACCACGCTTCGTGATGGCGAGCAGGTGCCTGGCTGTAAGTTAAATACTAAAGAAAAAATTGAACTTGCCTTAAAGCTCGAAGAGTTAGGTGTAGATATCATTGAAGCAGGCTTCCCCATCTCGTCGCCAGGCGATTTTAATTCGGTCAACGAAATATCTAAGATCATTACAAATGCATCGGTTTGTGGCTTGACAAGAGCCGTACAAAAAGACATAGAATTTGCAGCCGAAGCATTAAAATATGCCGTTCGCCCAAGGATACACACTGGCATTGGCACATCTGATTTGCATATAAAAGCTAAATTTAATTCTACACAAGATGAAATTTTGCAGCGTGCCATACAATGCGTAAAGTGGGCGAAAAACTTTGTAGATGATGTAGAATTTTATGCAGAAGATGCTGGCAGGACCAGTAACGAATATTTAGCAAGAGTGGTTGAAGCTGTTATTAAAGCAGGCGCCACGGTGGTCAACATCCCCGATACTACTGGTTATTGCCTGCCACATCAATACGGCGAAAAAATCGCTTACTTGGTAAACAACGTTTCTAATATTGATAAAGCCATCATAAGCTGCCATTGCCATAACGACCTTGGGCTTGCCACCGCCAACTCCATCGCAGGCATCATCAATGGCGCAAGGCAAATAGAATGTACCATTAACGGCATTGGCGAAAGAGCCGGTAACACCTCGCTGGAAGAAGTGGTGATGATCATCAAACAGCATAAAAGCATGGGCTTTCACACAGATATTAACGCCAAACAATTATACCCGTTAAGCCAGCAGGTTGCAGAAACCATGCGCATGGCGGTACAGTGCAACAAAGCAATCGTGGGCAGCAACGCCTTCTCACATTCGTCCGGCATCCATCAGGATGGGTTCTTAAAAAATTCGTTGACGTACGAAATTATTAACCCCGCCGAAGTAGGTGCCGAAGAAAGCAAGATTGTACTAACGGCAAGGAGTGGACGCAGTGCACTAGCGCACCGCTTTCAAAAGTTAGGCTACCAGTTCGACAGGAATGATATCGACGTTTTATACCAGGAATTTTTAAAAGTAGCCGATAGCAAAAAGGAAGTAATGGAAGAAGATTTGAATGCCTTAGCAAAGCAACACAAAGCCACCAATGTGCTGATAAGTTAATGTGCTGGTGTACTAATAAATACAATTGTTGCCCGAGCCAATACAGCAGCTATGTGGAACTGCGGTGGCGTCGCACATTTGAACAAATACAGCAGCTATGAGGAACATTAATGAATTATGCAGATTGACATGGAGACAGCCTCCCTGCCCTCCGAAGGAGGGTTCCAGCGTATTCAAATTAAAGAGGTTTTATGTTTTGGCAAATCAAGCACCTCCAAATTCGAAGAGTATTTAAACACAGCAGAGTCAAGCTTCCTCTTCTTTGGAGAGGGTTGGGGTAAGGTCAGCAGGCAATAACAGTAAAGAATAAATTTTTAAACATAAAAGCGCCACCCTAACCCAGGAAAACAAAAAAAACAACCCTAACTAAAATTGAAAAAAAGCATAACAGTAATAAACGGCGACGGAGTAGGAGCAGAAGTAACGCAGCAATCAATAAAAGTATTAGATGCTGTTGCGGCACATTTTAACCATCGGTTCAATTACACGTATTGCAGCATGGGCGTAACGGCAATTAACGAAACAGGCAACACCTTACCAGACAAAACCATTGAAAGCTGTTTAGATACGGATGCTATTTTGTTAGGCACTATCGCCAATGCGCAGTATAACAATGGCATTGCCACCAAAAAAAATTCAGAGCATGGATTGCTTAGGTTAAGAAAAGTTTTGGGCTTGTTCGCTAATATCCGCCCTGTAATAACTTACCCGTCATTGCATCATTTATCTCCCTTAAAGAATAAGATAATTGAAGACGTTGACCTGATAATTTTCAGGGAGCTTACCGGCGGCATTTATTTTGGCGAAAAGCAAACAGACAATGGGCAAACATGGGCATCGGATACTTGTATTTATTCCAAAGAAGAAGTTGAGCGCATTGCACACCTGGCTTTTTCATCGGCGCAGCAAAGAAGAAAAAAGCTAACGCTGGTAGATAAAGCAAACGTGTTGGAAACATCAAGGCTTTGGAGAAAAGTGGTAAAGAAAGTTGCCCTGCAATATCAAGATGTACAATTGAATTTTTTATTGGCAGATACTGCGGCAAGGCAACTATTAGTAAACCCAAAACAATTCGATGTTATTTTGACAGAGAATTTATTGGGCGATATTTTGAACGACGAGGCAAGCGCCATTACCGGTTCCCTAGGTTTATTGCCTTCTGCATCTGTAAGTAATTCAAATGCTTTATTTGCACCGGTACATGGTTCATATCCTTTAGCATCCGGTAAAGATATCGCCAACCCGGTTGGCTCTATTTTATCAGCCGCAATGATGCTGGAGTATTTTAATTTAAAAGAAGAAGCGCAACTGGTAAGGGACGCCGTACAATGGACGATTGACAGTTTATTTGTATCAAAAGATATTGACCCAATCAATTTTTATTTCACGTCAACAATTGGTGAACTAATTAGCGAATACATCGGCGGAAGGATAAGTGGCAGGGTGAATAAAGAAAATATAGAATTAAGAAAATCAACTATCATTTAATTAGTTGATCTCAACATAAACAAACAGTGGTTAACATGTATAAATTTTAGAAGGAACGATGGGCTTGCCAATTTGTAAATCCACACAATCTTAAAAATATTTTTAACACCTGTCAAAAAGTTCTTTGTTTTTATAAAACGCTAAGGTATATTTGCTGTACAACACTCATTCATGTTAGCAACAAATTTATTTAATGGCATAAAAAAAATTGCAGTAATTATTATTGCAGTCGTTGTCATTATTATACCCGTAGCGCATGGAGGAGGATTCATTATGTAAAAATTTACTAAGCATAAAAAAACCCCGCCTCCAAAAGAGACGGGGTTTTTTGTTATCAATCAACGCTGTTAAGTTAACAAAAATGCAAGTGGCGGGTGGTACACGCCACGGATGGTCGCCAAGGTTAGTGTCCCACCAACCTTTAACTTGAAATGAACTTGAATAGTTAAAGAAATAAAAATCATAAAGAGGTTTGAATTAGCAATTACTTCAAATCCACAAAATCATAAAATCTTCAAATCCCCGTAAAAAATGGAATTAAATAAATACAGCCGAACTATAACACAAGATGCGACACAACCTGCAGCACAAGCCATGTTTTACGGCATTGGCTTAACAGATGCCGATATGGCAAAAGCGCAAGTAGGCGTGGTAAGCATGGGGTATGATGGCAACACCTGCAACATGCACCTGAACGATTTGGCGAAACTGGTAAAGCAAGGTATTTGGGAAAACGATTTAGTGGGCCTAATATTTAATACCATCGGAGTAAGTGATGGCATGAGCAACGGCACCGATGGCATGCGGTATTCGCTGGTAAGCCGGGACATTATTGCGGATTCTATCGAAACAGTTTGCGGCGCTCAATATTATGATGCGTTGATTGCCATACCTGGCTGCGATAAAAATATGCCTGGTTCCATCATGGCAATGGGCAGGTTGAACCGCCCTTCCATAATGATATACGGCGGCACCATTGCACCTGGCCATTATAAAGGCCAAGACTTAAATATTGTATCTGCCTTTGAAGCACTGGGGCAAAAAATAGCAGGCAATTTAGACGAAGCAGATTTTCAGGGGATTGTTCGGAATAGCTGCCCTGGCGCCGGTGCCTGTGGTGGCATGTACACCGCCAACACCATGAGCAGTGCCATTGAAGCAATGGGGATGAGCCTTCCTTACTCCTCTTCTAACCCGGCATTAAGCCCTGAAAAACAAAAGGAATGTTTAGATGCCGGCAAAGCCATCAGGCACTTGATGGAAATGGATATCAAGCCATCCGACATTATGACAAGGAAGGCTTTTGAAAATGCTGTAACAGTTATAATGGCATTAGGTGGAAGTACCAATGCAGTGTTGCATTTTATAGCGATAGCAAAAAGTGTGGATGTTTCTTTTACGCAGGATGACTTTCAAATCATCAGTGATAGGGTTCCGGTGCTGGCAGATTTAAAGCCAAGTGGCAAGTTTTTAATGGAAGACCTGCATAACATTGGTGGCGTGCCTGCGGTAATGAAATATCTGTTAAAAGTTGGCTTGTTGCACGGCGATTGTATTACGGTCACCGGTAAAACAGTAGCAGAGAATTTAGCCGATGTCCCTGAATTGGATTTTGATGAACAAAAAATAATTTATCCCATAACAAACCCAATAAAAGCAACCGGCCATTTACAAATATTATTTGGCAACCTGGCTACAAAAGGCAGCGTAGCAAAAATAAGCGGTAAAGAAGGCGAACAGTTTGAAGGGCCGGCAAGATGTTTCAACGGCGAGTTTGAATTAATAAATGGTATCAATACCGGAAAGATAAAAGCCGGAGATGTAGTGGTAATAACACATGTTGGCCCAAAAGGAGCACCTGGTATGCCGGAAATGCTGAAACCAACTTCTGCAATTATTGGCGCAGGCTTAGGCAACAGCGTTGCATTGATAACAGATGGAAGGTTTAGCGGCGGCACGCATGGTTTCGTAGTAGGGCACATCACTCCGGAAGCGTACGTTGGTGGTTTGATAGGGTTTGTAAAAGATAACGACATCATCGAAATAAATGTGGCAACAAAAACCATTACCTTAAAAGTTGATGAAGCAGAAATTGAAAGAAGAAAAGCTGGCTGGGTACAAGCACCGCTTAAAGCAACCAAAGGCATTTTATTCAAGTATGCAAAATATGTAAAAGATGCGTCTGAAGGTTGTGTAACGGATGAAGATTAAAATTTAAATCAGCCATCTGGCACCCGGAAAATAGTATAAAAAAGTAAATTTTCAAACAATTGAAATGGTAGAAATCATAGAAAAAGCCGGACTGCAAAACGAAGCAACCGCATTACCGATAAAGGAAAAAGAATTGCTTTCATTAACCGGTTCGCAAGCCGTGCTGGAAGCCTTCATCGCCGAAGGCGTAAAAACTATTTTCGGTTATCCTGGTGGCGCCATCATGCCAATCTATGACGCTTTATACGATTACCATGACCAGTTAACCCATATATTAGTAAGGCACGAACAAGGCGGTATACACGCTGCGCAAGGCTTTGCAAGAAGCAGCGGCAAAACAGGCGTTGTGTTTGCCACCAGTGGCCCCGGTGCTACAAACTTAGTTACCGGCTTGGCAGATGCGATGATTGATAGCACGCCATTGGTTTGCATCACCGGCCAGGTGTACGCACATTTATTGGGTACCGATGCTTTTCAGGAAGTAGATGTTATCAACATCACAACACCAGTTACCAAATGGAATTATCAGGTAACGGATGCTACTGAAATACCAGCAGTTTTAGCCAAAGCATTTTACATTGCAGGCACAGGCAGGCCAGGACCGGTTTTAATAGACATTACCAAAAATGCACAGCTGCAAAAGTTCGATTACGAAGGCTATACAAAGTGCACGCACATACGCAGTTATCGCCCTAAGCCAATTGTTAGAAAAGAATATGTAGAAGCGGCGGCTAAACTTATCAACGAAGCAAAAAAGCCGTTTGTTATATTTGGACAGGGTGTTATTTTGGGCAACGCTGAAAAAGAATTTAAAGCATTTATAGAAAAGGGCGGCTTGCCTGCAGCATGGACAATCCTTGGCTTAAGCGCTTTGCCAACCGACCATCCGCAAAACGTTGGCATGCTGGGTATGCATGGTAATTACGGCCCAAATGTTTTAACGAATGAATGCGATGTATTGATTGCGGTAGGCATGCGTTTCGATGATAGGGTTACTGGCCGCCTTGATAAATATGCCAAGCAAGCGCAGGTAATTCATTTAGATATTGACCCTGCAGAAATTGATAAAAATGTAAAATCAGCCGTGCCGGTTTGGGGCGATTGTAAAGAAACTTTACCAATATTGACAGCATTGATCGAAGAGAAACAGCACACCAAATGGCTGGCTAAATTTAATGAGTTTACACAACAGGAAATTGATATTGTTATTAAGGATGAGCTAAACCCAACCACCGATGATTTGACAATGGGCGAGGTAATAAAATTATTAAATGAGCTCACCAACGGCGATGCAATTATTGTAACCGATGTTGGCCAGCACCAAATGGTAACCTGCCGTTATGCAAAGTTTAATGAAACAAAAAGCAACATTACATCTGGCGGAGCCGGCACCATGGGCTTTGCATTGCCTGCAGCTATCGGTGCCAAGTTTGGGGCGCCGCATCGTACAGTGGTAGCGGTTATTGGCGATGGCGGCGTACAGATGACCATACAGGAATTGGGCACCATCATGCAGACAGAAACCAACGTAAAAATATTAATTCTCAACAACCAATTTTTAGGGATGGTAAGGCAATGGCAGCAATTGTTTCACGATAAGCGTTACTCCTTTGTAGATATTGCTAGTCCAGATTATGTAATGGTTGCAAAAGGTTACCGCATAGAAGGGCAACGTGTAAGTGAAAGAGAAAATTTAAAAGCTGCATTGAAAACAATGCTCAACCATAACGGTGCTTATTTGCTTGAAGTAATGGTAGGTAAAGAAAATAATGTTTTTCCAATGGTACCGCAAGGTTGCAGCGTAGCAGAAATAAGGTTAAAATAATTTTTTAAAAGATTTTTAATATGGATACAGGTATCGTTACAATAAAAGAAGTAAGAAAACTTTTTATACAATTAATGGATGGCTTATCAATGGATGAGCTAAATAAAATTCCCGAAGGTTTCAATAATAATATCATTTGGAATTTTGGTCATGTCATTGTGAGCCAGCAGATGCTGTGTTATAAGCTGAGTGGGCTTCCTTTAAAAATAGATGAAGCCTATGTGTTGAAATATTCAAAAGGAACAAAGCCGGACACATATTTAGATGAGAAGGAACTGGATTTTTTAAAAGAATTATCTGTGAGTTTGATAAATATATTAGTAGATGATATGGATAAAAACCTGTTTAGTAACTATAAAGAATATCAAACAAGTTTTAATGTAAAATTGCTTAGTGTAAAAGATGCCGTAAAATTTTTAACCATGCACGAAGGCATGCATTACGGTTATGTTTTAGCACTTAAAAAATTGATAAAAAAGTAATAGCGTAAATGATGATCACTACAGAATGGAACGCAGCGTTGTACGATGACAAGCACTCCTTCGTATTTAAATATGGGGAAGATCTGGTGGATCTATTGGCGCCCAAAGCAGGCGAACGCATACTTGATATAGGATGTGGCACAGGTTACCTTACCAACGTAATTGCCAGTTCTGGCGCTACGGTTATTGGCATAGATAATTCTTTGGAGATGATAACAAAAGCGAAAGTGGCTTATCCGCAACAGGAATTTAAAGTGCAGCCAGGCGAAGAATTTCACTTTGACGAACACTTTGATGCCATCTTTTCTAACGCAGCGCTGCATTGGATATTAGAGAAAGAAAAAGTGATAGATTGTATGTACCGCAATTTAAAACGCACCGGAAGGATAGTGTTGGAAATGGGCGGAAAACATAATGTAGAAAAGATAGTTACAGCTTTGCAGGATAGCCTTAAAAAACGTGGGTATACTACAAATGCCGCTATACAATTATGGTATTTTCCTTCAGAAAGCGAGTATACGGCATTGCTGGAAAAAAGAGGCTTTACGGTTACTTACGCTTCACATTTTAGCCGTGACACAAAATTGGCCGATACCCGAAATGGCATTAAAGATTGGGTGAAAATGTTTGGCAGCGCTTTTTTAAAAGGCATTGATGAAGCGGTTGTGAATGATATTTTAACCGAAGTACAAAACGCCTTACATCCTTTGCTTTTTAGGGATAACGATTGGTATGCAGATTATAAAAGGCTACGCATAATTGCCATTAAATAAATAACGCACAACAGTAAAGTTCGAAATATGAAACAAGAATTCACCATCACCGTTTACACAGAAAACCAGATTGGTTTGCTCAACCGCATCGCTATTATTTTTTCAAGAAGAAAAATAAATATCGATAGCATGAACACATCGCCATCAGAAATTGAAGGCATTCACCGCTTTACTATTTTAATTGACGAAACAGAAGAAGTGGTAAGGAAAGTGTGCAGGCAAATTGAAAAGCAAGTGGAAGTTTTGAAAGCATATTTTAACACCAATGATGAAGTGGTTTGGCAGGAGATGGCGTTATATAAAGTATCTACAGATGAAATTGCAGAGAAAGTAAAAGTAGAAAGATTATTACGGGAATGCGGTGCAAGGGCAGTTGCCATCCGTAAAGATTTTACCGTGTTTGAAACAACTGGCCACAGAGAAGAAACCGATAAATTAATAAAAGCATTAGAGCCATACGGCTTGATAGAATTTGTACGGAGCGCAAGAATTGCCATCATTAAAGAAAGCAATGGCTTCCACGAAAAGCTAAAAGAATTTGAACAGAACGAACCTGGCGAAGAGGTGATAGAAAATGAATTTTTGAATCAGCAGGATGAGGTGTTTAGTATGTAAAACAGCAACTTACCCAAGCCCAGCCTCCCTGCCCTCCGAAGGAGGGAGGGTTCTTATAGTATTCGGTTTAAAGAGTTTTTATAATTTGGCGGAGCAAGCGCCTCCAAATGCGAAAAGTATTTACAGGCAGCAGGGTCAAGCTCCCTCTCCTTTGGAGAG
>JANXVN010000259.1 GCA_025351645.1 Ferruginibacter sp.
CAAGTTTTTTAGGTATTTTTTCAAAGTTTTTCTTGTAACTTTTTTCCCCTTTTTTTTAACCAATTCCTATAAGAACTACACCACTTTTTTGCTGGCGGACGGCAAAGATAACACCTTACAGCTTATTGCCAAATAATTTTAGAATAATATCTCAAATCATTGCCAAATATCTTCTTATATACAAATAAAACAATTGCCTGTACTGTGTTACAGGCATTCTCGCCCGATGAAAAATCATTTGAACTTTTATTACAACCTCATGCCAAGCACGACATATACATATTTATACGCAAGCATTTGGGCATCCTACAATGGTTACAGACTGTTTATAATTAATAAATCATTGGGTGCATCTTTATTGTAATATAAATGTTTGTGCAAATGATTTAGATATTCCGTTAAAACGCAGCTTTAAATAAATGCTTTGTTGTAGGTAACTAAATGGAAGAAAAAATAGGCCTGTATTTTATTGAGTGGTTTTAGGAATTGTAGAAGTACGGGCTCATAATATATATACACTTGTACTAAAAGCTATTGACGCTTTGAGATGGGAAGATTAATTGAAAATTATTACTATAGTCAATACTAAAGCGCATTGATGAAGCGTGCCATATAGGTATGGCGTAAAAGGGACACAACAATAGCCACCATAGCTGCTATATTTGCCCGGACAATAATTTTACTTATTGAACGGGCAATTTTAGTAAGGATTTTTTTATACTTTAAACATCCAATTGTGTGTATCTGGCGCTTCGCCATACTTGATAGCGTCCATCTTTACTTTTACTTCTGGTGCGATTGTCCATTTTTCTACATCGAACGTCATTACAAAATCTTTATATTTCAGTTCTTTTATTAAAGAGATTGTAGCTGCTGTGCCTGTTCCAAAAATTTCTTTTAGTGTACCTGCCTTATATGCATCCATGATTTCTTCAATGCTTAATTTTCTTTCTTCAACAATATGCCCCATATCTTTTAGTATGGCGATAGTGCTATCTCTGGTTACACCGGCTAATATTGTCCCTTCGTTTAAATCTGGCGTAATTATTTTATCGCCTATTACAAAAAAGGCATTCATGGTGCCGCATTCCTCTACATATTTATGTTCAAAGGCATCCATCCATAAAACCTGGTCGTAGCCCTTTTTGTTAGCTTCGGATGATGCTTTTAAAGAACCGGCGTAATTGCCCGCCGCTTTAGCATTGCCATAGCCGCCTTTTACAGATCGAACGTATTTTTCTTCTACATAAATACGCATCGGCTTAGCATAATATGGGCCAGTTGGGCTAAGTATAATGAGGAATTTATATTTATCGCTCGGCCTAACACCAATGGCTTCATCGGTGCTAAACATAAATGGGCGTATATATAAAGAGTGATTGGGTTCTGCAGGTATCCAATCTTTTTCAATTTCAATAAGCTTACGCATGCCTTCAATAAATATTTCTTCGGGCACAACGGGCATTTCCATCCTTTGGGCAGAAAGGTTAAACCGCTTGAAATTATCGTAAGGCCTAAAGATGGCAGCGTTGCCATTGGCATCTTTATAGGCTTTAATGCCTTCAAAAATAGCCTGCCCATAATGCAAAGATGCTAGCGATGGATCTAGCGATAATGCTTGGTATGGTTTAATAGAAGGCGTTTTCCATTCGCCATTTTCGTAATCAACCTCCAGCATATGGTCGGAAAAATACTTGCCAAAAGGCACATTGTGTAAACTGATGTCTTGCAGCTTACTTTGTTTTACTTTAGTGATATTAAAATCTGCTTCAGCTATCATAATGCTTAATTTTACAACAAAGGAACAAAAAAATACAGAGCAAACTTATATGAGTGTAGATAATATTGAGTTAACCCCATTTTTAATTGCTGGGCTTTTTAAAAACTCTTTAATTGAAATGGATCCAACACCCGTTATTGAAGAGGCATTGCCTATAGCTTCATTTACTATTTTGGGTAATAACCGGAGCCGTGTAACAATTATTGTAGATGATACAGCCAATTTATATTTGCCCGATGAACAATTAAATTTTTTATTAGGTATTTTATCGGCCTGTAAAATGACAATGGAAGATGTGGCTATCATCAACATAAATAAAAATAAAGCTGTTACATATAAAAGTATAGAAGTAGAATTGAAAGCAGATAAAATTATTTTATTTGGTGTAACTGCTGCGCAGATTGGTTTACCGCTTGAATTTCCTTTTTACCAAATTCAACAATTTAATAAGCAGACCTATGTTGCCGCCGGTTTATTGAAACACATTGAAAAAGACAAGGCAGAGAAAACTAAGCTTTGGAATTGCCTTAAACAAATTTTTATTGGATAATTATGATGGAGAAATTAATTTTTGCTACTAATAACCAACATAAAGTTGATGAAATAAGATATGTTTTGGGCAATACTTTTGATATTATTACGCTTAAAGATGCTGGCATTGATATAGACATACCAGAACCACATGATACGCTTGAGGCAAATGCAAGTGAAAAATCTTTTACTATTTACAAACTTACTAATAATAATTGTTTTAGTGAAGATACCGGGCTGGAAGTGGATATACTAAACGGCGAGCCTGGCGTTAAAAGTGCACGCTACGCAGGTGAGAATAGAGATTTTGCAGCTAATATTGATAAACTGCTTTCTAATATGAAGGGATTAACTAATAGGACTGCTCATTTTAAGACAGTAATTTCTATATTATTAAATGGAAAAGAAACGCAGTTTATAGGGATTTGTGAAGGCATAATAATTAATGAAAGAAAGGGCAGCAATGGCTTTGGCTATGATGCTGTATTTGTGCCAAATGGAAGTGAAAAAACTTTTGCCCAAATGGATATGGAGGAAAAAAATGAATTTAGCCATAGAAAAAAAGCAATGGTAAAGCTTATTGCATTTTTACACAATACTTAAATGAAATGGCAAGAGTAAAAATTATTATTACAGGCCATACAATAGCTATTATAACAATACCTGTGCGTATTGGCGATATTAACTATGGCAACCATGTAGGCAACGATGCAATTGTTGCTATTATTCATGAAGCTAGGATACAATGGTTAACGCAAAATAATTTTACAGAGTTGGATATTGGTGGCGCTGGGCTTATAATGAACGACCTAGAGGTGGAATTTAAGAAAGAAGGATTTTATGGAGACATTATCGAGGTTCAGCTAAGTATTGGAGAATTATCAAAAATTAGTTTTGAAATTTATTACCAACTGACAACTTACCGCAAAGAAGAAAAAATAATATTAGTAAAGGCTAAGACCGGAATGGTGTGTTACGACTATATAAATAAAAAAGTGGCAGCAATACCTGAGCTCTTTAAAAAATTATTAGCGTAACTATAAATTCAACTATTCCAAATTTTCCAACTTGCTTCGGCTTGTATCAATAACATATCGTAGCCATTTTCAATAGCCGCACCTTTCTCTTCCCCTTTTTGTAGAAATAATGTTTTTGCTGGCTTGTAAATTAAGTCGTACAAATAATGGTTGGAAGTAATAAACTGGTAGGGAATATCCGGGCAGTTATTTTCGTTTGGCGACATGCCTACAGGAGAAGTGTTGATAATAATGGTAAACTCTGCTAATATATTTGCATCCAGTTTGCTGTAATTGATATGCCCTTCTTTACAATTTTGTGTGCGGGTAACAATTAAAAATTCGATGCCCAAATTTTTTAAAACATATTGAACTGCTTTGGAAGCGCCCCCCGACCCTAGTACCAGGGCTTTTTTATGATAGGGCTGTAAAAATATGATAAATGATTGTTCAAACCCAATTATATCTGTGTTGTAAGCAATCAACTTATCGCCAGTAATTTTTATACTGTTGGTTGCGCCTATATATTTTACTTCTTCAGATAGTTCAGTAACATGACTTAGTACCTGTTCTTTGTAGGGGATGGTTACGCTTAAGCCTTTTAAACTGGTATTTTCTTTTAATAGGGCTGGAAAATGATCTATAGAAGAAATGGGGAATGCCTCAAAAAAACAATCTCCCAGGTTTTCCCTAACAAACTTTTCTGTAAAATATTGTTTTGAAAAAGAATGACCCAATGGGTAACCAATTAGTCCATATAGTTTCATCAGCTTATTTTTTATCAAGATATAAATCAAAAGTATCGCCACGTAATCCAATGCGCATTGCTTCTAAAGGAATTACTTCTGTAGGTGCTATATTGCCCAGGTTTACATTACAGCCTATCAATTCTAAAAAGTACAACTGTTGTTCTTTTTTAGGTGCCTCCCATAAAATTTTATCTTCAGGTATCTGGGTTAAAATTTCTTGAACTAAACCTTCCCTAACCTCGCCGGAACCACGATAAATACCTACATTGCCAGATTCTCTTGCCTCTGCAATAACATAAGTTGAACCTGCTTCGAGTTCTGCCCGCATTAATTCTATCCATTTGTATGGAGGAATAATATGTGCGGCATCTTTACTACCAACCTCGCTTAACACAATAAAATCTTTGGCTAATTTTTCAATGTAGCCACACTTTTCTGTATGCGGTATATTTATAGAACCATCACTTACTTCTAAATATTTAATGCCGTATTCATGACAGGCATTTACATAATCATCAAATTGGTTACGTACCAAAAAGGCTTCAAACAATGTTCCGCCAAAATAAACAGGTATATCGTATTTTTTATACACTTCCAATTTTTCTTTAAGCGTTGGCGTTACATAAGATGTACCGAAACCAAGTTTGACAATATCAACATGCGGGTGGGCAACACTCATAAAATTTATGGCTTCTTGTACACTTAAACCCTTGTCCATCACCATTGTTATTCCATGTTCACGAGGCTTTTTATGGCGTTCTGGTATTTGTGTAAGATTGAAATTCATTCCTGGATATTTTTTGTTGGCG
>JANXVN010000296.1 GCA_025351645.1 Ferruginibacter sp.
TTTACACCTCAATTTATTTGCTTGTAAAAGACAAGTACCTGGCAGAAGACCTGTTTCAGGATGTGTTTATCCGTATTATCGATACGCTTAAGGGCGGCCGGTATACTGAAGAAGGCAAATTTTTGCCATGGGCTTTACGTATTGCACATAACCTTTGTGTAGATTATTTTAGGAAGGTTAAACGTAGCCCAAGCATCAAAACAAGTGATGACCGCGACATTTTTGAAGTGCTAAACTTTAGTGAGCCAAGTGCAGAACACCGCATGATGCAAAACCAAACCCACGACAGGGTTCGCCGCATGATTGATATGTTGCCGGAAGACCAGCGTGAAGTAATTATTATGCGCCATTACGCAGACCTTAGCTTTAAAGAAATTGCAGACCTTACCAAATGCAGCATCAACACTGCTTTAGGCCGTATGCGCTACGGTTTGATAAACATGCGTAAAATGATGGCTGAAAAACAGATAGCTTTATAAAAGATAGTTTTGTAACCCCCGTTATAAATAATAAAGCCCTTTCATTGTAAAGGGCTTTATTATTTTAGAGAAATAAAGAAGTTTTTTGTTTATAGTTTAATGTTTTTTATTGGTC
Organism: Ferruginibacter sp.; assembly: GCA_025351645.1. Classification (GTDB taxonomy): domain Bacteria; phylum Bacteroidota; class Bacteroidia; order Chitinophagales; family Chitinophagaceae; genus Ferruginibacter. The sequence goes on from JANXVN010000296.1 coordinate 595, forward strand.
GATTTCGAAGACCATAATTTAACTTTAAAAAACTAAGCTGTTTTGTGTTTACTGCTTTCTGTTTTTGTTGATTCTTTACTGGATTGTCGATTTAATTTATAGGCTACTTTAAGAGGGAATTTTTAATTCTTAGTTTTTCTTAAGGATTTTCTTTTTTAAATATTGCCAACACATTTTCTAAATGTGCGGCAAATTCCTTCGCTCCCTTTGTTGGGTTATATCCATAACCACCAGGCACTAATAATTTGCCTTCTGTATCTACAAATACATAATTTGGCTGGCCAGATGCTTGTATCAATTTTTGCTGGAGGTCTTCGTTTTTATCGCCTACTGTTATTACTTGCCCGTTTAATGCTTTGGAGAAAAACTTTTCATTGTCCGGTAATTCTTCGTCATCATAATCGCTGAACAAAGAAACTACTACAAAATCATTTTTCATTGTAGATATTACTGCATTGTCTGGCCAAATAGAAGCTTCAAATTTTCTGCAGTTTACACATTGTATGCCGGTAAAATCTATCATCACCGGTTTTTTCAACACCTTGGCTGCTGCTAAGGCTTCATTGTAATCGTAGTAAATAACAAGGTTATTTTGCTTTGCGGCTAAGGGCTCATAATTGCTTAAGCGCTTTACATATTTTATTGGTGGCAATGCTGCCGAAGCTGTTACAGCAGTATTATTATTGCCAGTTGAAGCAGATGAGGGAGCAGGCTGGTTATACAAAATAAAATCTTGCGTACCAGCGGCAGGTACAAACGCCGATACCGCATTTAAAGGAGCGCCCCACAAACCGGGGATTAAATATAAAGAAAACGCTAAAGAAGCAATGGCCAGCATCAGCCTTGGGATGGGGATATATTCTAAGCCCCAGTCATTTTTTGGCATTTCGCTATCGTGCTTAAATTTAAGCTTGCCCAATAAATAAAAGCCGAGCAAAGAAAATATAGTAACCCATAAAACGATAAATACCTCCCTATCTAATATGCGCAGGTTTTTTGCTACATCTACATTGCTTAAAAATTTTAGGGCAAAGGCTAACTCTACAAAACCTAAGGTTACTTTTAACGCATTCTGCCAGCCGCCGCTTTTTGTGAGCACCGTTAGCATTTTAGGAAAAAAGGCAAAAATTATAAACGGAAAAGCCAACCCAAAGCCAAAGCCAAACATGCCGCTTATAGGCCCAAAATTACCTGCTTTACCGCCCGCCAAACCTAGTATGGACGCCACAAAATTGCCCGTGCAGCTAAACGACACCACCACTAAAGTAAAGGCCATAAAAAAAATGCCTACGTAACTTTTAGAATTGGATTTACTATCAAGCTTATTTGCCCAGGATGATGGCAGGTTGATATCAAAAGCACCCAAAAAGGAAATACCAAATATCAGGAACATCAAAAACAAAAACAGGTTAAATATCCAGTTGGTAGATAAATTGTTCCAAAAAGTTTTCGGCACAATAGAAGCTAATGCTCCAATGGCAGTATAAATAAGTATAATGGATAATGCATAAACCAATACATTTTTCCTTCCTTCCGCAGGCGTTTTGCTCCTTTTTAAAAACAAGCTTACAGTAACGGGTACCAGCGCATAAACGCAGGGCGTTATAAAACCTAATAAACCGGCGCCAATGCCTAGCAGCAGTAACAATAACCACGATTTATTGGCGAAGCTTGTATCTGTTAACGCTACAGTTTTTGCAGTTTCAACAGAAGCTGCTTTGTATTGAAACTGCATACTGATAGGCTGTTCGGCTGATTCAATACTTTCTCCTTTTTTATAGTAGTAGATAATGCTGCCTTTTACGCGGATGCTGTCCCCTGCACTTAATTTAATTTTTTGCAGCCAAATTACGGAGTCGGTATAAAATTTTATGGAAGTATTATTTAGTGCTGCGTCTTTTTCTGTTTGAAGGCTGCCGGTTTCGGCAATACTATCCTGCAGGTACTTTTTTATGGTAGAATCAAAACTGAAACTGGTATTTACCGGTAGGTCGTCAGAAATTTTTTGGATAGAGAAAAGTTTTACTGCTGTTGGCTTTGCTACAATTTTAAGTGTGTATTCGCCATTGCCTTTATCTACTTTGCTAAAATTAAACTGCACAGGTTTTATATCCTGTGCAGCCATTGCGAGCGATAAAAATATACCCGCTATAAATAATATCCTGTGCTTAATCATCTCAAATAGTTATTCCCTAGTTTAATCCAATATTGAATGTTTGTTTTGTAGGCGGCATGCAGGTGCGATCGTTACATATCATTGATTCTACTGTGCCGCTAACATTTGTTTTTATTTTGCCCTTTACAGTTACGGTTTTTACAAAGTCGACCGCGCCTTCAAAATACTTCACCTCTACTTTAAAATTTTTGTCGAAGTAACTTAACAGCTTGCCTGTTTCTTTCAATTTAGTTGCTGGTACCATTACCAAAGCATTGCTGGTAAATGTAAACTCCGTTGGTATTGGGCCTCCATCAGGTGTTAATTGCGAGTAAATATGCCAGCCAGTTGGCGGTGTTGCCACCATGTGCAGCTCGTACTTATTATTAGCTAATTTTTTAGCAGTAAAGCTCCAGCTTACTTTTTGTTGTGCATTTGTTGCAACAAATAAAAACATAACGGCTATTACGGTAAATATTTTTTTCATTTTGTCTTATTATAATTCTTTGCAATTTACTTATCAATTGCTTTTATAAGATGTTAAACATAGTGAATAGGTTGGCAGCAGTATTTTTATTTAGTTGATGCCAAACAAATGGGTGAATATTTTTCTGCCATCGGTATTGCCTAAAGCTTCGCTGCAGGCCCTTTCGGGGTGGGGCATCATGCCGTAAACATTCCTTTCTTTATTGCAGATGCCTGCTATATTGTGGATGGCGCCATTAGGGTTGCTTTCGATGGTAACCGCACATCCGTCATCGCAGTAGCGATAAATTATTTGGCGGTGCATTTCTAATTGTTCCAGCGTTGCATCATTTGCAAAGTACCTGCCTTCGCCGTGCGCCACCGGAATTTTTAATGGTTCGCAACTTTCGGACGCCGCTTCTTTTATAAAAATATTTTTGCACACAAATTGCTGGTGGCTATTGCGTAACAATACGCCTGGCAATAAACCACTCTCGCATAAAATTTGAAAGCCATTACAAATACCCAGCACTTTGCCGCCTTTGTTGGCAAATTCAATTACGCTTTGCATCATTGGGCTAAACTTGGCAATGGCGCCGCAACGCAGGTAATCGCCGTAACTAAAGCCTCCTGGCAGCACAATACAATCTTCTGTATTGAACATGCTAATGTCTTTATCTTTATGCCATAGTTCTATTACTTCTTGCTTAAGTTCGTCCCTTAATGTTTCTATCATATCCCTATCGCAGTTACTGCCCGGAAAAATTACTACACCAAATTTCATATTTATTTATTTTGCCCCAATTTAATAGGAGATTTTTGTTAAAATTTGCTATGCCCTTCTGCTTTTCGATTATCGAAAACTGCCACCGCCCTATTGCTACCTAGAGCCGATGATAAAAGCCCCTCATAGCATTTTTGTACAAGTGACTAACATCCGCCCGGCTGCCATTCGGACGGGCAAGAATGATGAACAAGGCTTCTTAGTTCGGGCAATAAATAAATTTATTGCCTTTGTTATTCAAGTACAAAAGTACAAATACATTTTATTATTTTACGAAGTAGCTAAAGGCAATTACAAAACCCACCATTAACCAATGCAATACCGATGGGAACCATTTTTTTGTGGGGTATAAAAAAGTTGCCCCCATAAAGGCTGATAGCGGCACGGCGCATAATATCCAATATTGAAACGTGTGTGTGGTGTTGATAAAAGGTATAAAGATGGCCACGAGACAGTAGAGAAAAACGAGGTTCCAACTTTTACGGGTTTGCACTAATTGGCGGCGAAAATTTTGCTGTATAAAAAACAAGCCTATTACCGTCATTGCCAATACAAAAATGATAGCTGCCCATGCCCAGTGCGATGCGTAAAACTTTGGCAGCCCAACAGCAAAGCCTGGCAGCTTATACCCTTTCCATTTATCTGTTAAAAAAACATACGCTAATAAAAAATAGTAAGGGGTGATAATGCCAAGCAGCGCCACCAGCCACTCTGCCAGGTTAAAAGGCCTTGTAACAGTGAGGCCCACAATAATTAATATAGAAAATGCGATGGATGGAAAATAAAAAAAAGTGGCAACCCCAATGGCCACGCCGATATTAAATAAGGTTGCACGTGCATTTTTAGTGCTATACATCCCGCTCATATTTGCCCACACCCAAATAAGCAAAGTGTTTACAATTAGTGGGGCAGATAAAATATTCCACTCCCTAAATAAGGATGTTAGCAGCAGGTACGACATACCAGTGAGGTAATTTGGCTTTTGCATTAGCCGCTCATCGTTAGCCAATTTGTTAAAAGAAATGGCTTGGGTATATAATAATAAAAACGTAATGATGGCATAAACTGATGGGAAACTTAACCCTATACCTGTCAGTTGTTGCAATAAGGCCCTGAATAAAAAGCCATCTGTTTGTTGCGGCACTGGTATAGTGGGGTGCAGGAACATAGGCAGCTTTAACAGCAGCCCATATACCAATAGCAAAAAAGTATTGTAAGGGTTATTGGCTTTGAAGGTGCCTGTCAAAATTAATGTTACGTTTTATGATGCAAAAGTGCGTATTTATTGCGGCTTTAAAAAATTGTGGTATAGTATTTATTGCCGATGATTAGCTGGTTATAGCTTTAGGTTTATTTTATTGCCGCAGATTCGCAGATTAGCTTGTTATATTTTTAGGTTGATTTATTGCCGCAGATTCGCA
>JANXVN010000039.1 GCA_025351645.1 Ferruginibacter sp.
AAGCCAAATGGATTCGTAGCGGCTGTGATTTAATAAGCGCTGCATCTCAAGAGCAGAAAAGCCTTTTTTTGTAAGGGTGGAAAAATAAATCCCCCAAAGCCAGGCCTTATAAGGTAGATTTGAATTTTCCATAATCGTCCCGAATTTTAAGCCCACGGATTTTCTACAGCCTTTACATTGCCATCTACTCAAATTCTCAATCCAATAATGTTGGGTACACCCACATTTTTTACAAACAATGCCTTTAGATTCACGTTGTGATTTAAAGTAGCGTTTGCAAGCACTCTCCGTAGAAAACTCAGAAAAAAAATTGTCTAAATTCATTTTGCTAATTTGTATAGCAAATATACTAAATTAATTAGCTTGCACCTAATTACGGATAGTCATTATAATTAATATAGGAAAACTATCTACTTCCCGAAGGCAACCTTAACACCTCCCCCTCCTTTACCGGAATACCAAAATTAGGCGAGCCATCTTTGTTCCATGTAAATTTTTGTGCACGAGGTGAACGAAAACCGCCACAACCAAGGTTAGGCGCCGCATTGGCATGGTACAAAATATAATCCTCTTTTCCATCAGGGGATTTAAAGAATGAATTATGCCCGGGTGCATACACTTTGTTTTCCTTGGATTGCTTAAAGACCGGTTGGGGCGATTTTACCCAGGAAGTAGCATCCATTAGGTCGCTATTGCCAGATGCTGTAAGCATGCCCAAAGCATAAAAATCCGTCCAGCAGCCACTGGCCGAATAAATGAGGTACAGCTTATTGCCATGCTCCAAAACTTCGGGGCCTTCGTTTACACTTACATGCGGCGGATTGTCTTTATCGTGTAAGTCGCCAATAGTTTCCCAGGGCAGCTCAGGGCTGGAAACAAGCGTCCGTTCCCCTTCTATCGTCCACGGGTTTGTCATTTTTGCGATGTAAATATTTTGCTGTCCATTGGTATCGCCCTGCCAGCCAGACCATATAAAATACAGCTGTTTTTTATGCAAGAACAAAGAACCATCAATGCTCCATTTATCTTCCGGCGTTTCTAATTTGCCCTTCATTTCCCATTCGCCTTGCAACGGATCGGGGGAGCTATTTTCCAAAACATATAACCGGTGGTTGATGTTACTGCCACTATCTGCCGCAAAATAAATGTACCATTTGTGGTTAAAAAAATGAATTTCCGGAGCCCATAAATCTTTAGAAAAAGGCCCGGATACCGGTGGCCTGAAAACTACTTTTTTTTGAGCCGTCTTTAAATTAGCAATGCTTTTGGTTTTCCACAGCGTAATGTTTGTGCCGGTTGTATGGGTATAGTAGTAAAACCCATCTTTATAGATACACCATGGGTCTGCACCTACAGGCAATAACGGGTTACTAAAAGTTTTTTGTTGTTGTGCTTCTGCCGCAGGCGTAACAAAAAAACTATAAAATACCATTACATAAAAATGAAACTTAAATAGTACCATGTCGCTAAAGGTTATAAGGCTCTTCATAAATTGGATAGCCGTGTTACTAATTAAGCGGAGGTTATAAATATATTTGTAGCAACTTTTCTAGTACTACTTATTACCTGTAAAATCCCACTTTATTTCCGGCTCCATGTAAACGAAAAAACGTTGGTTTTATTTTTATTGGATTAGGTATTTAACATTCAGCCCACTATAAAAAAAATTATTAAAGCAAGGGTATTTTTATAGGCCTTCAATTATTAATGTATAGCGCAGTCATTATCATTTAATAACAACTTTATTTTACTACCGGAAAGGCTGCTATTCTCAACCTGGCGGCACCCATCGGTATTAATGTTATCGGCTGCTCTTTAGTAGATACCGCTACCGGGCTTTGCGGCAAAATATCGCATAGCCCAAATTTATCCAGCACCCATTCCGGTATCAATTTTCCTTTTGCTTTTAACTCTATAGGCACTGCATTTTGCGTGAAAGGAAAATCATCTTTCGGCCATGGCTTCTTTACTATTTCAAATTGTTTGTCTAAGGATTGGCCATTTAGCGCCAGTCCGTAATTCCACATACTGGCAGGGTAAATTTCGTAAGATGGCCATTGTGACTGGTCTACGTTTGCCTGCCATTTAGAATCGCCAATGGCAGATTGTTTGCTATCCATCTGTTTGTAATATTCATCAATTTTTAAAGAAAAAGTAAGTGGCCCGTAATCGATGCTCACGCTATTTTTATTCTTTTCCCAGGTATCTTTCTTCAACGCCATTGGCAACATTAATTCTACCACATCGCCCTGCTTCCATTTACGTTCTATCCTTGCAAAAGAACCTGCTTCAAAAGCAATAGTTTCAACTACGCCGTTCACCAGTATTTTTGCGCCATTGCACCATTCCGGTATGCGCAGGTACAAAGGAAAACTAACAACAGTTGCTGTACTAACCTCAATTTTAATATGCTCATCAAAAGGGTAATGGGTGCTTTGTTTTAATGTAACCATACTGCCTTTGCCAGTACCAACTTTGGCACTTACTTCGCTGCTATTGTACAACATAGCGGCAATGCCATTATCTGGGGTGGCCATCCATAAATGCGCTGCATAATAAGGCCAGCCCTGCGAGTGGTTGTGCTGGCAACACCGGCTGCTAAAGGGGTTCATCATTAAAAAAGGGCCTTCATTTTGTAAGCCCGGGGCATGGTTGCGGCTATCGCTTACTACCATGTTGGGCGCTGTTAAATACCGCAGCCCTTTAAAGTCGGGCATAACCGCAGCGGGGTAAGTGTTGAACGCCACCTTCTCGCATTGGTCTGCCCACATAGGGTCGCCGGTAATGCCCATCAAAATTTCATCGCTTGCCATCTCTTCTACCATACCGCAGGTTTCTACTGCCTGCCTTGGGTCGCCCATGCCTTTGCGTGCATTTTCATCTGCGCCAAACATACCGCCCGGCACCTGCCCGTACAAGGCACGCACCAAATAAAAATCGTTGTAAGTAGCTTTAAGGTAACTGCTATCTTTTGCCTGCATGTAATAGGTGGCCGGTTCCCTAAAACATTGGGTAATATTTACATTGTGCCAATTAGGCAAATTATCTTTCTGCGACCAATCCGCTGTATTGCGATGGATTTTATGGGCGAGTTCCAATAGCCATTTTTCGCCGGTGTGGTTGTACAGCCAATAAATACTGTACAGGTTATCGCCGCCACGGCTGTTTTCCCAATAAATTTTTAGCAACTTATAATCTGGCACTGTTTGCTGCCACTTAAAATATTTTGTCATAAAAGGTATTACCCGTGCATCGTGGCTGTACTCATAAAAAGATTGCATGCACCAAAGCATCAGCATGTTGGGCCATAAATCCGGCGTAGCGCCTTTATTGTCCTGGTGCTCATTTTCTACAACCCTTGGACCAAAATATCCATTTGGCTGCTGGCTTTCAAAAGCCTTGTCCAGCCACAATTTTGTTTCGGCAATAATGGCGGTGTCTTTTAAAATATAGCCCAGGTCGCCATAACCTTTTAGCCAATACGGCACTTCTTCCCAACCATGGCTGCCCTGCCCGTTGCCACTAAACCAGGCATTATCTTTTTTATCCAGCCAGGCACTAATACCGCCGAGCTTACCGGTTAAGCCATCCCGCTGCAACTCTAAATATTTTAATATCCATCCTTGCGGCTTAATGCTACCCACGGGTAATTTTATAAATGCTAGTGGCGTTAAAGGCTGTTTATTGCTGGTATAAAATGCATTTACCCTGGTTGTTGATACACGCTTTATATTAGTGATGCTTCCGTTTACAATTTGAGCAGTGGCAGTGGATGCAGCGTTTATCATCGTTAAAAACAACATGATAGAAGTAAGGAACTTTGCGAATATTTTTTTGTGGCCTTTCATTTTTTTTTACGTTTTTTTTAGTAATTACTTTCCCGGCAAATACAGCCGCTTATGGCAAATTAATACGCAGCCGAATCGCCGCCGGGCAGATGTCATTCATTTTTACGCAATACCTATTTGGTACTCTTCCTAAACTTAAAAATATTTTTTATGTACGGCATTTATTACAGTACAATAATGTTTCAATAGCGTTCCCAATTTGGTCAATTATAATTTTGCACATGGCTTACATACGGCACGCCAATGCACTCGAATTTAATTTTGATGCTGCCTACATATTGTCCCTCAAAGTGACGAGCCATAGAACCTAATTTTAAAAGAACACGCTCCTGTCCTTAATTAATTTAAAATTATCGTTATTTCGAAAGAACTCATCACTCATTACTTTTTTAAGCTCGATTGCCTGCAGATCAACTCGGGTTGCAAAACCAATTTACGCGGATTATAATCGAAGCGGTTTCTGTTATGGAACGACTCGAAAAAAAGCTTTGCGGCCTCTTCGCCCATCTGTACCGTTTGTTGGTTTACGGTTGATAACGATGGTGACATGTACTCGCCAAATGGTTCGTTGGCAAAACCTACAATGGCAATATCATCCGGTATTTTTTTATTGGCGGCCTTAATAGATTGCATGGCACCAAGCGCTGTAAAATCTTCCACGGCAAAAACTGCATCCGGAATTATTGCTAGCGCCAATAATTTGTTCATACAATCCCTGCCAGAATCTATGCTCACTTTCCCATACACAATCAAGTCGTCATCTACAGGTATGCCGAACACATTCAATGCATCAATGTACCCCTTTAACCGCTGGTTAAAAATACTTACATGCTGCTGCCCGCCTATATGTGCAATACGCCTGCAGCCTTGTTGTATTAGGTGTTTGGTGGCAGCAAAAGCTCCTGCATAATCATCTACTACAACAGCCGAAACACCTAACGTATCAATGGCCCTGTCAAACAAAACCAATGGCACGCCGCGTTTTTTGATTTCACTATAATGGTCAAGGTTAATAGTATCTTTTGAAATGGAAGCCAGCACGCCATCTACCTGCGATTGCAAAAAGGTCTGTACGCCTCTTTTCTCATATTCGTATAACTCGTTGGTTTGGTAAATAAGGACATTGTAATTATTTTCATTGGCTACTTTTTCAATACCATGTATTACAGAACCAAAAAAATTAATTTCCGCACTTGGGATAATAACACCAATAATATTCGACTTTCCCAGCCGTAAAGAAGAGGCAATCTTGTTAGGCTGGTACTGTAATTTTTGTGCTGCTTCCTTTACCAGTTTTTTGGTAGCATCTTTTATGGCAGGATGGTCGTTAAGCGCACGGGAAACAGTAGCTGCGGTAATGTTTAATTCCCGTGCTATATCCATCAGCGTTACTTTTAAAATAATTTCACTCATTACAAATGTTACTATATCCGTAAAAAAATATGATTTTTAATTTACTGGTATTAAAGCAGCACTTTACAAAATATGCATAATTATTTCAATGCCGTTAAGTAAGCCCTTCCTATCTTTTGGATAGAGTTGGGGTGAGGTAAAGCCAAACACATAAATCCTTAAAACTTATCGGCACTGATAATTATACCAGTAAAGTTTTCTTATGTAGCAGTTATTATTGGTAATGAAGATACGCCTAACAATGAATAGGCGACTGTTTAAATTAAAAATTGTAGCAGTAAAGACTTAACCGAAAACTTACATGCTACCCTTTATAAACCATTAAAAGATAAAGCTTTGATAACATATTTTTTGTGAATAAAAGAGCCATGCCTAATGCTTACAATCAAATGGCATTAACCAGGCCTGTATCCCTGTAATTAAAAATAGTTAGGGCGAGGTAAAGGCAAACATAAAAACCCTTAAGGTTACGCCATTGAATGATCCTTATTTTACTTCGTTTAGTTTTTTTATCAGCCCCACTTCATCTTCTCGGTATGGCGTACCATCTACCTTAAAAATATCATGGAACCATTCTATTGGCTGCCCTGCATCAGGCATTGGCGTATCCCAGGCATAGATTGTATTTGTCTTTCCGGCAACAAAGCCCCAATTGATAGCACCTACATGCTCGCTTTTTAACATAGGCAACACCGTAGCAAAACGGCTATTGCGGGTACGGGCCATATACTCTGTGCAAATTAATGGCCTGCCACTTGCTTTTAAAATTTGTATTACTTTTTTATGAGGCGCTACTTCATCATAATCATGGTAAGTAAGTACATCTGAATTCAATAATTGAAAGCTGGATAATTTTTCTAAGTTCCATGCCCACATGCCTGCGGATATAGGCTGGTCGGGATTAACTTCCCTTGCCCACTGAAATATTTTAGTAAGCAATGGCAAGGTTGAATCTCCTTTGCCGCTATTGCCTGGCTCATTGTATAAATCCCATAACAGTATCCTTTTATCGTGCGCAAAAGTAGTCAGCACATCTTTCACATATTTTTCCAAACCAACAAAATTGGTTTCTTCTGCTGAAGCCGGCCAACCCGGATCTTGCACCCAGCCTGAGTTATGTATGCCAGGCTTTGGCGCAGGCTGTTTGCCTGCCTTAGGGTCTTTCAACCAGCAATCATCAAAAAATACAAATAGCGGTTCTATGTGGTGCTTATCGGCAATAGTCAAAAAGGTACCCACTCTCTGTTTAAATCCAGCAGGGTCTTCTTTCCATGCCACAGAATGAAGGAACACCCTCAAAGTATTAAAGCCTATGCTTTGCGCCCAGCCAAGTTCTTTATCAATGGTGGCAGAATCAAAAGTATCGGCCTGCCACATTTCCAATTGGTTAATAGCCGTTGCAGGGATGTAGTTGGCTCCGGTAAGCCATTTATGCTGTGCGTACCAGGCATTGGCTTTTTCTATTGGCCAAACTGTGGCAGGTGCGCTTGCAGTAATTGCCTGCTTTTTACTTTTTTGCGCTTGTGTAAAAGTTGTGGCTAACAACAATACAATAAAGCTTAGGTACTTAATTTTACAATACATTTTTATTGGTTAAGATGTTACTAATAATAATCGTTGTATATTTCTGTAATCAAATGTTATTATCTGGCATCGTACTTCATCTTTTACATTATCCCGTTGGGATAAAATACATTTAAATTGCGTTGCTACAAAGAGGTTACCCCACTGAGATAAAATACAATCATTAAACATTTAAGCAGCTATCCCGATAGGCTAAAAATAAAACAAAAATTTCAAAGTAATCCAACGGCTGGCACAGCTATTAAATAAAATAGCTTCCCCGATTATTTATTCTTAAACTTTTCTTCCAGCACTTTAATAAAATAGCCACCCACTACGCTCCTTGCCTGAAAGCCTTGCATTTTACCAGTAATTGTCTGGTGCCAATCGCTAAGCGGCACCCTGGATGTTGTAGTTACCACATAATGAAACATCGGGTCTACAAGTGCATGAAAACTGCCGGGGTCACTCGCTAAAGTTGCCGTCCAAATTACCCAGTCAGATTTTGTGTATGTTGCCCTGCTATCTAACGGTAACCCGTACTCGTTTTGCTTGGTAAGATAATATTTAATTTCAGTGTCAAACACTTCTTGTGGAAACAGGTGCATGTTTAATACCTTATCCCAAACCAGGTTATACTTTTGGCTCCACGTTCCTTTGTCGTTAAAGGTTAGCGCATAGTGGTCGCCATCTTTTGCCATTTCCATCCATTTTACAACCATCGCTTTTGTAAGGGCCTTATATTTTGTGGCAGTTGCTGTTTCATTTAATTTTTCTGCAAGCTGCGTATATCCACCCAAAGCAACAATAGCTTTTGCAGATAAGTTAGCATTGCGTGCAAGGTGGCCCGCAAAATCATCGGTACATAATTGGGTGGCCGGGTCTAACCCTTCGGTACTTAAATAATTAGCCCAGGTAGATATTGTTTTCCAATGTTTTTTTGCAAAATCCGCATTGCCTTCAGCCTTAGCAATGGCTGCTGCAAGAATGATCATGTTGCCAGATTCTTCTACCGGCATGCCTTCGCCATAAGTTTGCCCGTTAGCCATTGGGTATGTGCCCAAATCGTGTGCTGAAAAGGGTTTTGTCCATCTGCCGCTTTCGCTAAAATAGAAAATACCGTTCAGCATGCCTTCTAATAATTTAGGGTTGTACGCTAAAAACAATGGTGCAGATGGGTAGGTAACATCTACCGTATTTATAAAACCACCACTAAAGTTTTCTTTAGATAAAAAAAGTATTTCGCCTTTAGGGCTTTTTACCAACTTATGTGCGGAGATACTTTGGCGATAGGCCAGCTCGCATATTTTTGCATAATTTTCTCCACCAACTTTTAAGGCATCATTATAGATCATCTTATTGATTGCCAAACATTTTTTTAAAGTAACGGGGTAATCATTTGCAGCCTGTGATAACTGTTGCTCGATGGTTGCACCGGGCGTGTTTTTCCACCAGGCCTTTAAGTTGGTATTAAAATATTGTACGGCATACAAATCATCATAGCCTATTAATATCAATTGCTCTTTTTCAGCAGAAGCAATTTTGCCTAAGTCTACTACCGTGTTTAACATCAGGTGCTTGCCGGTAACAATATTTTTTGGTGAAGCTGTAAATACCTTCGCAATATCTTCATCGCCTGCAGAAATTGATTGCACTACATTTGTTGCAGCAGGTGTGGCAATGTACATATAACCCCAGTCAATGCGCACATCATCGCCTTTTTTTTGCAGAACAGGTTGTTCTTTAGTGCCTGCTTTTAAAATGCTTAAGCCATTAGCGTTATATTTTTCCGAACCGATTTGTTGTGCTGCTGTATTGGCCGCAATATCTGTAGAGGCGCCAAAATATAATTGTACGCTATGTTGTGCACCATCATCCGACTTTACTTTTGCACTTATATAAGATACCGGCCTTGATAAAATTGAAAGGTCGTTTATCAGCAAGGGTGAAGTAAAAGTTAAGTTAAGGCTCACTTTACCACAAGTAAATTGGTAGGCAGTTTGAGTAGCATTTATAACTACACTTTTTTGCACTGCAACTTGTACTGATTCGTTGGCTGCTTTTTTTGGTTCTTCAACTAAACCTGCATCCAGTTCTGCGCCGCCGGCTGTATTGGCTACATGTATAGCGAGTATATTTTTATCTTTTTTAAGCTTGCTTTTTACATCCTCTTTTATAGGCACGTAAATAAATTTATGTGTCCATCCTTCTGTTTTATACACCAACTCTCCATTAAGATAAACTGCTACATTATCATCGTGCTGTAATTTTAAAAAGAGGTTATTTAAATTAAGGTTGCTGATAGCAAATTCGCGGCGGTACCAAAGGTCTTTTGATGTCCATTGTGTTTTTGATGCATTTTTATCATCGCCGAAAGGAGCGGCCCCTTTTTTCCATTGGCTATCATCAAAGGTGTTGTTCATCCAGTCCCCAACCGGTGAAGTTTCTGTATAAGCAGCCTGGTAACTTTTTTCATCTGCCGCAGGCAATATTGTTTTATAAGTTGAGGATGGCTGGCCTAAAAAGCGGTACATCTCCCCATCAACTTTTAAAAGTCCTACAAGCGATTGTTCTGCGCCTGTCCAGTGTTTGGTTGTGGATGCGGTTAATTCGTCGGTGGTTGACCAAATGCTAAAATAAGTATCGTGCGTAATTAAAGGGTAAGCAGGCGCCTTGCTGCTCTGTGCAAAACAAGGGACAATTATAAAACAAAAGATAGCTACTACAAAAAAAAATTTCATTATGTAAATATTTAAGGTTGTTATTATTAGGCTAAAAATTTCACGAGCAAAGATGCCAACTATCTTTCATGGAACTTGTTAATGAAAACAGCAAAGCTGCCAATAAAATCTGTGGCAGCAAGGCTTTTGGTGATGCAGGCTTTATTTTTCTTTTAATCATTTAAGTGGCTGTAATTATAAAAAGAAATACGGGACCAGGAATGATCCCGATTTCTTTGTTTACCAAAACCTACGATTACTGCTTCATTTATCAACTATGAAGGATGTTATTACTGACGTTTAAATTATCTGGTTATCAACCTTAATAAGCCCTAATTAAAAAGACACTTTTTTAATCGGAGAAAATATCCAGAAGTCAATACCATTCATCTTGATACCGACACGGGCAAAAATATAGTTTTGCGCAGGTACGATATTTGTAGGTATTGGCGTACTTAAGCTAATATTATTGAGATCTGTAATTGCAGTACCCGCCAGACTTACCACGGGTTCAATATGTTGATTACCATCATCTGAAACAAATTGTGTCTTGTTTAAAAACAATGCAACCTTATAGATAGATTTTGCTGTTGCATCTGTTATTATTTGTTCTGCTTTAAATGTTGCTGTAACATTACCTCCTGCTGCTGCAAATGTTGGGGTCCTTACCATCC
>JANXVN010000062.1 GCA_025351645.1 Ferruginibacter sp.
GTGTTTGATAAAGTGCTGCAGAAAACGCCCGGCATAAAATTTATTTACTCAACTTTAAAAGATTTTTTTGAGGCCTTTGCAGGAGAGAAGAAAAAATTTACGCATAATGTGCTGGCTAATGTAGATGACAACGATGTGTGGCGGTTAGGTTTTGTTACACAAGAAGATATGGCCGAATTTGGCTTTGAAAATTATGTGGCCGTTTATATACCGATGGCGTATTCCGTAGCGGGCAATGTATACATCATCCCAAGGAGCAGGATAAAACCAATCACCAATATCAGTGCCGCACAAACCATGAAGTTTGCCGTAAGCGGCGGCGTTACTGATGTACTGGAGCCGGGCGGTGAGATGCACCCGCTTTAAATTTTTTGATAACATTACCCCTATAAAAATTAAAACATGAAACGTGCCCTACTAACTATGGCCTTGTGCCTTTTAGCAATCCATTGTTTTTGCTGGGGCTTTTACGCACACCAAAAAATAAATTATTACGCTACATTTTTGCTGCCGCCAGAAATGATGGTGCTCTATAAGCCGAATATTAATTTTATAACCGAACATGCAGTTGACCCGGATAAGCGCCGCTACATAGTTGCCGATGAAGGCCCCAGGCATTACATAGATATTGACCATTACGGTGCTTATCCATATACTAGCCTGCCACACAAATGGAAAGATGCGGTGGCAAAATTTGGAGAAGATTCTTTAAAGATGTACGGCATTGTGCCATGGCACATACAGGTAATGCTCAACAGGCTAACGGCGGCTTTTAAAGAAAAAAACTTTACCAAAATAATGAAGAACAGTGCCGAGCTGGGGCATTACATTGCAGACTCTCACGTACCGCTGCATGCCAATAGCAACCATAATGGGCAATACACCCACCAGCGTGGCATACATGGTTTTTGGGAAAGCCGCGTGCCGGAATTGCTGGCAGAAAAAGAATTTGATTTTTTTATAGGGAAGGCGGATTACATAGCGGACCCATTAAGCTTTACATGGGCAAGGGTTTTAGAAAGTGCCAAAGCTGCAGACTCCGTACTGGCTTTTGAAAGAGAATTGACCAAACAATTTGGTACCGATAAAAAATATGCCTTCGAAAACCGCAAAAGTGTTTTGATACGCCAATACTCATCAGCCTTTACAATTGCCTTTAACAAAAAATTAAACGGCATGGTAGAAAGAAGGATGCGGCAATCTATTTATGCGGTCGCTTCGTTTTGGTACACGGCCTGGGTAAATGCCGGCCAGCCAAACCTTAAAAGTTTATCTACCCATACATTTTCCGAAGCAGATGTGAAGGAATTTGAAACGCTAAACGACCAATGGAAAACCGGTGGTAAGATGTTGGGCAAGCAGGAAGAATAAATTTTGATGTATGATGCAATGCCGTTAAGTAAAGACCTTTCCTCTCCTTTGGAGAGGGTTAGGGTGAGGTAAAGACAAACATATAAATCCTTAACTTAACGGCATTGATGTATGATGTATGATTTTTTGATGTCTGATATTTGAGTTACGACAAATGTATTTACCTGAAGCTTTGGTTTAGGGGCCATCCTTATTTTTCATTTATTTTTAAAAAAGTTTTTACTGTGGCACCTTCAAAGGTAATTTCATTTGCGTAACGAATTACTGTTTCCCATTTAATATAGCCTCCCTTCCCTACAAAGGAGGGTTCCTAGAGTATGAGTATTTGAAGCGTATTTTAAAAGAGAATAGCGGCTTAAACACCATATTTAAAAAGCGCCAACAAGGCGGCAAGGGTCGAGAACCCTCCTTGTGAGGGCACAGAGGCTCTATTTCCCGGGCCTTTTAATTTAATAAATTTGATATTTTTTTTATCGCCTGCCGATGAAAGCCATAAAAGCCTGTAATGTAGCATAGCAGCGCATTGCAGGGGCAAAGCAGGTTTCATGGTAAATAGCTAAATTGTTTAGTTATATTATTTTTAGGGCAGCAATGTTTTTTTGTTGAATATTTCAAATTTTTCTTCCTTAACCATTTGCTACTTTTGTAAAAACTTACTTTTAAAATAGTTCAAAATTACCTTTTAGGAGAAAGGAGACGTATGGTACACAATTTTAACGCAGGCCCTTCTATTTTACCCAAAGAAGTTTTTCAGCAAGCAGCTGAAGCAGTACTTAATTATAACAACACCGGTTTGTCTATTTTAGAGCTGGGGCATCGCACACCTTCGTTTCAGGCAATAATGGATGAAGCAAGGGCTTTGATAAGGGAACTGATGCAGCTGGATGAGGGCCACGAAGTTCTGTTTTTACATGGCGGCGCCTCTACACAATTTATGCAGGTACCAATGAATTTGCTGGATGATAAAGAAACGGCTGCTTATGCAGATACAGGCGTGTGGGGCATCAAGGCTATTAAAGAAGCAAAACTGTTTGGAAAGGTAGAAGTAGTATGTACCGGCAAAGAAAGCAATTACACTATTATACCTAAAGATTTTGCGGTGCCAAACGATGCGAAATATTTTCACATCACCACCAATAATACTATCTACGGAAGCCAATGGCAAAAGATACCAAAAACAAGCATTCCTTTAGTAGGCGATATGAGCAGTGATATTTTAAGCCGTGTGATAGATTTTAATGCGTTCGATTTAATTTATGCCGGCGCACAAAAAAACATGGGCCCTGCCGGTGTTAATTTACTGGTAGTAAACAAAAACATCTTAGGCAAAGTAAAGCGTGCCATACCAACCATAATGGATTATCGCAACCACATAAAAGAAGGCAGCATGCTAAACACGCCGCCTGTTTTTGCAGTATTTGTGTGCATGCTAACCTTGCGCTGGCTAAAAGCGCTTGGCGGCGTACCTGCAATAGAAAAACTCAACGAAACTAAAGCGGCACTTCTATACGATGAAATAGACAGCAACACACTTTTTACCGGTACTGTAAGTAAAGAAGACAGGAGCAAGATGAACGTTTGCTTTGTAATGAATAACCCAACTTTAGAAGACGCATTTTTATCTTTTAGTAAAGAAAAAAATATTGTCGGCATAAAAGGGCACAGGCTGGTAGGCGGTTTCAGAGCTTCTTTATACAATGCGCTACCCATTAGCAGCGTAGAAGTATTGGTGCAGGCAATGAAAGAATTTGCTTTACTGCACCCATAAAAACTTTTGCCATACATTTACTTACCAAAGATAACTATTGAACATGATCACTATAAAGCCATTTAACGCCCTAAGGCCAGAGGCGCAGCATGCAAAACAAGTGGCTAGCCGCCCCTACGATGTGTTGACAAGCAAAGAAGCTAAAGTAGAAGCACTAGGAAACCCGAGCAGTTTTTTACATATCACTAAAAGCGAAATCGATTTGCCGAATGATACGGATAGCCATTCTCAGGAGGTGTATAATAAAGCAAAAGCTAACCTTGACGCATTTGTAAGCCGTAATATTTTGTTTAGGGAAAGCAAGCCCTGCTACTATATTTATCAACTGATAATGAATGGAAAAAGCCAAACCGGGCTGGTATGTGGCAGCAGCGTGGATGATTATGAAAATGGGCTTATAAAAAAACATGAATTTACCCGGCCAGAAAAAGAACAGGATAGGATAAACCATATAAAAACTACCGGTGCACAAACAGGCAATGTTTTTTTAGCGTACAGGAATGTGCCTGAAATAGATACCCTTGTAAACGATTGGAAAAAAGATAAAAAGCCGGTGTATGATTTAATGGCTGATGATAAGATACAGCACACCATCTGGATAATAAATGATAACGATACTATAAAAAAAATATCTGCCATTTTTGAAACACAGGTACCTTGTACATATATAGCAGACGGGCACCACAGGGCAGCATCCGCAGCTAAAGTACGTACCGCATTGGGCAACGATGCACCGGCTGGTGCAGGCATATTTTTAACCACTTT
>JANXVN010000075.1 GCA_025351645.1 Ferruginibacter sp.
CGCTGGTTTTAATGCTCGGACTACGTTTTACTTTTCTAAAATGATCTACACACAGATTGTGTGCAATACGCAGTGCCCAGGGCAAAAATTTACCCTCATCAGTATATCGACCGCCTTTAAGCGTATCAATAAT
This sequence comes from Ferruginibacter sp., assembly GCA_025351645.1. Taxonomy (GTDB): domain Bacteria; phylum Bacteroidota; class Bacteroidia; order Chitinophagales; family Chitinophagaceae; genus Ferruginibacter. Next base: position 134 of record JANXVN010000075.1, read on the forward strand.
ACGGATAAACACATCCTGAAACAGGTCTTCTGCCAGGTACTTGTCTTTTACAAGCAAATAAATTGAAGTGTAAATTCTGTCTTTGTAACGTGTTACAAGAGTTGAAAGAGCGCTAGTGTCTCCATCCATGTAAAGATGAACTAACTGCTGGTCAGTTAAATTGATTAGGCATTTCATAAACTTCTACAGTTTTTGTGGTTAGGACGATTGTTTGTTAACCAATAAGAGAGAAACGGGCGTAGAAGTCTATTTGATAGGCGTTCGTGGCTTTTCACTTTACTGGATATTGGACCATGAAGATAGATTAAATTTTGAAACCACCAAATTTATTTACAAAGTTTTGCTAAATATTTATTTTATGTATTTATAAAACTAATTCTTATGCTAAATGTTTTTAGGTGTGCAAAGTATTCGTTCCAATATTTATAATAATAAGGTAGCATACAAAGAACAAAGTAATTTTGCAGTACAATATGACAACAACAAAAACACACACAAAAAATATAACCGATATTGTAGCACCCAGGGCAGATGGGATATTGATAAAGGGCGCACGCACACACAACCTTAAGGATGTAACGGTAACGATACCACGCAATAAACTGGTAGTAGTAACCGGCGTTTCGGGGTCTGGTAAATCGTCTTTAACAATAGATACTTTATTTGCAGAAGGGCAGCGCCGCTATGCCGAAAGCCTTAGTGCCTATGCCCGCCAGTTTATGCAGCGCATGAACAAGCCGGATGTAGACTTTATAAAGGGCTTATGCCCAGCCATTGCAATTGAGCAAAAAGTAATTACCCGCACGCCACGCAGCACCGTTGGCAGCATGACTGAAATTTATGATTACCTGCGCCTGTTATTTGCAAGGGCTGGCAAAACAATTTCACCAGTAAGTGGCCAGGAAGTAAAAAAAGATGATGTGGCAGATGTTTTAAAAGCCATTGGTAACTTAAAAGAAGGCGATAAAGTTTTGGTGCTGGTGCCGTTTAAGCTGCATGCCAACAGGGATGTAAAAGAAGAATTGAATATCTTATTGCAAAAGGGGTTTTCAAGAGTATACGCCAACAAGCAAATATTAAGGATAGAAGACCTTTTGGAGACTGAAGGATTAACTGCCTTGAATAATATAGCGTCAACTTATTTGTTGGTAGACAGGCTGGTTGTAAAAGCTTTTGATGAAGATGATACCCATCGTATAAGCGATTCTGTAGGCATTGGTTTTTATGAAGGAGAAGGTGCGTTAATGCTGGAAGTAAACAGTAAAAAGCTATTGCATTTTAGTAATAAATTTGAGCTGGATGGCATACTGTTTGAAGAGCCTGTACCAAATTTATTTTCGTTCAATAACCCTTTTGGTGCCTGCCCGGTTTGCGAAGGTTTTTCGTTGGTATTAGGTATAGACCCAGACCTTGTAATACCTAACAAACAATTAAGCGTGTACGAAGGTGCAGTAGCCCCATGGAAAGGCGAAAAGCTTGGCCTGTGGAAGGAGGCATTTGTTAGGGCTGCAAAAAATTTTAATTTTCCCATCCATACTCCTATTATTGATCTCACCAAAGAACAGTACAATTTATTATGGCAAGGCAACAGCTACGCCAACGGGATTAATGATTTTTTTAAAGAGGTAGAACAGAATTTATATAAGGTTCAATACCGTGTTTTGTTAAGCCGTTACAGAGGCAAAACGTTATGCCCTGAATGCCACGGCTATCGCCTTCGTAAAGAAGCACTGTATGTAAAAGTAGGCGGTACTCATATTGGCGAATTGTGCGAAATGCCCGTGAAAGACTTGCAGGTTTGGTTTGATAATTTAACACTGGGCGAGTACGATAAAAAAGTAGCTAAAAGGATTTTGATTGAAATCCACCATCGTATAAAAACATTGATGGATGTAGGCCTGGGTTATCTTACGCTTAATCGTTTAGCCAATTCATTAAGCGGTGGAGAAAGCCAGCGCATACAATTAACAAGAAGCCTGGGCAGCAACCTTACTAGCTCTTTATATATTTTAGATGAACCCTCTATTGGCTTGCATAGCCGTGATACTGAAAGGTTGATAAGGGTATTAAAAGAGCTGAGGGATTTAGGCAATACTGTTGTTGTTGTTGAGCATGATGAAATGATGATGAAGGAAGCGGATTACATTATTGATATGGGCCCATTAGCCAGCCACTTAGGCGGAGAAGTAGTGGCAGCAGGCAATTACAACGAATTAATTGCAGACAAGAATAGCCTTACCGGAAAATATTTAAAAGGCGAATTAAAAATAGAAGTGCCTAAAACTTTGCGTAAGTGGAACCAAAGCATTACTATAGAAGGTGCCAGGCAGAACAACCTTAAAAACATAACTGTACAGTTTCCATTAAATGTTTTTTGTGTTGTAAGTGGCGTTAGCGGTAGTGGTAAAACAACGTTAGTAAAACAAATTTTATATCCTGCCCTACAAAAAATTAAGGGAGAAGGCGTAGATAAAGCAGGCATGCATAAAGCCATAATTGGTGATATAGATTCCATAGCGCAAATTGAAATGGTAGACCAGAACCCCATTGGCAAATCATCTCGCAGCAACCCGGTAACTTATATAAAAGCATACGATGAAATAAGGGAATTGTACAGCAAGCAGCCGCTTAGTAAAATGCGTGGTTTTTTGCCTAAGCATTTTTCTTTTAATGTAGATGGAGGAAGGTGCGATGCCTGCAAAGGCGAAGGCGAACAAATTGTAGAAATGCAGTTTTTGGCAGATGTACATTTAACCTGCGAAGTATGCGGCGGCAAACGTTTTAAAGAAGAAGTTTTAGAGGTTACCTGCAAAGGTAAAAACATTTACGAAGTGCTGGACATGAGCGTTGATGATGCTATCGTATTTTTTGCGGCCAACACAGATGGCGGAGTGGAAGTTGCAAAAAAAATACAGCCATTAAGTAATGTAGGGCTTGGTTATGTAAAACTTGGGCAGAGTAGTAACACCCTAAGTGGTGGCGAGGCACAGCGGGTAAAATTGGCGTCGTTTTTAGGCAAAGGAAAATCGCAAGGCAACATTCTTTTTATTTTTGACGAACCTACTACAGGGCTTCATTTTCATGATATAAAAAAATTGCTGGCTTCTTTTAATGCATTGATAGGACAAGGGCATACTATATTGGTTATTGAGCATAATACTGATGTAATTAAATCAGCAGATTGGGTAATTGACCTTGGACCGGAAGCTGGCGATGAAGGCGGTAATTTAGTTTTTGCCGGTAAGCCAGTGGATTTGAAGAAGTGTAAGGAAAGTTATACGGGCAGGTTTTTGTAGAGCGGATATACGCTGCCTGGTTATAATGTATGGGTTATGATTTTCCGGATATTATTATTTTTTGGTTGATTTTTTTGCCAGGAAAATTGCCTTTTGATAGATATCATTAATAAATAGTTACGGACGTTTTACAAGCGTAAGGGATAGTAACGGAAATCCTTTTTTTGTCGGGCCGCCCGCAAAAAAAGATTGTAGTGAATAGCCCGGCCCTTGGCGCCTCGCCTTGGGTATGCCCAAATAAAATTTCATAATAACAGCAAATAAAAAAGCCTGGCCATTTAATTTTGACCAGGCTTTTTATTTGCAGGCGTTTCAATTTTATCTAAGCCTGTTACTATCTTTTATTAATTTATCATCTTTGTTAATTCCCCTCGCAGCCAGTACCAGCGCAACTATTATAACAATGTGCAGTGCAGCAGTAATAGCATAATCGCCTTTTGTAAAATTCTTTGTGGCACGGTAGTATAAAAATATAAGTACCAGGTCCAGCACTATGGCTACAAGCGAAAGCCACATCTGGGTAGGCCTGCTCTTGAATAAAAAAATAGTGATAAGCGACAGCATCCCCAAAGCAATAGTGGGTATCATCAACGTTAAATTTTCTGTGCCATTTAACTGATGGTATAAATTATCTGGCAAATAAGTGCCACTGTAAAAAGATAATTTCAACGTTAAAAAAGTTACCATTGATGCTACTAAAAGCCACACAGATTGGATGCGCTGTATCATACTGTTTTTTTTATTTACCCTAATTCAGGATATAAAATAAATTGCTTCATAAATTCATTTACCTGCCCGCGGATAGTGCTGATCACTTTTTCATCATCAGCATTTGTTAAGGCGTTGTCCATGGCATTTACTACAAATTGCATGTGCTCTTCTTTCATGCCACGGGTTGTAATAGCGGCAGTGCCAACGCGTATGCCTGAGGTTACAAAGGCACTTTTATCATCAAAAGGTACCATGTTTTTGTTAAGGGTAATATCTGCTTTTACCAATGTCTGCTCCGCTTTTTTACCACTGATATTTTTATTACGAAGGTCGATCAGCATTAAATGGTTATCGGTTCCGTTACTGATAAGCTGATAGCCTTTATCTACAAATGCCCTGGCCATCGCTTGTGCATTCACTATAACTTGTTTGGCGTAATCAGTAAACTCATCTGTCAATATTTCGCCGAAGGCAATGGCTTTTGCTGCAATAATATGTTGCAACGGGCCACCTTGGATACCAGGAAAAACAGCCATGTCCATCAGGTTGCTCATCATCCTTATATTGCCTTTTACATCTTTTAAGCCAAAAGGGTTTTCGAAATCTTTCTTCATTAAAATAATGCCGCCTCTTGGGCCTCGCAATGTTTTGTGCGTGGTAGAAGTTACAAAATGGCAATACTCAAAAGGGGAGCTTAGTAAGCCTTTGGCAATTAGGCCCGCAGGGTGTGCCATATCGCATTGTACAAAAGCGCCTACTTCATCTGCCACTTTTCTTATCCTTGCATAGTCCCAATCGCGGCTATAGGCAGATGCGCCAACAAAAATTAGCTTTGGCTTTACTGCTCTTGCTTGTTTTTCTAAAGTATCATAATCTATAAGCCCGGTATCTTTTACTACACCGTAAAAATGAGCTTCGTATAATTTGCCAGAGTAATTTACTGGTGATCCATGGGTAAGGTGGCCGCCCATGCTTAAATCCAGCCCTAAAATTTTATCGCCTGGCTGCAATACTGCTAAAGCTACAGCAGCATTGGCTTGTGCGCCACTATGCGGCTGTACGTTAGCGTAATCGCAATTAAATATTTGTTTAATGCGGTCAATGGCCAACTGTTCTGTTTGGTCTACTATTTCGCAGCCGGCATAATACCTGCGGCCTGGGTAGCCTTCCGCATATTTGTTCGTCATTACACAACCACTGGCCTGCATAACCTGTAGAGAGGTAAAATTTTCGGATGCTATAAGCTCTATTCCGTGGCGCTGGCGTTCCATTTCCTGGTTAATTAGCCCAAAAACCAATGTATCTCTTTGCATGTATTATTATTGAGGTGCAAATATACAAACCCCGCCTTACTTTAAGGGGCCGTTTTAAAATAATACCTCTTTTTACCATGTATTATTTACACAAAAATCATTACTTTCACAACTTGTTTTAATTTTAGTAACAAATTTTTATAAACAAATCAGCGCATTTTGCAGTTTAAGTTTTTATAATGAAAGCAATTATTCCGGTTGCAGGCGCAGGCACCAAATTGCGGCCACATACATATACACAGCCAAAAGCATTAATACCTTTGGCTGGTAAAACTATCCTTAGTATAATAGTAGACCAGTTGCACGATGCAGGCATTAATGATTTTATTTTTATTGTAGGCTACCTTGGCGAAAAAATACAGGATTATGTAAAAGCAAAGTATCCCCATTTAAATTGTCATTTTGTTTATCAGAATGAAAGGTATGGTACTGGGCATGCCATTGACCTTACTAAAGAAATTGTGGGTAATGAAGAAGTGTTTATCGTTTTGGGAGATACGGTTGCAGAATATGATGTTGCCCAAATGATAAACAACCCTTACTCCATGCTGGCAGTAAAAAGGGTAGATGACCCTCGTAATTTTGGTGTTGCGGAAATTGAAGATGATGGCTTTATTAGCCGAGTGGTAGAAAAACCGGCTATACCTAAAAGCAATATGGCCCTAGTAGGTATTTATAAAATAAAAGAAACAGATTTTTTGTTTAACTGCCTGAAAAAAATAATAGAAAAAGCCGACCGTACGCAGCATCATGAGCTTAGCCTTACCGACGCCTTGGAATGCATGATACAAAGCGGCGCAAAAATTAAGGCTTTTAAAGTGCAGAACTGGTTTGATTGTGGCAAAAAAGAAACATTGCTGGAATCAAACGCCATTTTATTAAAAAAATTTGGCGGAAAAGTTTATAGCCAGGAAAAATTTGAAAATACTATTATAATACCGCCGGTTAGTATTGGCGAAGGATGTGATATAAGAAATTCGGTTATTGGGCCTAATGTTACCATCGGCGATAGCACTATCTTAAACTATACCATTGTAAAAGATTCTATTATTGGGTCATTTTCTAAATTATATGATGTTGTTTTAGATGATTCATTAATTGGCAATGATACCGGTATTAAAGGCGAAACCAGGTCTTTAAATATTGGCGATAATACAGATATAGACTTAGGATGAATAAAATATTCCTGATACAAAATTTAATCCCTTAAAATAGTACCCCGTCCATGCATCCGTTTGCTAATAAAATAACACAATTATTTGGTATCCAGTATCCCATTATACAGGCAGGTATGGTATGGGTAAGCGGCTGGCGGTTAGCAAGTGCCGTAAGCAATGCAGGTGGATTGGGCTTAATTGGCAGTGGCAGCATGCGCCCTGAATTACTACTGGAACATATCCGAAAATGCAAACTTGCAACCAACAAGCCTTTTGGGGTAAATGTACCTTTATTGTATCCTGATATTGATAAACAAATCCAAATAATCATCAACGAAAAAGTCCCTGTTGTTTTTACATCTGCTGGCAACCCGGCCACGTGGACTAAGATTTTACAGCAACATGGCATAAAAGTAGTGCATGTTGTGAGCAGTAGCAAATTTGCAATAAAGGCGGCGAATGCAGGCTGTGATGCAGTTGTAGCCGAAGGCTTTGAAGCTGGCGGCCATAATGGAAGGGAGGAAACTACTACTTTGGTGCTTACCCCCGCAGTTTGTAATGCAGTCAGCATTCCGGTAATTGCAGCCGGGGGTATAGCCACAGGCCGGCAAATGATGGCTGCTATGGTATTAGGGGCACAGGCCGTGCAAATTGGCAGCAGGTTTGTTACAAGTAATGAATCATCAGCACATATAAATTTTAAAAATGCTATAATTGCTTCAGTTGAAGGAGATACGCTACTTTCACTGAAGCAGCTAACCCCTGTACGGCTACTTAAAAATAATTTTTATGAGGAAGTAAGGCAGGCAGAGTTAAATGGATCAGCTATTAAAGAATTGCAAGCGCTTTTAGGGCATGGCAGGGCAAAAAAAGGCATGTTTGAAGGAGACCTTGAAGAAGGCGAATTAGAGATAGGGCAGGTAGGTGCCAGCATAACAGCAATTAAGCCAGCCGCACAAATTGTAGATGAATTATGGCAAGAGTTCGAATTAACGCTTTGGTATCCCCTAAAATAAAATATTATATTTGCCGGAATTAAATTTAACAGTAACAAACACCATAAATAAATGCAAGGTATTTTTAAGTTTTTTATACAAAAGCAGGCCTTTTTGTTTTTAAGCAGCTTGTTATTAGTAACATTATCGGCTTATAGCCAAACTCCCGATCAGCCAACCCAACAAAATTTGCAGGAAGCATTGCCAAATGTTAACCCTACTCAAATGACTAAGTCTAATTTTGACGCCTATTTTAAAGACAATAATCAAAACCCAAGCAAGGCTGGCGCAGATAGGACAAAAGAAAATGATGCGATATCCAAAAGGCTTGATAATAAAACCCTGGATAAGGATAGTACTTTAAACGATAACATTAAAAGGGCCAGTTACCAGCCAGACCAAACTTATGGTGCTAATGTATTTCAAAATTCGGCCATTTACGATATTGCTGAATTATCTACCCCGCCACTTGATTACCCGATTGGCGTTGGCGACCATATAGTAGTGGCACTATGGGGCGGCGGCGAATACCAGGAAGATTACTTAGTTGCAAGGGATGGCGCTATATTTCCTAATAGCCTAGGCAAAATAACAGTGCAAGGCCTAACTTTTGAAACTGCCCGATCGTTAATTTATGCACGGTTCAAAAGTGTAGTGCCTGTTACTACCAACATACAAATAACTTTAGGCCAACCACGGACAATTAGTATAAATGTTGGGGGCGAGGTGGAAAATCCGGGCCCTGTAACGGTGTCTGCATTTTCTAACGCTTACAATGTTATAGGGCTTGCCGGAGGTATTACAGAGTTTGGTAACTTAAGGGATATACAGGTAAAAAGAAATGGCAAAATAATTGAAACGATAGATGTTTACAAATACCTTACTTCGGGAGAAATGGGTAGCCGGGTGTACCTGCAAAACAATGACTTTGTATTTGTAAATAACGAAGTAGTAAAAGTACTTGCTACCGGGCAATTTAAGCGCCCTATGTACTATCAGTTAAAAAAAGAGGAAGGCATTAAGGCACTTATCCGGTTTTCGGGCGGCTTTACATCCGATGCCTTAGCATCTGGCATAAAAGTTATAAGGACCGATAATGAAAACCAGGTAGTGCATGACGTTAATGCCACCGCCATTTTAAAATTAAAAGACCAGGATTATCCTTTATCAGATGGCGATGTAATAAAGGCCGACCTTATAAAGCCAGGTGTTACAAACAAGCTTGATTTAAGGGGCGCTGTTAAATACCCGGGAATATATGAACTAAGAAAAAATGACCATTTGTTTGATGTAATTAATAGGGCAGGCGGCATTACTAAAAATACTTACTTATCCAGGGCTTACATTTTTCGCGGAGCAGGCGATTCTACAAATTTAAAATCTGATAAATTAGAACTAGACCTTACAAACATACAAAACAACGACACCACGAATATTAACAACGTAGCATTACAGCCTAATGATGTAATACAGCTATTTGCCAGCAGCGAATTTGGGGAGTCGCAATACGTAGATATTTTTGGTGAAGTACGCAAAGAAGGAAGAGTAAGAAAATATGGCGGCATGACGTTGCAGGACTTGCTTTATTTATCCGGCGGCTTAAAGCAATCTGCGGAATATGGCAGGTTGGAAATTTCCCGGGTGGAAGATATCGATTCTGCAAAAGCAGGGCTAAGGCCTACCCATAACACGGTTAGGAGTTATGCTATAAAGCCAAACCTTGAATTAGATTCTGTAGCCGCAAAAATTATCTTAAAGCCATATGATCAGGTATTTGTAAGAAAAAACCCTACGTTCGAATTGCAGCAAAATGTACAATTGTTAGGGCTGGTGAGGTACACTGGTTTATATCCACGTTTAAACAAGTACGAAAGAATATCCTCCTACATACAACGGGCAGGCGGGGTTTTAGAAAATGCCAATATTGCAGGAGCTATTTTGTATCGTAAAAAAACAGATTTTTATAGGGAGAAAATTTTGGCAAAATCAAATATAGATTCAGCTAAACGGGGCGCAAAGGATAGTGCGGTTGCAAATTTGGAAGAACCTGTTAGCATTGATTTGTACAAAGCTTTAAAAAACAGGAATTCAAAGGATGATATCATTTTACAGGAAAATGATGTTGTATATGTGCCAGAAATAAATCCGTTTGTTACCGTGCAAGGCAAGGTTCAGTCTCCATTAAAAATTACTTTTGATAAGGGGCATACTAACTTATTATATTATATTGATAAAGCAGGCGGTTTTGGTATACGTCCATGGCGAAAGAGAGTTTTTGTAACCTATGCAAATGGCAGGAGCAGGCGTACAAAGAATTTTTTCTTTATGCATTTTTATCCAAAGGTAGAAGAAGGATCTGTTGTTACTGTGCCAGAAAGGCCATTAACCCAAGATTATAGCGGGCTTATTTTACAAGCAGCCACAACGGCAATACCATTACTTGTTACCTATATTATTTTACGAAGATAAATAAAGAAAATTGACCAGTAACGAATTGATGAAAGGCATAGTAGGAAGGCTTGGCAAGTTTAAGATAGTGATACTTATATGCGGTGTTGCTGTTGGCGCTTTATTGTATATAAAAGCTAAGAATAATAGGCCTGTTTATACTGCTAAAGCCACAGTATTTCCTTTAACAGCCCCGGCAGACAATACAATTGGCAATAGCGCCTTAAGTAGTATTTTAGGGTTAGAAGGGGCGCCAAAAAGCTTTAGCAACGAGGCCGCCATTAATATTATTGAGTTATCGCTTAGCCGTAATTTACGCGAAAGGGTGGCTGCCGCAAGAGTACCCGAGCTTGGTAATAAAACAGTAACAGAATTAATTGTACAAGACCTAAACAACCATACTTCTTTTATGGGAACCCCTATTGGCCCTATTTCCGATAGTAATGCCCTGGCAGTATTAGGAGGGCAGCTTTTACGAAGCAGCCTAGATGTGAAAATGAGTAAAAATGGCGTGATGGAAATTTATTTTAGTAGCCCTTATAGAGAGCTGATTACACCTGTAACTAATATTTTTATTAATAAACTATCTCAATTTTATATTGACCTTAAAATCACCAAAGCCTTATCCGATTATAATTTCACCATTAAAAGGATAGATTCACTGCAGTATTTATTGGATATCGCTGATAAAAAAGCCGTTTCAATGCAAAACTCCACTTTTTTTACACCAATGGAAAAACTGGAATATAGCATACCTAAAGAAAATTTATCTATGGAACGCACCCGAATTTTGCGGCAGCGTGACCAATCTGTAAATAACAGGGAGGAAGCAACATGGCGCTTGCAAAAAGCTACCCCAATAATATCTGTACTGGATAAGCCCGAAGAGCCTTTTACAGAAGCAGGCTCATGGCCAATTATGTACTGTATAATTGGTTTTATAGTAGGGTGTGTACTTAGCATTTTGATTTTTACGGCAGGGCTTATTTTTAACTATATAAAAGCAGAACTGCATAAAAGTTTTATTGAAAGTGACAACGTAAATGGAGAAGATGGCCTGGGGCTTTCTTTATGATTTTTTAAATGCCCATTTAATCATTTCCTTCCAATTGGCTTTTTTGCCATACATTAAAATACCGGTGCGGTAAATTTTTGCCGCAAGCCAGGTAGTGCACCAAAAGCCTGCTATTAATAATGCCATAGATAAAACCAGTTGTTGCCACGGAACACCGCTTGGTATCCTCGCCATCATTACTATGGGCGATGTAAAAGGTATCATGCTTGCCCACACCATTATAGTACTATCTGGCGTATTTAAATTGCTGGTCATTATGATGAAAGCAAAAATTATAGGCATAGTAATCGGCAGCATCAATGATTGCGCTTCTTGAGGGTCTTCGTTTATTACACTGCCAATTGCAGCAAATAGAGATGCGTAAAAAAGATAGCCACCTAAAAAATAAAATATAAAAAAACTAATTATTTGCGCCCAATTAACTGTGCTTACAGTTTGCTTTATATCTATAAGTTTCATTGCCATAGCGCTGCTGCCACCTACCGGCATGTTCTTGTTCATTTCACTGGCTTGCTGCAATATGTCGTGTGGTATAAAAAAACTTAGCGCCGTTGATAATATCAATACCAAAACAATCCATAAAAAAAATTGTGTCAGCCCAACAGCGGCAATACCTATAATTTTGCCCATCATCAATTGAAAAGGCTTTACGCTACTTACCATTACTTCTGCAATGCGGCTTGTTTTTTCTTCCATTACGCCACGCATTACCATAGCGCCAAAAATAAACATGGTAATGTATATCAGTATGCCACTGCCAAAGCCTACGCCATAATTCAATTGTGCATTTACTTCCTGCGATTTTCCTTTTTCACTTGTAAGCCGGTTTTCTACAGAGAAAGCGCCATTGGCTATTTTGCTGATGCTATCCAGCGTTTGTTTACGGATGCCTTTTTTTTGAAGCTGGTTATTCTCATAAGCTTTGTCCAGCTTTTTTTCTATCATCTCCTGCGCATCAATGCCCAATTGTTTTTTTGAATGGATGGTGTATTTCCGGGCAATAGAATCGTTGTTAAGGTTTAAGACAGCGTCATAGCCTTTTGCAAAAAAATTTGTGCTGTCAACCGTATTTATAAAATCAAAAACCAGCCTTGCAGTATCGCCTTGCAAGTTGGCTTTAAACATGCCAGGATCGTTAATAACCGCAATTGTTTTTAATTTTTCTTTGGATGATAGGGCAAAAAATGCGCTGCCAAAAATAAACAGCATCATAACTATGGGCAATAAAAAGGTAGATAGTAAAAATGTTTTGTTGCGTACCCTTGTTATGTATTCTCTTTTTATTATTAGCCAGGTCTTGTTCATACCGTTAGTGTTACTGATAATTAAATTATTTAATGGTTTCAAACTGCCTTGCTTCTGGAGTGCCTTCTACCAGCTTGATAAAAATTTCATTAAGCGTAGGCAATACTTCATTAAACGAATGGATGGCAACATCCTGGTTAATAAAAAATTTGAGCACATCATTGGGTGTGCTATCGTGCAGTAGTTTTAGGAGCAATTCATTAGGCTGGTGCTTGATGACTTCAAAAATATACGTCATTAAATGGTGCGCTGCAGTTGTTGCGCCAAGGCGATAAACATTTTCTTTAAACTGGTTTTTTATTTGCGGTACTGTACCGTCTAATATTTTTTTGCCTTTGTTTACTATTGCTATGTGGCCGCAAATTTCTTCAACCTGCTCCATGCGGTGCGTACTGAAAATGATGGTGCTGCCGTTTTTTGCCAGGTTGAAGATCTCGTCTTTTATAAGGTTGGCATTTACAGGGTCAAGCCCGCTAAAGGGTTCATCTAATATTATCAGTTCTGGCTCATGCAGTACGGTGGTGACAAATTGCAATTTTTGGCTCATGCCTTTGCTAAGGTCTTCTACCTTTTTGTTCCACCAGCTTTCCATTTCAAACTTAATAAACCAGGCTTTTATTTTTTGCATTGCATCGGCTTTGCTTAAGCCTTTTAATTGTGCCAGGTAAAGTGCCTGTTCGCCAATCTTCATTTTTTTGTACAAGCCTCTTTCTTCTGGCATATAGCCAATTTTGCCTACATCTTTTACAGGGTCAAATGGCTTTCCATTAAAAAGTATGTTGCCTTTATCAGGATAAAAAATGCCGGTTATCATGCGGAGTAAAGTCGTTTTGCCGGCACCGTTAGGCCCTAGCAAGCCAAAGATGCTTCCCTGCTTTATTGTAAAACTAATATCGTCTACAGCTTTTTGGGTAGCAAAGTATTTTTGTAAGTTTTGAAGCTCCAGGATGTTCATTGGTTACCTTATTTGGGTGTAAGATTACTAAAATTTTGGCGTGTAGAAAGGAACTATACTAAAGATTTTATGAGCGGTATGGTTGTTTATTGTTTAAGCCGAATGATGTTTGATGGAAGGATACTACTGGAATTGAAGCGCCAGGGATAGCAGCGTAAATCCTTTTTTTTGTCGGCCGCCGCAAAAAAAAGATTGTAGCGTATAGCCCGGCCGAAGGGGCGCCCAAAAAAATATGCTTTTGAAAATTAAGCTTATCATCCCATCAGTACTTTTGCCAATTGATGCGCCACCCTTTCGCCATCCATAGCAGCGCTTACAATGCCGCCTGCATAACCGGCGCCTTCTGCACAAGGGTACAAATTATTTATTTGAGGATGAGTAAGCGTTTCGGCGTGCCTTGGTATGCGCACCGGCGATGAAGTGCGGCTTTCTGTGCCCACTACTACCGCATCGTTTGTATAGAAACCTTTAATTTTTTTGCCAAAAGCTATAAAGCCCTGTGCCAGCGCATTGTAAATAAAATCGGGCAATACTTCGTTTAATGGCGCAGCTTTTAACCCAGGCTGGTAAGAGCAGCCAGGAAGATTGTTAGAGAGCTTGCCCTTTGAAAAATCGACCAGCCTTTGTGCCGGTGCTACAAAATTTCCTCCGCCAGCGGCAAAGGCTTTCTCTTCTACATGTTGTTGAAACTGCAGCATGGCAAGTTCGCTTGCAGTGTTGATTATTTTTTTTCTTACCACATCATCCAGCTCTACCTGCACTACCATGCCGCTGTTGGCGTAAGGGTTGTTTCTTTTTGATGGGCTCCAGCCGTTTACCACCAATTGCCCCGGCGTGGTGGCAGCAGGCGCTATAATGCCTCCTGGGCACATGCAGAAAGAGAACACGCCACGCCCATTTACCTGTTGTACTAAACTGTATGCTGCTGGTGGTAAATATTCTCCTCTTGCTGCACTATGGTATTGTGCGGAGTCTATCAGGCTTTGCGGATGCTCTACCCGCACGCCTAACGCAAAAGGCTTTGCTTCTATCAATATTTTTTTTCGATGGAGCAATTCAAAAATATCATGTGCGGAGTGGCCGGTTGCCAGTATAAAAGCATTGCCTTCAAACAGGTTGCCATCTGCTGTTTTTGCTGCTTTAATTTTTTCATTTGATAAGATAAAGTCAACCACTTTTTTCTCGAATAAAAAATCGCCGCCGCAATCTTCAATTTTTTGGCGCATGGCGGTAATGATAGCGGGTAATTTATTGGTGCCGATATGTGGATGTGCTTCGTATAAAATTTTTTCTTCTGCGCCAAAATATACAAACAGGTTGAGTATCCTGTCAATGTTACCTCTTTTATTGCTGCGGGTATATAGCTTTCCATCGCTGTAGGTGCCGGCGCCGCCTTCGCCAAAACAGTAGTTGCTATCAGGGTTAACAATACCTTCTTTGTTAAGTATGGCTAGGTCTCTTCGCCTTGCCCTTACATCTTTGCCCCGTTCTAAAAGTATGGGCTTAATACCCAGTTCAATTAATTGCAGGGCTGCAAATAAACCAGCAGGGCCAGCACCAATTATAACTACTTTTTTTTCAGCATTCCTTACATCCTGAAAATTAAATTGCTGGCTTTCTCTTTGCTCAAAAGGTTCATCAATAAAAGCATTTAGGGTAAGGTTTACCCAAATTGTTTTACCCCTTGCATCAATAGATTTTTTATGGATGAGGTAGCCAGTAACGGCGCTCAACTTTTTGCTGGCAGTTTTTGCTATCAGTGTTTTAATAGCGGCATCGTCTGCGGCTTCGGAAGGAAGTAGTTTGAGCGAAATTTTTTGTTGCATTACTCAAACCCGAAGGTATTTAAATGATGGAAGTTCGTTAAATTAGTATATGGCCACAATATAGCTTGTAAGCATACTGTGGCCATATACATTTTATTAATTACTTTATTGTAGGATTGTTTTCTTAAAAAGGGAGGTCATCAATAGTATCTGGCGATGAGGATGAAAATGAATCCAATGGTTCCATATATTCACTGTCTGTGTGTGGCTTATCAGCACTGCCTTGCGCAACTTGTTCAATGCGCCATGCATCAAGGTTAGTAAAGTAACTTGTTTTACCATCTTTTTCCCACTTGCTTCCTTTAATATTGAAGTGCACTTTAACTTCGTCGCCAACATTTACTTTATCAATTATGCCAGTTTTGTCTTGAGTGGATTGAAACTTTAAGTAGTTGGTAATAGACCTGCCACCAATGTCCTCTGTTTTTTCAACCAAAAATTCCCTGATCTTAAAAGACTCTGTACGCTGTATCGTATCGTATTTGGTAATTAATTTACCTGTTAATTCGTAACTCATATTTTTTGTTTATGCTGTAAAAGTAAACTTATTTGGCAATAAATTTTTTTAGGGTTTCTTTTCTTTTTTACTAATAAAAAAAGCTATCTTCAAATTAATTCTCTTATTAATCGTATGTACCCTGTTTGATAAAATTTATAATATTGTACGCTTCTTTCGGCTTGAAAATTGTTTGAGCCACCATAAATAAAAACAGCATGATCCCTCCGAGATATTTATGTTTAAAATAAATTTTGATAATTGTACGGAAGCTTTATGTTGTGTTTTGCTATAATATGAAATTGTATATAGTAACAATGTAGCAAATGGATTTTTTATATAGTGGATGAAGAAGCATCAGCCAAAGCAATTGTTTGTGCTTTCGATTATTTGATAATATTTACAGTTGTTCTAATTACTAATTTTATGCTTGTAATTTTTTCATTCATCAAACAAAAAATTTAAACGGGGTAACCAAATATTTTTATGATGCAATATAATAACAGATGCATTGTTATAAGGTTGGAGAATTGTAATGCATTGAACTTAAATAGCCTGGATTTTAATTTTAGGATTGTAAAATAATGGATAGCAAAGTGATATACTGTTGCAATAGGTGAAAAAACAAGTGAATAAAAAATTTTTTTTTCAACAAATTATTTTGATATTCGCTTTCCCCAATAAATATAGGTTGTCAATTGCTATAAACTTATGGTTTTGATATATATATTGAATGTGAATAATTTCATTAAAAAGTAAATTGCTTAAGTAATAATGGACAAAGTTTTTGATACTGTATGGTCTAATTGTTTAGAAATAATCAAAGACATTGTAGAATGGCAGCATTTTAAAACGTGGTTCGAACCTATTAAGCCGGTAGCACTAAAAGATAAAGTATTAACTATACAAGTACCCAGCCAATTCTTTTTTGAATATCTTGAAGAACACTATATAAGCTTACTGGCAAAAACATTAAAAAGGGAATTGGGTAAAGATGCCCGGTTAGAATATAGGATAATGGTTGATAGCGGCAACAGCAAAAACAAACCGCTAACGATGGATGTTCCGGGGCATGGTTTTAAATCATATTCAAATAACGAAATGGACTTTCCGCTAGTGATAAATAACCCAGTTAAAAATCCTTTCGTAATTCCAGGGCTCAAAAAAATGCAGATTGACCCGCAGTTGAACCATGCCTATACGTTTGATAGTTTTATAGAAGGCGATTGTAACCGTGTGGCCAGGCGAGCAGGTAAAACAGTTGCCGAAAAGCCAGGCACTACTTCTTTTAACCCACTGGTAATTTATGGCGGCGTTGGTTTAGGAAAAACACATTTGGCGCAGGCTATCGGCAACGAAGTAAAACGCATCCATAATAATAAAGTAGTGCTTTATGTAAGCTCAGAAAAATTTATCAACCAATTTATAGACCATGGCCGTAATGGCGCCATCAACGATTTTATACATTTTTATCAGTTGATAGATGTGTTGATTATTGATGATGTACAATTTTTTAGCAGGGCCGAAAGATCTCAGGATGCCTTCTTTTCTATATTTAATCATTTACACCAAAGCGGTAAACAATTAATACTTACCAGCGATAAGCCACCTAAAGACCTGGAAGGTGTACAAGAGCGCTTGCTAAGCCGTTTTAGGTGGGGTTTAAGTGCCGACCTTCAAGTGCCGGATTATGATACCAAGATTGAGATATTGGAAAAGAAAATGAAGAATGATGGACTGGAAATGCCTATTGAAGTAGTAAAGTATATAGCTTATAATATCAATAGTAATGTACGGGAATTAGAAGGCGCATTGATATCATTGTTGGCACAATCTTCGCTTAACAAGAGAGAAATAGACCTAGAATTGGCTAAAAAAGTGCTAAGGAATTTTGTTAAATCATCAAGCAAA
>JANXVN010000163.1 GCA_025351645.1 Ferruginibacter sp.
TAAACTTTAACCCAAACCTGCAAAACGTGCAGGCAGGACTTAATAATATTACTATCAATTTTGCACCAGGCAGTGATGGTACTATTATTACGGGTTGTATTTTCGATTTTTACACTTCTGGTAATGTAGCTATCAACAATATAAAAATAACAAACTGCACTAACCAAAATGGATGGTATATTGGAGCGTCTGGAAATAACTTCAATTTTGATAACTGGGAATTTTCAAAATGCTACATAAATAATAGGATAGCTAATAATACTACAAGTGGAAGCCTTACTAATTTAAAATTATTTAACTGTATCTTGGAGGGTCGTATTATTTCCCTTGGATCAAACATAGGCCAAACCGGCGTTATAGAAAATTGCAGCTTCTATAATTCTTATTTTAGTCTTTATTTCAATTCATTTATAATTCAAAATTGTATTTTTTACAATTCAGATATCCAAAATAATTCAAACAGCATTTTAAACAACAACATCTTCGACAATACTTTTTCAGTTACAGGAACCGGTAACATTTTTAACGCCCCAAACACTTATTTTTATATCGGTATACCAACTCTTGGCACCAATAGTATAGATGGAAAATTTAAGCTTGCTGCTGGCAGCCCAGCCATTGGCAAGGGTATCGGCGGTATAGATTGTGGTGCTTTTGGTGGCACTAATCCGTATAAACTAAGCCTTGTACCCGCCGTGCCTGCAATTTATAAATTAACTGCACCAACTACTGCGGCGGCAACCAATCCTTACCAGATAACTTTTAGCGTAAGGGCTAATAATTAAACTGATTAAAATCTTTCGTTAAGCTGTTTTACAGTGTGTACTACTATCTTTTTTAATTAGGATAAAAACCATACGCCAACGTATTTAATCGCATTTTTAATAGCGTATGGGTAATGTTTTTTCTAAAGAAAAATAAAATAATTAACATGAATCTTTTACATAACCATAAAAGAAAACTGTGGCTGCAAGCCTTTGTTTTGTTACTGGCATTTACAAATAATACATCGCTGCTTAAAGCACAAACTAACCACGTAACTGCACCCGCCGCTATACCAGCATTAAGCCGTATTGAGTATTACATAGATACGGACCCTGGTTATGGAGCCGCTACCAATGTGCCATTTGCAGCAGGTACTTCAGTAGCCAACCAGGTAATAAATTTAAACCCGGCAAGCCTTACAACAGGCATACACAAATTAAGCATCCGCAGCCGTGATGCCAATGGTGCCTGGAGCCTTGATAATGGCTGGTTATTTTTTAAGCCTGTAGCTGGCAACACCAGCATTATACCTGCTGGTACTGTACCAGCATTAAGCCGTATTGAGTATTACATAGATACCGACCCCGGTTATGGAGCCGCTACCAATGTGCCATTTGCAGCAGGTACTTCTGTAGCCAACCAGATTGTTACTATAGATCCATCTACGCTCACAAAGGGAGTGCATAGGTTTAGCATCCGCAGCCGAGATGCCAATGGTGCCTGGAGCCTTGATAATCGGTGGCTATTTTATAAGCCATATAACGGAGCTATAAATATTACGCCTCCCAACGCCATACCGGTACTTAGCCGTGTTGAATACTATATTGATACCGACCCCGGTTATGGCAATGCTACAGGCATAGCTATAAATGCGGTTACTAACCTGCCAGATTTTTCGCTTCCAATAAACGTAACTGGCCTTACTGCCGGTACACATAAATTAAATATACGCAGCAAAGATGCCAATAATGCCTGGAGCCTGGATAACGAGTGGGATTTTACCGTTGCGGCAACCTTAGCATCCCCGGCCATAATTACTAACAGCATTACCAAAATTTCCGGCTGTGCCAATGATAGCTTAACCATAGCATACGATGCAACCGGCACTTACAATACCGGCAATATTTTTAATGCAGAGCTTAGCAATGCTGCCGGAAGTTTTACAACGCCATCAGTGATTGGTACTTTTAGCGGCACTGGCAACAGCATTATAAAATGCAGGCTGCCTGCCCACTCAACCGATGGTACAAATTATAAAATAAGGGTAAGCAGTACTTTACCAGTTGTTACCGGGTTGGCTAATGCTACTGCAATTACTATTCATGACCGCCCGGCAGCACAAACCATTACTGGTGCTGGTGATGCAAATACAGGCACAACATATCCATTTACACTACCTTCTATTACGGGCAGTAGCTATGCGTGGCTTGCACCTGCGGCAACAATCACACAATCGGGCAACAATGCCGGCTTTGTTTGGAATATTGCTGCACAGCCCCAAACAATAAAAGTTATAGAAACTAACCAATATGGTTGCATAGGAGATACAAGCCTAAAGAATATCAATGTGTACAATCTGAAAATTGATAACGTTACTGCATCCTCTTTAACGCCCTGTCCATCAGGCAGCTTAATTATAACAGGCAATGCAACCGGGGTGTACAATGCAGGCAACATATTAACTGCGCAATTAAGCGATGCTGCTGGCAGCTTTGCAAACCCGGTAAATATAGGCTCCATTCCTTCTGCCACAATCGGGCTTTCACAAACAGTAAGTATCAGCGCCATACTGCCTTATCCGCTAGCAAATGGTACGGGCTACCAAACACGTATCATCTCATCTTCACCTGTAATAACTGGTATTGGCAACGGGCCAGGCATAAGCATAAATAAACCTGTACTTGGTGCAGATAAATCAATTACCATAAGTTGTGCCAATAGTACAGCGGATATAACGGCTTTGTACACTACTGCACCGTTTACAAGCATAACATACAACGTGGCAAATCCATTGGCTGTTGTTTCGGGGGCGTATACCTTAATAGTAACTAATGCAAATGGTTGCAAGGATACGTCAGCTATTACCGTACTGGATGCAAGTACAGTAACTGTGCCAGCAGCCGGCAGCAATGAAAAATTAGCCAACCGTGAATGTACAGATGCACAGGGGTGGACGCATTACTATTATGATAACGGTACCCCCACCAATTTTAGCGATGACATTCGTTTGTTATCTCTAAAGAAAAATGGCAATAACATTGGAACAACAGGCGATGGTACTTTTCAGGTAAAAGTAGCCGCAACAGGTGGAGCTGGCAGTAGCCATGGGGTAAATGTAGCAAGCCCGCTTATAACTATAAATAAGAAGTTTAACAGTATGAACCGTTTTTGGAACATTACACCAACTGCTCAGCCGGTATCGCCCGTTGGTGTTAGGTTCTATTATAATACCCAGGATTTTACCGATGTAAATGGTGACAATAGTGCTATAGTAAATAACACGCAGTTAAGCATGTATAAGTTGTTAGGAGGCAACCCAGACCCAACCGTTAATTGGTTAGGTGCAACAGCAGTTACCTATTATTCATCAGGCGCAACGCCTTCTTTAACTAGCTGGGTATATACTGCATTAGATAACAACCGGCACCAGGCAGAGTTTTTAGTAAATAGTTTTAGCGGTGGAGGTGCGGGTGCAGCAACATTATCAGTACTGCCTGTAACTTATATCTCTTTTAGCGCTGCTGTACAAAATGATAAGGTGACATTGCAATGGACAACCGCTACAGAAATTAATAGCAGCACTTTTAGTGTGCAACGCAGTTTAGATGGCATTCATTTTGAAACTTTAGGTACTGTGCCAGCCGCTGGCAACAGCAATGTAATGCGCAACTATAAGTATGATGATATAAAAGGTACTGCTTTAAAAGGTGCCGTACTATTTTACAAAATAGCGGAAACTGATATAAATGGCACTATCCTGTATACTGATATAAAAAGCGTTAGGATAGCCGCCGGTAAAAATATATTGACACTTGTTTATAACCCTGTTAAAAATGAAGCAGTACTAAATTATGAATGCCTGCAAAACGATGAAGTACTTATAAAAGTGGCAGATAATTTAGGGCGTTTGGTAATAAGCAAACAGGCGACAGTAATAAAGGGGCTTAACCAGATAAAATTACAAACAGCTAATTTAACCCGTGGCATCTACGAAGTTGAGCTGATAAGTAAAAAAGATAAGGCAAATGTAAGAATGATGAAGGATTGATGAAAGATAGCCTCCTTTGCCTGCAAAAGCAGGGGAGGCTCATTTTATTAATGCACCTATGTTCTCCCAACTGTAAACTTTAAAGGCAAATATTTTTTACATCAAAAAAACATCAACGCATTTATAAATAATAAGCCCGCAAAAATGACAAGTTCTTGCTATAGGCTGGTGAACCATCGCAGCCTATTTTTACCATGCTAAACATTATTTCTGCAATGCTTATTAAG
>JANXVN010000189.1 GCA_025351645.1 Ferruginibacter sp.
GCCATCGGCCTTTACATATTGTGTTGAGTATTCGCCGGTAGCCACATCCGTTATCGTTTGCCCAAAGGAATAATTGCTCGTTATGAATAAGAAGAGTAGTAATTTTTTCATGCGTAGGATAGGAGGTTTAAGCGTTTAACAGGTTATTTAATAGTAAAGCCTGCTATCATGCATAAAATAGAATTATCCTAAGAAAAACTATAAATACATTTTAGGTCAGGCTATAATAAAATTCAATATCCCTTAATTTAATAATCCTTATTTTGATTTTAAAAATTGAAATATTGCCCTTGGTATTGTCAATAACGCATTAGCATTACAAAATATTTGATAGTTTATAAAATAGGGTATAAGTGCAAAAAAAATAGCCTTTTTTTTAAGTGTTTTTACTAAGTATAAGCTCCTTTATCCAAAAAATAAACTCACCAAATACCTTTGAAGGATTAATTGGCTTTTACATAAATAATTTTATTAGCGGTGAGGTTTGGGCGTAGGTTAATCGATTTTAATACCAGGCAATAAAATGCTGTATATGGATGTGGCAGTAGTAAATAAATAAATGGCGGTAAACAAATTAACCGTCGTTATAGACAGTACCGGATTTGATAGTGTAAATTTTTTTTAGAATTGAAATGGCTTTTGCCCCATATATAAAAATCTGATCACCTGATTTGCAAACAATATTAAAAAAACCCATGTCTATGCTACAAAAACAAGTGCTGCATAAACATGGGCGGCAATAAATTTATTAAGTACGTTTGACGCTTATTGCGCTTTGATAACTTTTTGGGTTATTTCGTTATTTCCCTGCGCTACTTTTACAATGTACAGGCCAGGGGCAAAATCATTTCCAAATTTGTACGTGTTATTAGAAACCCCGTTCGCCTTGTAAACAATTTTTCCATCAGCGCCTATCACTGAAATATTAATTTTTTCAAAAGTACCACCCTGTACAGATAATGAAAAATCAGTTACCGCAGGATTAGGGTACACTACTATTTTAAGTAAGCTTATATCAGTTGGTATGGCAGGAAGTTTGGCAGCCAACGAGGTATTTGATAGATTAGTAAGGGTTTTGCTTGTTGCTGTATTAACCCTGTACAAAGATGTTGTTGGAATAATTTGTTTAGTAATTGTAGCTGACTGCCAGCTAACTTGAAAAACCTGATTCCCATAAAGTTGAAAGAATAAGCCTATTATTGTGTGTTTTCCTGCTTTTAGCCCTATTGTCCCTGCTTTCTCAGCTAAAGAATGAAGCCCATCGTTAGATACAGTTAATACGTTATCAATATATAAACTACTTCCATCATCAGAATTTGTATAAAAAGTATATATAGCATCGGAAGGGACATCAATATATCCTGTAAAACTAAAGCCATTTTCTGTGGCTCTATTGCCTACACTAAGGTCAAAATTGCTTGTTGAACCACCTTTTATTGGTGTTAATAATGAAAATTGTGGCAACGCTGCCCACGTTCCTTCATAGTACTTATAATCTAACCCATTAATAATATTTGTTGGGTTAGAAGCTGGAAGAAAATTATTTCTGTAAAGGATAGAAGCTGGTACAATTTGCTTGGCAATAGCAGTACTCTTATAACTAACTTTAAAGACTGTGCCTCCCCCCTGCTGAAAAAATAATCCTGTTATATAATGGTTACCTGCTTTTAATCCTATAATGCCTGATTTTTCAACTGGTGCATGTAGCCCATCATTTGCCACAACCAATACATTATCTATATATAAATTACTTCCATCATCAGAAGTAGTATAAAAGGTATACTGGCCATCTACAGGGATATTTATGAACCCACTAAAGTTAAAGCCATAATTAATTGCCCTGTTGGCTTGGCTAATATCAAAATTGGGGGTAACCCCTATTTTTACAGTATTTAGTTTAGTAAAGTCTGGCAGTACATTCCAAATTCCTTCATAATAATTGTAATCAAGCCCGTTTACTAAGGCTGATGTAGTTACTGCCGGTAACAAAACAATAGGAGGGGTGGGCGTACCTAAAAGGGGATTTACAGTCACTTGTATTATATCGCTATCTGTTTCATCCTTGTCATCAGTAGCTGTTAATTGATATTGATAAATACCTTGGCTTAAACCGGTTAAAATAGTTGTCTGTGAAAGTGGGGTACTAATAATGCCACTGGCTGGCCCGGATATTTTTATCCATGAATAAGATTTGACCTTTCCTTTAGCATCGGTGGCAGACCCAGTAAGTGTTGTAGTACTAATAGGCAGGGTAATGACAATATCTGCGCCAGCATTTGCAACAGGAGGCAAATTTGTAACCGTTGAGCCTCCAATTACAATCGATACTTCCTGGTAATCGGTAACACCCAGGCTATTGGTAACCGTATTCCTAAATACATAAGTACCTGAAATAAGGCCGGTTACAGTTGTATTTTGCGATGTAGGGCTTGTTATAGCTGGCGCATTAGGGCCGCTTATTGTTGTCCATGCATTCGTCATTG
The DNA here is from genome assembly GCA_025351645.1 of Ferruginibacter sp. Lineage (GTDB taxonomy): Bacteria > Bacteroidota > Bacteroidia > Chitinophagales > Chitinophagaceae > Ferruginibacter. The sequence continues at coordinate 2,484 of JANXVN010000189.1, forward strand.
TTACAGTGGTGGTATTGGTCGGCTGGTCCTGGTGCGATCCGCTGCCGTACAAAGTAGTGGCAGTAACCCCTGCGCTTAAATATTCGTTGATGCCAGCATTGGCGATTGGGCTCCTCACCATTGCGGGGTTAACAGCTCCATCTACCGTCCACGTGGCGGTTAAAGGGTTAACTAGCCTTGGCGCAGGTATGTCCCTCCAGTCAGGGTAGGCAGACTGGTCCACACCTTTCCAAGTGAATCCGTTGCCCAGCCCTTGTGATTTTGCCCGCCCCCAGCTGTACCAGTTGCCTGCCATATCCTGGCCATAGCTGTAAAATGCGAAGGAGGTATTTGTTTTTACGTTTTTCCATTTACCTGGCAACTTTAGCCAGGTGCCCTGGTTGCCATTGTAAGTAATATAATCGTAGGAGTAGATGGCGTTGATTGCCCCATTCCAGTTGGTGCGCCATGAAGGTGCCATGTAGCCGCTGCCCAAAGAGCCTGTTTGGTTATTGCCTATGCCGAAGCGGGTATTGCTGGCATCGATCGCTTGTATGCAGACATAGTTTGCTGCAAGCTCTTTTAGCGGAAAGGTCATGCCAGCGCCCGTCATGCCAGGCGCAATATTATCCATGTCTGCATTTGCCCAGGCTGCGTGCCCGCCGTAATCAGCTGCGTTATAGCCCCAGCACCATACTTCGTTAGTGGTTGTTACTACCATATTAACAGCAGAGTTTATGGCAATATCTTTAACAGCCCCAGTCCATGTTTTTGCAAAGCCGGGCTTTCCCGTAACCTGAAAAGGCGTGGTATGCGTCTGGTCCCATTGCCATAAAGTACCATCGGAAGCAAGGCCCCATAATATGGCAGAACTGTAAGGAGAGATGGAAGAGCCATGCACGCATTTCACGATTACCTTGCCACCAGGCTGGATGAGTTTTCGTGGCGCAGGCACAGGCGTAGCAAGGGGCCCAAACTGTTTTAGCATGTCTTCGGGTATCTGGTTATTGGCACTCCAGTACCACACTTCGCCATCCTTTATGGCTACCATCATCCTCCACATGGCATATAGCTTATCGCAGGTAAAAGCGTTGCCGTTATAATCGGTAGGGTAGGCAGTTGAATTTACGGCACTGCCCATAGCACTGTATGCGGTGCCGTCGCTCTTTCTAAAAACAGAGTTGTATTGGCCGCCATCGGCTTCAACAATGCCGCTTAGCCCTGCTACTTGCCTTGGCGCATAAACAGCATCATAAGCAATCATGGAAGTAACCCACACGGTGCCATCGGCCTTTACATATTGTGTTGAGTATTCGCCGGTAGCCACATCCGTTATCGTTTGCGCAAAGGAATAATTGCTCGTTATGAGCAGTAAGAATAGTAGTTTTTTCATTAAATTGGATTTTTCTTGTAGATTGGTTTTTGTATACATTTTTACATTAGCTAAGTGAATATTGTACGTAACTAATTTATTTTATTTCGCCTCACCTCACTCTAAAACGGGGGAAAATAGGTTAAAGCCTTATTAATAAAAAAATATTTATTAATAAAAAATAGATATTAGATTATTGCAAATAATTCGCAAAGAGAATTTTAAATAAAATGATTATTGAATATATAGTTGGGTTTAGGATTATTGGTTTGGATAACACTGGGTAGGTTAAAAATTAGTAACGCAAAAAATTATAAATATTCAAACATTATTATTGGTGCAGTTAGCATTAAACAATTCTTAAAAGTATAATCGATAATTTTTTAGGAATGATTCCAAAAACCATACCAAAAATTAAGTTTATATAGTTTGTGAATAAAAATTCTCGATATGAGAAAAAAGATGGATGAATCATTATAAATTAATAAATATTACTGGTTAAATCAAAAATGGGTTACGGTTTAGTAGTGTATAAGAAACGCAGTATATTTCACTTTAGTATGTCAATTTCTTTTTAATAAAAAAGCTAAAAAACTGGACATATGAACGCTGAAATTTAATATAAGCAGCATGGTAAACTTGCTTTCGAACGTTATTATTCCATCAACCGTGCATTTAATAATTTAAGGAAGCTAATGAAGATAACTTTACAGTTATTGGAAAAAATTATTTCTTGAACCACTTCATCCAAAAAGGCAGCTTGTTTAATTTTAAGCCTGCGTATCTTTCTTCTCTTGCTCCAAAACTGCTGTAAAAAAATGCCAGGCTTGGTATATCGCTGCCTTCAAAATCCAGCAGTAAATCTTTACCCGCAGTATCTTTTATAAAGGAAGCGATCAATGCATGGGATGCGCCAAATGTTTTGCTATTAGGGTGGTTGCCTACCAAAATATAATATGCCCTGTTATGTGAAAATAAAAATGCGCAGGATGCCAGCAATTGCCCGCCCGGCGCATATATGCCATAAGTAATGGCTTTTTTTTGTTGGTGAAGATAATGGTATAACTGTTTAAAATGCTGATAGTCATCATCAGTTGCTGGAGAAAATTGCCTTGACTGCTCCTGAGCTAAATTTATAACTTTTTCAATTGCAATATCTTTTTTAATTACACAATGCAGCTGTATAGATTTTTTTATATTTCGTTTGATATTATCCCGAAAGCCATCATAAATATTTTCATACTCATCATTTAAAGACAACACAAAATTCATGCGCTCATACAGGTTATAGCTGGGTAATTGCAAACGGTTGGCGTAGTTAAGATACATATCCCAATACCTGAATTTAGCGGGTATTGCTTGCAAAAAATCCGTTAACAGGGCTGGCGAAATAGCAGTGCCAAATACACCTAATGCTGCAGTAAAAAAGGGCTGGTACAAATAATAAATGCCGTATTTTTTATTCCATACTAAAGGCATTACTGCTTCGTAATCATTTAATACCAGTGCATCCCAATGTTTGGCCATAGCATCTAAGTAAAAGCTATAGGCATACACCAGCCCATTGCTTGCTGTATCAATGCAGGCATCCCATTTTATTTTATCTATTTGTTTATATGGAACGTACTGTATGCCCAAGGTTAAAATGAAAATTGTGGAAGGATGGTTTTCAGTTTGAATTTTTGGATATCAATGCTGAAAGAAATATTTTTTAAGAATCTGTTGTCGGTAATGGTAGACTTAAAATAATCCTTGTAAACTGTACTGTACAAAATTGGGATGTAAACCCGTATCAGCTCTTTGCACAATGATAGCTGTAGCCCCGCATCATAAATCAGTTTTCCGGTAGCGGCATTTTTTTGCCAGGCTTCTGCATATGTGCCAACATCTATAAAAAACCTAAGTGGTATTTTTATGGGCAAAGCCCGCAAAATATTTATTGTATTGGGTAAGTCGGTTGTAAAATTTGCAGCTATCAGCCAATTGTCCGTCTTGCCCACTTTACTGCTAAGCAAATCTGTCCTTACTTTAAAAAAGCCATCCTTTTCCATTATTTGTTGGGAAGCTAATTTGGTGAATTCGTTCCTGCCGATAAAGTAATTATTATAGCCATAATCTTCATAGCCTTTTGGTCCGCTCATGTTAAGGTGATAAATGTCGGTTTCAAATTCCTTAGTAAATGTCTTATCCCCTAAATAGAAAAATTTACCTGCAAATAAACGCATATTCATGCCGCCTCCTTTGGCATAATTAAAATAATAAGTGCCAGTAAAAGCAAGCTTTAAAAAGTTTTTTCCTTGCTCTGCCAAAAGTTCGCCATTGTACGGGTATAAAACCCGGCCGTTTTCAATTACAAAACGCAGCTGGTTAAAATAGCGGCTGGCAGCAGGGTAAGCAATAGCATTTTGGTGGTTAATGCTATCTCTCGTAAAAAGCAAGCTTTGTTCTGTAATGAAAAATGTTTTCCATTGAATGAATTTTGTTAGCTGGCTAAGTGGGTTTTTATTAGCAAAAATATATTTTATAGAAGGCACTATTTTGCTGAAACGCAATTTTTTTGTGCTATTAGCAGAGTCTGTAAATTGGTTGTTGCTAAAGGTTTCGCCAGATAAAGAAACTTCTATTTTTTGTCCGTCTTTACCGGGGTACCAATGATAACTTAACCTGCCCAGCCCGTTCAATTGCTTGCTGCCGGTGGCATACATAGGAGCTACTAAATATTGAAATTTCTCTGCTGGCAAAGTATAATTATGTACTGCTATGCCAAGCATTAATTTATCGTACGTGTTAGCGCCTATAGCAGGGGCAACAAAAATATAATGATGTTTGTCTGTGTCTTTAAAACTAAAGAAGGAAACTACTTTCGTATCTTTTTTTGTAACTGGCGCAGGTAAGCTTCCTTTTTTATCCAGCAATGCAAATTGGGCATCTATATTTTTACTGCTTACATCTTCAAAAATTTTTTTTAAATCTTCCGGGTACGGATGCTTGAATTGCCATCGGCGATAATAGTTATGCATGCAACTATCAAATACAGCAACGCCTAAAGTATCCTGCAATTGTTTCATCCAATTGGCTGTTTTGTAATAGGCAACTGCTTCGTAGTTGTTTACACTAAATTTTTCTGAGCTTGTCTCAATTGGCTGGCCTGTTTGCGTAGCATATAAATTTTGAAGTATAAGTTTGCTATAAGGTTTTGGCATCCTGCTTTCTATAAAACCAGCCTTGGTATCGGTTTGTTTTTTTATAACGTTGCTGCCCGACATATAATACCTGTTATCATAAAATGTATTAATGCCTTCATCCATCCATGGGTGCGCCCTTTCGTTGGTGGCCAGTATGCCATAGTTCCAGTTGTGGCCTATCTCGTGTTCCAATACGCTTTCTAATTCAGCTTCATTTTTTATGGGAGATATGGAAGTTATTGTTGGATACTCCATGCCTCCATCAAAACCAATGGCAGCTTGGGCAGCAGTTAATGTATTGTAAGGATATTCGCCTAAATAACTGCTTCTGGTAAGGATGGCTTTTTTTATAAGCGGCAGGCTGTTTTTCCAATACATTTTCTGAGTTGGCGGATAACAGGCGGCTACTTTAATTATTCGCCCGGATGGTAATTGTAACGTATCTGTTTTTGTTACAAAACTTTTATCGGCAAACCAGGCAAAGTCGTGCACGTTATCCTGTTTATAAACAATGGTTTTTGTGTTTTGGGATGAAGGCAAAGTATTATCTACCACTACTTTTTTACGCAAAAAGGGCTTGTATTTTAATGCAGGTTTTACTCCATTTTTATTGATGGTATTGGTAGCTGTGGCAGGTTCAATTATTTCGCTTTGAAGTTCGCCGGTTGCCGCCACTACATAATTTGCGGGCAATGTTATCTGTACCGTATAGTTGCCAAACTCACTATAAAATTCGCCCTGGTCAAGATAAGGTATCGGGTGCCATCCTTTTTTATCGTATACGGCCGGCTTTGGGTACCACTGGGTAATTTGATAGGTTTGCCCTACATGCCCGCCTCTTGAAAAATTATATGGCAGCTTTACGTGAAAAGGAGTTTCTATTTTGGCTTTGCTATTTGGCGGTAAAGGATCAGGCAGCAATAATTTGATGATGTCCTGATGTTCAGGATGGTCTTGCGTTTGGGCGTTTGCGCCGTTTACTTTAAAATCCAGCCTGTTGATGTAGCCCTTTTTATCTTCATCGCTAAAATAAAAATCGGTGCGCCCGTTTTGAAGCAACTGGTCGCTAAAAGCGGTGCGGTCGTTTTTGTAAGCGTTGGGCCAAATATGTATCCAAATAAAAAAAAGCGTATCTGGTGAGTTGTTGAAGTACTCCATTTTTACATAGCCATCTAATGTCTGTGTATCATCGTGCAGCACCACATCAATGTTATAATTTACTTGTTGCTGCCAGTAAATAGTTTGACAAAAAACGGTAGGCAAAAGAAAAAATAAAGCTATAGATACAATTAAAAATTTTTTCAAAACAGCTGGGTTTATCCAAAAATAACAAAAATGTTTTGTACTGCTTGTTTAGTATGTACCAGTTTTTTTATGCAATTAAAACATAGTGGCAAACCATGCTGGAAAATAAATGTCCAGGAATTTACTTTTAAATAGGTTATTAATCAAGAGTCAATGCCGTTAAGTTAAGGAAAACTGGAGATAAATCTTAGGTATTTTTATATCCTTGCAAAGTAAAAAAACGCATAGGATTATAGGGGTAGCTTTTTTAACAATATAAATACGAATCTGGATGATAAAGACTTTAAACGCCGAAATACCAACGGCAGTAAAGGATTTATGCGGGTCCGGATTTTAACCTTC
>JANXVN010000223.1 GCA_025351645.1 Ferruginibacter sp.
TCCGGCGATACGCACCAGGTACTTTGCCCTAAATTTTAGTGGCTCCTAACCCTCCAGCAAATTGTTTCTGTTTCCTTTTAGGCTAATAATGATTTTTAACAATTAGAACGCTATGCATTTTAAAGTGCTGATTAATAACTCAAATTTTTATACGAATTTTACACAGTATCTATATCCATAATAAAGGTAGATTTATAGTATCCTATAATTTTATTTTAATAAAAATCAGCGTAATGAAAAAAGTATTTTTGCTATTAGTTGTAAGTAGCCTTTCAATGGCAACTTTTGCACAAGCACAAGAAGACGTGCATGAGGAAGTAAAGACAGGCGGTTTTAAAAAAGAAAAAATGTTTACCGGTGGAGACCTTACTTTATCATTTTATACAGGCGGTACAACACTTGGTGTTAGCCCGTACCTCGGCTATAGCATTACTAAATGGTTAGATGCGGCTGTTAAATTTAATTTTTTATACCAAAGCCAAAGTAATTATGATAATACCATAAAATATAGGCAGACAAATTTCGGCCCCGGCGCTTTTGTAAGGTTGTTCCCAATTAATTTTTTATTTGTTCAGGCACAATACGAGCATAATTTTATTACTAGTAAAATTCTTCAATCCGGAACTTCTAGTTTCAAAACTAAGGCTGATGTTAATAGCCTTTTACTAGGTATTGGTTATTCAAGTGGCCGCAGCGAAGGCAATAATACCTACTTCTATTTTTCTTTGATGTATGATGTGTTAAAGCTGCCAAATTCGCCGTACGTTGATTATTCAGGCAGGCTTGTGCCAATTATCAGCGCAGGTTACAACATCGGTTTGTTTCAAGGTGGCGGCGGCGGCGGAGAACGAAGGCGGCAAAGGAATGGCAGGGATTAATTATAATTAAACTCTAAAAATTAAATAGCCCGGTTTGAATTTATACTTCAGGCCGGGCTGTTTTGTTCACATAATTTTAGGTTATGTAAATGATACTTTAATGCTATTAAGTAAATATATTTCAATTGACAGTCCCAAGCTTGCATCTCCTTTAAAAAAACGGTGCTGGGAACTTTGTAAAAAGTGCAAGCCATAATTTAATGGCATTAAAGCATATCTGGAAATACTTTTAAAAATATTTTGTTATTTATAGCAGGTTTCTTGCAATTGTCATAATTAATTTTTAGGTTAGTATGTAAATTCAACCTATGCATAATATCTTTCTCACTCCCTCATTATTTTATTTTCAGTATCTAATTTAAAAGTTGAAGTGCTGCCTGTAAAGTATTTTTTGGTAGTAGTTACTTTATTTGTGCGTCAATATTTTGTACCGTGCAATGTAGCCGCTTGTGAAGTATCACGTGCAGCTTTATATTTTTTACAAAAGTTGTTAGCGTAGTGATTGTATAAAAAATGAAAAATATTGGCAAGCATCGTAAGCTATTTAAATGCCATCATAATAGTAAAAACCGGTTAGCCGAAAACGGATTCAGAGTAGGCAAAAACTAAAACATATGTGTAACCATAGTAATCATTTCAGTGCCATCCAATGCATCATACCACCATATATGAGCCAAAAACTCTCGGATAGCAACGACAAAAAAATTGCCTTACAATCAGTAAAAAGCCAGGTAGAAACTGTTAAGCTCCGTGCCAAAAGAAGTTTTATAATTGATTTGCCCGAACACCAGGCGCAGTTGCTTGCACCTGCAAAAAAAGCCACTAAAACGGCAAAGCTTAACATGCAGGTATTAAATATGAACCATGGTACAAATACTGCCAGCGCAAAATTAGTTTGGGATAATGGCAAAATAATCTCCAGGCTGGATAAGCAGGAAAAAAATGCTGTTGCTGCAGGTACCGCAACATGGAATTTTTACTATGATCTTTTTGGCCGTAACTCTGTAGATAACCTGGGGTTGTTATTAAAGCACTACGTGCATTACAGCACTAAATACGACAATGCCATGTGGGATGGCAGCGAGATGGTATATGGCGATGGCGATGGAAAAATATTTGGCGATTTTACCAGCGACCCTGATATTATTGGGCACGAGCTTACACATGGCGTAACACAAAATGAATCGAACCTTGAGTACCATGACCAAAGCGGCGCATTGAACGAATCATTGAGCGATGTGTTTGGCATAATGGTAAAGCAGCGTATGCTCAACCAGGAAGTAACACAATCAGATTGGCTGATTGGGGAAAATTGTTTGATAGGAAAAAACTATGCTTTGCGCAGCATGAAGGCGCCAGGCACTGCATATGTAAACCATCCCGACCTTGGCACCGACCCACAGCCCGCCACTATGGATAACTATGTAAAGCTGCCTAATACATCCAACGGCGATTGGGGTGGGGTGCATACCAATAGCGGCATTACCAACTATGCTTTTTTTGTGGCCGCCACAAATATTGGTGGTTTTGCCTGGGAAAAAACTGGTAAGATATGGTACGATGCCATGACGGACAAAGCACTAAAAAGCACTGCACAATTTGCTGATTTTAAAAAGCTTACTATTGCCCACGCCACCCAATTATTTGGCAAAGGCAGCAACGAAGAAAAGGGCGTTATAGCCGCGTGGAAAACTGCAAAAGTATAAACATGAAAATTAAACTAACACAAAGTGGCGGCTTTATACCTATAACTAGGGAGGCATCTGCAGAAGTAGACTGGACAAAAGAAGAAAGCGACAAACTGATAAGGCAGATTGCTGTAACCGGCAACCAGCCCCCATCTCAGGTAAGGGATGGTATTGGGCATACTGTTGAGATAGATGGTAAAGAAATACCTGTTGATGTAGATAAAGCATCAGGGAAATTTGCTGACGTGCTCAACAAATTACAAATGAATTTAAAAATAGTGAAGAAATAATAAGTGTATCGCCCCGCATAATCCTATTCAAAACTTTTATATTGAAATGAAAATTATATAGATGTTTAAACGATGGCTTTATTTTTTATAACAAAGTTTTACCTTTTAAGGGTATTAAAATATCAATAAAAAATAATGCTATGGATTTAGTATTGAATCTTTTAATAAACTTTTACAACCATTTTTATCCAAAAAAATGTTTCCGCCTTACAGCGCATTGTTAAAAAATAAAACAAACAGATAAAACTAAATAAGGGATAAGCGATGTAATGCTCTTAATAAGTAATGCTGGTAAATTTCATTGAAAACAACAACAAACTTATTTTGCTCGCCGTTTAGAATGTTATAGGGTTTTTTATAACCATAATTACTACACTGGAAGAAGCGCTGTGTTGGTTTAAAATCTTAACAAAATATTCAACCTGAAAGCCGATGCAACGACGGCTGTGGCTAGTATCGAAAAAAGAAAATGAAATACGGATAGGGCATAGGTATGTGGGAAGCCACTCATTAAGTAAAACTTTTTTATTTGTAAACGATAGCCTTTAACAAAAATGTCGCTGGCATAAAACCAGCGCCATACTTATTTGTATAAATATAATTTTAACGGTAAAATAGTAGGCTAATTCTTAATCACTTTTTTAATTACAACCCTATCATCAAATACAGCCCTAACAACATACATTCCGGCAGGGTAACGGCTAATATCAAAAGTATTAATAGTGCTTGCCAGCCCAGAAGAAGGTACATCTATCTGCGCAAATTTTTGCCCCATTAAATTATACAGCCAATGCCCCGTAGCCCAAAGGGGTTAGGGTAAAATTGAACCTGTATATTGCTCGTTGCCGGGTTTGGTGTAACTAAAAATCCGGCGGCCTTTAAATTAGGGTTAATAGTTAGGGTAAGTACGTTCACATCATCCAGGTAAATATTGTTTTTATTTTCTGTAATATTCCTGAATGCAAGTAAGATATTGCCACTGTTAATGTAGGGCGTTAAATTCACAGAATCTTTACGCCAATCGATGGCGGATGGAACAAAAAAGCTTATATCCGCGTTAGCATGCGTAACCAATGTAGCACCCCATTTTTTATAAAGGCTTGTATAGCTTAGCCCACAATCTGTACTTAACAATACTTCCAGCGTATCCCAACTATTATTGGTTGCAGCAGTATCAGTAAAAATTGCAGCAGCCACATTAAAAGAAAAAAAGGCAGAGTCTGTACCACCTAAATTAACAGTTGGTAATCGTAAGTAATCTTGCTGCCCGTGGGCGGTATAATTAAAATTATTTATCATCACGCTGTTTGTGCCGGTAGTTGCAGCGGTGCTTATTTTTTCCAGGTAAAAGCATTATCCGGGTTTACAATATCCCAGCCTGGTGGCGGAAACGTAGTGCCTTCAAAACTTTCGCTTACCGATTGTACCAGTGCATAATATTGTACTGTTGTTGTAAGCGTATCAATTGTTTTGTCCTGGTCGGCAACACCGTTAGGCAATGAAGTATATATTTTAACTATGTGCACACCTTCGCTTATGGTTGATGTGGCAAGGGCAACGATTGCTGTGTCCTGCGAAACCAAATTTCCATTCCAGGTATAATTTACCGGTGTGCCATTATTAACTACGGTGCTTATAATTAAAGATGTAAGCGATTGCAAGCCTTTGTTTTTAAGCGCAAGCGCAGGTAAAAAACTATTGCTGCAAATACGGGCTGGCGGTGCTGCTATAACCCTTGCTTGCGCATCAAATTGATGCAGTACAACGGGCGTGCAACCGTTAGAGGCCAGCAGGGTTGGCCTGTAAGTAAGCAATGCTGTTTGCATCCTGTCCATTTGGTGGGGCGTAAATAATAACAGGCATTGGTCATTATGGTACTGTAATCCATGTAGTGTTCATACAAAATACCATTGCCGCTTGTAGTGCAAGCATCCGTATGTACACCGTTATAGCAGCCACTTGTAGCATCAGCCTGGTTGGGCGTGTCATCCACAAAATCGCTGCCGGTGCAGGCGCCATTATCATCACCCCAAATATGGTATAAGTTAAAATAATGCCCTGTTTCATGGGTTAATGTTTTACCACTATCTTAGTTGGTATAGCTGGCATCGTAAGTTCCCCCAGGCAAAGATTTATAGTGTATCGCAACGCCCTGTTCGGTAGTCTCGCCATCAGTAGGAAAAGTTGCGTAGCCTAAAATACTATTGCTCAGCACGCATACCCATACATTAAAATATTTGCATTCATCCCACAGGCCAATACCGCCGCTGCTGGCATGCTTAACGCCATTCTTTTCAGCAATAAATGAAGCTGTTGTTGTAACCGTCCCTTCAATGCCGTTGATAATATCGCCTGCTGGCGTACGTTGTGCTAAACAAAACTGGATATTGCCTCTACCATGCAGTGGCTTAAAAAACTGGGTATGCCTGTAGAGTCTGGGTAAGTGCCGGTCAAATCTTCATTTAAAATTTTTAGCTGCTGCATTATTTGCGCATCGGTAACTATTGCAGGATTGGCTAACACAATATGAAAAACCATGGGCACCGTATAAGTAATGTCGTTGGTGCCAGCA
>JANXVN010000195.1 GCA_025351645.1 Ferruginibacter sp.
CAGCTTATTACACTATCGCATTAAGGGCCGCACAAGAAATTATAACTTCCGGGGCTTATAGTTTATATCAATCCGGCCCAGACCTTGCTGATAATTTTTCCAAATTATTTTTAGATAAATCACCTGCAAACCGCGAAGACATATGGATTGAAGACTATAAAGTTAAATCTTCAAAAGTGCATCCATTTACAGTTAATGACCAACCATTTTCTTTAGGAGAAGAGTCTGGTAATGGCGATGCAGGGCGTATTAACCCTTCTTTAAATTTAGTGGAGGCATTCGAAAAATTGGATAATACTTTCGCCCCGCTGAAAAATACAGTAAATGCTGATGGTACTGGTGGTAATATTTATTTCACCAATCAAATAGATATTTTTACTGGTAGGGATGCACGTTTAGCTGGTACAATTATGTTGCCTGGGTCTACTTTTAAAGGCCAGCAGTTAGATATTTGGGGAGGTTATAAATTAGCAGATGGCAGCATATTTACTAATCAAGATGCTAGTGTGCTTAAGCCATTGCCGGGTACAACAAACTCCGTACAGGTATTAGGGAAAGATGGCCCTTACAGTGGCAATCAATTTCGCACACAAAGTGGTTTTTATATCCGTAAATATATTGACCCTACACCAAATGCTGGTTCCAGAGGCACTGGAAGCGATGTAGCTTTTATTAGGTACAGGTATGCCGAAGTATTGTTAAATGCAGCGGAAGCGGCTTTTGAACTAGGGCAGCCTGCGGTTGCGGCAGGTTATATGAACCAGGTTCGTGCCCGCGCAGGCTTAACCATACCTTTAGCAGCAGGCGATATTACCTTTGATAGGATAGTACACGAACGCAGGGTGGAACTTGCTTTTGAAGGCCATCTATTATTTGACATGAAGCGTTGGAGATTGGCCCATATTGTGTGGGATGGTAAAAATATGACGCAAGCAGACCTGTTGACTAACATAGGATCTGCTACAAAAAGAAATACACAGCCTTACGGGTTATGGCCTTATAAATTTTATAACCCGGCAAACATAACAGATCCCAAAAATGGCAAGTGGGTATACGATATTGTATTGCCTCCATTAGTTACAGGGGTTGATTTCTTTCAATTTGGTAATTATTATTCTAAGATAGGAGATGATATTACAAGTGCAAATCCGAAAATTGTTAAACAGCCCAACCAATAATTGCTTCATTTTTAAAATACAGAATATGAAATTTAAAATTCATCATACATTAGCGGCCGCACTTTGTGCACTAGCAATATCTTCTTGTTCAAAAGATAATTATAAGCCACCCACAGTACCACTTACAGGTGCGCTTACTTACAAAGGAGAACCATTGCAGTTTCAAAGTTCTCAGGTAGGGCTCGAAATTTACCAATATGGTTTTGGCAATATAGCGCCAATTAACGAAGCGGCTTCTCAGGATGGTACTTACGCCGCACTACTATATCCGGGCAACTATAAATTAACTATCCCCAACGGGCAGGTGCCTTTTAAATGGAAACAGACTGTGCCTGGCGTACCAGATTCATTAAGTATTGCACTTACTGCTAACCAAAAATTAAATATTGAAGTGATGCCCTACTGGATGGTAAGGACACCAGTTTTTACAGCCGCAAGTGGTAAAGTAATTGCGACTTTTAAAGCAGAACAAATTATAACAGATGCATCAGCAAAAACTATTAATCAGGTAGCATTATTTTTAAATAAAACACAATTTGTTTCAACCGATGGTAATCAGCAGTTGGTTGAGGTAGATATAAAAAATGGGGCAATTACAGATCTCAATAACATTAGCATAACCGCTAAAATACCAACCAACATTGTGCCTGCACAAAACTATATTTTTGCCCGTGTCGGTATTAATATAAATGGTATTGGCTACTGGATATTTTCACCGGTTCAAAAGATTTCTTTTTAGTGTCATTTCGAGATTGGAAGATGGTAACAATAAAAGTAACTTTTTGTAAATTATAAACGTGATTCATAACACCCTTCATAGTTGATAAATGAAGCAGTAATCGTAGGTTTTGGTAAACAAAGAAATCGGGATCATTCCTGGTCCCGTA
>JANXVN010000263.1 GCA_025351645.1 Ferruginibacter sp.
AAGGGATACCTTTGCAACTGGTAAAATTTTATATAAAAAAATAGACACTGCTTTTAATAATACCCATGATTCTATTTTTGTGTATGACTCTATTAAAGCCAATGTGCTATATAACGTTGCCTTTACTTTTTTAGGCGCTAATAAAGGAAATTATATCCAGTTGTATAATGCTACTAACGGCAAGGTTTTTAAATGGGTATCGCCAGATGCAAGCAATGTAAAACAGGGAGACTGGCAACCGGTAATTTTATTGGTAACACCCAAAAAGCAGCAAGTAGTAACTGTGGCAGGCGAGTATTTTATCAACCCAAAAACAAGGATAAAAACGGAGTTTGCAGCTAGTAAATATGATATGAATTTATTTTCGAGCAAAGGTAAAAATAATGATAACGGCGTGGCTACAAAAATTCAATTTATACAGGAGGATAAAAAAGTAAAGCTTTTTAAAAAGAACTTGCTACTGCAAACCAATGCCGGCTTTGAATATGTAGAAAGTATTTTTAAGCCATTAGAGCGTTTACGAAATGTTGAGTTTAATAGGGACTGGAGCTTGCCGTATAATATAGCACCTGCGGATGAAAGGCTTGCCAACGCTTCGTTTCAGCTTAAAGACAAAATGGGTAACCAGGTAAAATACGAAGTAATTAATTATAACCGAAGTGATAACTTCAATGGCATCAGGCAAATATTGAATCATTATTATGCCATTAAAGATTGGAAAATAACCGATCAGGTAAGCCTCACTAAAAGTACCAGCCAATTGCAAAGAACTAATTACCTGCGGCCCAGCATCGATATTAATAAGCTCTTTAAAAAATACCGCAACATATCTATTGGTGTAAGTTATTCTGGTGAACGGAATACTATCACAGATAAACTAACAGATACTTTGTCTTCCCTAAGTTTTGCTTTTAATACATGGCAAGTGTATGTAAAATCCAACCCTGCCAAATTAAATAAATGGAGCCTTAGTTATTTTACACGTAACGATCTTTATCCCCTTTCAAAAACCTTAACTGTTGCTAATAAAAGCAACAACTATAACCTTAGTACAGAACTATTAAAAAATGAGCATCGCCAATTAAAGTTTAACCTTACTTACCGTAAACTGGAAATTACCAATGCATTACTAACGTCACAAAAACCAGATGAAAGCCTTTTGGGAAGGATGGAATATTACTTTAACGAATGGAAAGGGCTGGTAACCGGAAACGTTTTATACGAAGTAGGAGCGGGGCAGGAGCAGAAAAGAGAATTTACTTATGTGCAGGTACCAGCAGGCCAGGGCGAGTACACCTGGAACGATTATAACCACAATGGCATTGCGGAATTGAATGAATTTGAAATTGCCCTGTTCCCCGACCAGCGCACGTACATCCGTATTAACACGCCTACCAATGTGTATGTAAAGGCTAATTACGTTACGTTTAATTATAGTGTAGATATTAACCCACGCGCCATCATCAAAATGGCAACTGCTAAAGGCATTAAAAAAATGCTCACAAAAATTAGTACTTCCTCTTCTTTGCAAATCAATAAAAAGAATATCTCTACCGGCTCGTTCCAATTTAATCCCTTTACTAAAAACTTGGTGGATACTACCTTGCTTACCCTAAGTTCCTTCTTATCAAATTCCTTCTTTTATAACCGCACCAGCAGCAAATGGGGCATGGACCTAACACATAGCCTTAGTAGCGGAAAGTCGCTATTGACGTATGGTGTAGAAAGCAGGAAACTGCGTAACCTTAATTTTAAGGCCCGCTTTAACTTAAATAAAAAAATTACTGCCAACTTAATTTTGCGCTCTGTAAATAATGAATTGAACACTTCTAAATTTGATAACAGGAACTACAGCATTATGCAAAAAATAGCTGAGCCTGCACTAAGTTATACGTACGGTAGCAATTTACGGGTAACGGCATATTACAGCTTCAGCGATAAAAAAAATACCATCGGTTTTTTAGAAAGGCTTACCAACAACGCTATTAGTACAGAAGTAAAATACAACGTACTTTCAAATAGCACCATCAACGCAAAGTTTTCATTTAACACCATAAAATTTTTATCTGCAGATAATGCGGCCTCGCCAAACTCCACCGTGGGGTATATTATGCTGGAAGGGTTGCTACCCGGCAAAAATTATTTATGGAACCTTACCTACACTAAAAGGCTGGCAGGCAATATAGAAATGAGCATTCAATACGATGGGCGAAAGCCAGGCACAACAAGGATTGTGCACATTGGGCAAGCAACAATCAGGGCTATTTTTTAAATAGGCAACTAAATTTTCGATGACTTATAAATTTGAAAAGGATAGTACCAATAATCTATAACCGCAACTTTGCTTTTTTGCATAGTAGCTACCATTTAAAAAAGAAAAATCCAATCAGCATAAGCCCCATACATGGTGATAATAGATGACAGAAAAACCAAAGTACAAAGCCTCCCTGCACTCCAAAGGAGGGTTCCTAACGCTGCTAATTGTAAAAGGGTTTTAAATTTGAATACTTCCAAAACCCTCCTTTGAAAGCACGGAGGCTATATTGGCCGGGGCAGTAAAAAACTCAGTGTAAAATAACAGCTTCATTAAAAAAACGCCTTACCGCCTTACCTCCAAAAAATTACCTGCCAAACTTCCTTAAAACAAAAATGCCCCGAAAAATTCCAGGGCATTTTTATATTTTAATAAAAAAAATTATCCAAACAATCCGCCTTTCTTAAAGTGGCGGGTGCCTTCGCCAATCTTAAAGCCATTGTTGTAAACTTCAATTTTATAATCGCCAACCTTGTACGGCGAGTTCTGTTTCCAGTCAACATTTACACGTTGTTTCTGCCCTTGTATGTAATCAATGCTTTGCTTTTGCGTATACGTTTTTTCACCGCCATCCCTGGTAGTAAACTTGCCAGATCCAAGAGCCTCTACCGAAACAGGGTTCCCATCAGGCGCTGTTACTATAATATATAAATCTTTTGGGCCTGTTGTAGTAATTTTATTTTCGTCAAGGTCAAAAGAAATACGCACTTTATCTACCTTTTTAGCTTTTGTTGTTTCTTTTTCTTTGCCGCCTTTCTTTTCTTGTATACCTAAAATATTAAAGTTGGCAGCGTGTAATGTAGAGCCTATATCAATCAGGTTTTCACGTTGTTTAATAACTGTTTTAGCAGAGTCAAAATCCTGCCGAACTCTATTACGTTCTTTCGTTACTACTTCCTTTTCCTGCGTCAGCACTACGTTCTGTCCTTTTAAAGTTTCAATCTGCACTTTATAATCCGATATGTCTGTGTTAAGCGAAGCAATCATGTCACGTGCTTGTTTCAATTCTGCAGCAGTAGCGTTTTTCTTGCTAAGCAAAGATTGTATCTGCGCTTTTTTACTAGCAATATCCCTGTCTTTTGTGGTAATGGTGCTATCCTTTTTCGCATTGGTTGTCTTTAATGCATCATAGCGGTTTGTAGCCTCATCCAGCAGGCTTTGCAGCGTATCTTTTTCCGTTACTACCGCAGTATACTGGGTGTCTTTTTGTTGTATAACTTCTTTGGTCCTGTTCTTGTCGTAAATAATATAACCCCATGTTCCAAGCAATGCTATTACAAGGATAATCGATAAAAAAGTGCGCCAGTCTTTTCCCTGCTTAGGTGTGGGAGAGGAAGGCACTGGTTGAGCCGGTGGAAAATTTTCGAAAGCCATGTTTTATTGGTTTATATGTTAGTAAAAAATGAGTATGGTAAGTTAACTGGAATATAAAATTGATAAGTGTTTAAAATTATTGTTACAATATAGGTATTTTCTAAAATCATGCCAATTTTTTTTAATATTTAATAACTAGTTAAGCCACTCCACAAAAAAAATTATAATTTTGTTATTTATAATTTTATACGATGAATCTTCGGACAATAGGTTTATTAATTGCCTCCAATTGTTTTATGACGTTTGCCTGGTATGGGTTGTTAAAAGAAAAAGGCTTGCCCCTGTGGAAGGCAATTTTAATAAGCTGGGCAATAGCCTTTTTTGAATACAGCTTAATGGTGCCAGCCAACAGGTTAGGCTATTTAAGCGGCATGACGGGCTTTCAATTAAAAATAACGCAAGAGGTAATTACGCTGGTTGTATTTGCCTTTTTTGCAGTGTTATATTTAAAAGAACCCTTGCAATGGAAGTACCTTGTGAGCTTTATTTTTTTAATTGGCGCGGTATATTTTATGTTTAAAAAGTAACCGGCAGCTTTTAAAAATGGTGCGTTCCCCAAGCCGCGGCGGCAAAGGGCCGGGCTATCCACTACAATCTTTTTTTGCGGGCGGCCCGACAAAAAAAGGATTTCCGTTGCTATCCCTAACGCGTAAATCTGCTACACATCAAGTAACTATAAACCCAGTTATGGTGCAGGTTTATTTATTTGCAGCATCGTCAACAGCATTGTAATTAGCTGCTTATCTTTGTTTTATAACAACACATTATAATGGCTCCCAAACGTACTGCGGCAATAAGTTTTATTTTCATTACTTTATTGATAGATGTAACTGGCATCGGCCTAATAATCCCCGTAGTGCCCGGCTTAATACAACAGCTAATACACGGCACCGTAAGCGAAGCCTCTAAATACAGTGGCTGGCTGGCTTTTGCTTATGCCAGCATGCAATTTTTATTTGCGCCTTTGCTAGGTAACCTAAGTGATAAATATGGCAGGCGCCCCGTTTTGTTATTATCATTATTAGGTCTTGGTATCGATTATATTTTTCTTGCCATGGCACCGTCAATTGCCTGGTTATTTATAGGCCGCATTATTGCAGGGTTTGCAGGCGCAAGCTTTACTACCGCCACCGCCTACATAGCAGATATTAGCAACGAACAAAACCGGGCACAAAACTTTGGCATGGTAGGCGCGGCATTTGGTGTTGGCTTTATATTGGGGCCTGTAATTGGCGGTTTGTTAGGCGAGTTTGGCGTTAGGGTGCCGTTTATTGTTGCCGCAGGCTTAAGCCTGGTAAACTGTTTGTATGGCTACTTTGTTTTGCCAGAATCGTTATCCTCAGAGAATCGCCGCGATTTTCAATGGAAGCGTGCCAATCCAATCAGCAGCTTAAAACGTTTACAAAAATACCCAGCCGTTGGCGGGTTGATCATATCATTTTTCCTGGTGTACATGGGCGCCAATGCGGTGCAAAGTACCTGGTCTTTTTTCGGCATCAAACAGTTTAGCTGGACGCCAAGGATGATTGGCCTTTCCCTGGGGTTGGTAGGCTTGTTGGTAGGCGTTGTACAAGGTGGCTTAATACGCATTGTAAACCCCTGGCTGGGCAATAAAAAAAGCGTGTACATCGGTTTAGGGTTATACGCCATCGGGCTATTTCTATTTTCCATAGCCACCCAAAGCTGGATGATGTTTGTATTTTTAGTGCCTTATTGCTTAGGTGGTATTTGCGGGCCAGCGTTACAATCTATCATAACAACGCAGGTACCGGCCAACGAACAAGGCGAGCTGCAGGGCGGGCTTACAAGCGTAATGAGCATCACCAATATTATTGGCCCGGTATTAATGACAGGGTTATTTTCTTACTTTACAAAATCTACCGCGCCGGTGCATTTTGCGGGTGCGGCATTTTTTTTAGGTGGCATCTTTATGGCAATAAGCCTGGCATTTGCTTACCGCACTTTACGTCATAACAAAACCATCTCCTAATAAATTTGTATGAAAACAATAACAGGGATCAACAACTTTAAGAACGTTTTTTTTATCGGTATAGCCGGTACTGGCATGAGTGCCATTGCGCAATACCTAGCCGGCATCCACATAAACGTAAGTGGTAGCGACCGCTACTTTAAAGAAGGCGAGCACAATGACGTAAAAGATAAATTAATCGCCGAAGGCATACAATGTTTTTTGCAAAATGGTGAGGGCATTACTGCTGATACAGACCTGATAGTTGTATCAACAGCAATAGAAGATACAATTGCCGAAGTGCAAAAAGCAAAGCAGTTAAACATACCCATCTTAAAACGCAGCGAAGTACTGGCACTGATAGCTAAAAGCAAAAAAACAATTGCCGTTGGTGGCACTTCCGGCAAAAGTACTACAAGCGCCATGTTGTTCGATATCCTTACTGCCGGCGGTTTGCAGCCCGGTATTATTAGTGGCGCAGGCCTTATCAGCATCATTAAAGAAGGAAAGATTGGCAACGCAAAAGTTGGTAAAGGAGAGTGGCTGGTAATAGAGGCGGATGAAAGTGATGGCTCAATAGTTCAATACCATCCGGAAGTGGGATTACTATTAAACATAGATAAAGACCACCAGGAAATTGCTGAGCTGATGGATATATTCGGCATCTTTAAAAAGAATACGCAACAGCTATTTGTGGTAAACCGGTCAAACGAATTGGCTAAGCAATTATCAGTAAACGCAGCAAATGATTTTGCTACCGGTATTGATGAAGAGGCAGGCTATACATCCGCAGCATTTATCCAAAAGGGGTTAACTATTTCGTTCAATATAAATGGAACGGATTTTAATTTAAACACAGTCGGTAAGCTAAATATGGAAAATGCCTTAGCTGCCACTGCAGTAGCTAACCAACTAGGCGTTGACCTAAAAACCTGTGCCACAGCACTAAACAGCTACGAAGGTATTTACAGGCGTCATCAAATACTGGCACATAAAAATGGCGTATGGCTAATTGACGACTATGCGCATAACCCCGTAAAATGTGCTAAAAGCATAGAGGCCTGCCAACCAATCGGCGATAAAGTGATAGCCTGGTTTCAACCGCATGGCTATGGCCCAACCCGTTTTTTAAGGCAGGATTTTGTAAAAGAAATTGCGGCAGCGTTGCGCCCTCAAGACGAAATATGGATGAGCGAAATATTCTATGCAGGTGGCACAGCAGTTAAAGATATCTCTGCCAACGACTTGGTAAACGATATTAAGGCACTAGGAAAAAATGCTTTTTTTGTAGAAGATAGAAATGAATTTTTAGCTGCGGCAAAACCACATTTAACGGATAATTGCGTACTACTTTTAATGGGCGCACGAGACCCAGGGCTAGAGCAGTTCGGTAAGGAAGTTGCGGAGCAGTTGTAGATTTAAATGAGTGATTTTTTAGCGGGTTGGCTTGCATCAATAAACATTTAACTCAACAGTTTTTCCAAGGCCAACTTCCAGCAGCCTATAAAGCGTTGACAGCTGGATATCGGTTTTTCCATTTTCTATTCTTGAAATAAAACTTTTTTTAGCACCAATTTTTTCTGCCAATTGCTCTTGTGTTATTTTGGCAAGCCGTCTTTCTTATTTAATTACGGCACCAATTAAAAAGGCTTTTACTTTTATTTCAAACTCCACTCTTTTGGCTATGCCTTTATCACCATACTGCCTCGTAAGATGGTCTTGTAATGTGGTAATGTTTTTATTTTTTGTTGGCATCTTTCATAATTATTTATTTTAAAAATAGTCATTCATTAATTTGACAGGGTATTCAATTTCATTCTTTGGAGTCTTTTGTGTTTTCTTTTGAAAACCATTTCAAAGCACCACAATCTTGCCTTTATCAAAACAACAAAAAATCCTAAATATATTGTTGCCTCACTCAACCCTGATTTCATATAACCCCTTGGTGTTTGTAATATGCTTTAAAAACCTTTCAGGGATTACCTCAATATGCGTTAATACAAATAATACATAATCAATTTTCTCTTTTACTTTTTCTGTTTATTTACTAAAAAATTATTCAAAATAATGTCGATAAAATATTAATTCTCTAGTATTTTCCATGAGTAGGATTAAAAAGAAAAGTTAACTTAAAATGGTACAAGCGCTAATTAATTTATCAGGTAAGTTTCAGCTAAATAAAGGTGTCAATTATTTTGCATCATTTCGGTATCAATTTTAAAATTTACATTATCAAACGTAAATCTTATAATTTTGTTACAATAATAATTTCATTCAATTCATATCACTAAATGCCATCATCCTGCATCATTATAAACATTCAGCAACTGGTAAACGTCCGGGAGCAAAGCACATTGCTTAAAGGCGCCGCCATGGCTGAACTGCCTTGTATAGAAAATGCTTTTTTATTACTTGAAGATGGCACGATAGCAGCGTACGGAGCCATGTACGAGCTGGAATTAAAAGTACCTCAATTGCCTAAGCACGTAATTGATGCGCAAGGCAGCACGGTACTGCCAGCCTGGTGCGATAGCCACACCCACCTTGTGTTTGCGGCCAGCAGGGAAAATGAATTTATCGATAAACTAAAAGGAACAAGCTATGCGGAAATAGCTGCAAAAGGAGGCGGCATTTTAAACTCCGCACAAAAATTAAGCAATGCATCCGAAGAAGAATTATTTAACCTTGCCTGGCAAAGATTAAAAGAAGTAAGCAGGCTTGGTACTGGTGCTATTGAAATTAAAAGCGGTTATGGGTTAACGGTTGCAGCTGAGTTAAAAATGCTACGTGTAATCAAAAAATTAAAGCAACAATCAAGCTTGTCTATCAAAGCTACTTTCCTTGGCGCACATACTTATCCCTTGCAATTTAAAAATAATCATCAAGGGTATATCAACAGCATCATCAACGAAATGCTGCCTGTGATTGCGGCCGATAAGTTAGCCGATTATATCGATGTGTTTTGTGAAGATGGATTTTTTTCTCCGCAGGAAATGGCACAGATATGCCATGCGGGAAAGGCCTATGGCTTACAACCAAAGCTGCATGTAAACCAGCTTAACAGTATTGGCGGCATCGAAGCAGGGTTAAAAGCAAATGCTATTTCCCTGGATCATCTGGAAACAATGACTGATATAGATATTAGTTTGTTAAGCAACCAAGCAACTTCAAAAACATCACAACAAACCATTTGTACCTTATTGCCCACAGCGGCTTTTTTTCTGCGCATGGGCTTTGCGCCGGCACGCAGGCTTATGGATGCCGGGTGCGCCATTGCTTTGGCAAGCGACTATAACCCTGGCTCATCGCCAAGCGGTAATATGAACTTGGTTGTTGCTATGAGCTGTATACAAATGAAAATGTTGCCGGAAGAAGCTATCAATGCAGCTACTATAAACGGCGCCTATGCCATGGGGCTTGACAACGAATTAGGCAGCATAACCATCGGCAAAAAAGCCAATCTCATCTTTACAAAAAATATTCCTTCGCTTGCCTATTTGCCTTATTCGTTTGGCACCAACCTGATTGATAAAGTAATGATTAATGGATATTTTATTGATTAAGAAAATGTGGAAAGCTACTTTTAGAATTATTATCAGCATCCTATTTTTAATTAAAAGCAAGTGGCAATAATAACATAAATTTATTCATCTTTGAAGAATAAAAAATCACGCATTTTACAACAACACATAAGCGTGCAAAATTTAAACCCATGCAACAATTAATTGAGTGCGTACCCAACTTTAGCGAGGGCAACGACCTTGGCATTATTAACCAAATAACAGCAGCTATTGAAACCGTTGAAGGCATTAGGCTATTAAATGTTGACCCGGGAAAAGCTACCAACCGCACGGTTGTAACAATGGTAGGCGAGCCGGAAGCCGTTATAGAAGCGGCTTTCAGGGCCATTAAAAAAGCAGGCGAATTAATTGACATGAGCCAGCACAAAGGGCAACACCCACGTATGGGCGCTACTGATGTTTGTCCGCTGATACCTGTCGCAAATATTACTATGGAAGAAACCGTTAAGTATGCACAGCAATTAGCAAAAAGGGTAGGGGAAGAATTAAGCCTGCCGGTGTATTTATACGAAGCAGCCCAGCCAAATAAACAACGCTGCAACTTATCAATAATCCGTGCCGGAGAATACGAAGCTTTTGCCACAAAAATATTATTGCCAGAGTGGAAGCCAGATTTTGGGCCTGCAATTTTTGATGCCAAACGAGGGGCAACCGTAATTGGTGCAAGGGATTTTTTAGTGGCTTATAATGTAAATTTAAATACTACATCCACCCGCCGTGCCAACGCCATTGCATTTGATATTCGGGAAGCAGGCCGTGTAAAGCAAGAAAACGGCAAGCCGGTAAAAGATGAGCACGGCAACAACATTAACCTACCGGGCAGCCTCAAAGCGGTAAAAGCTATTGGCTGGTTTATAGAAGAATATGGCATTGCGCAGATATCCATCAACCTAACCAATATTAATGTAACACCCGTGCACGTTGCGTTTGATGAAGTATGCAAAAAAGCAGGTGAACGTGGCATGAGGGTAACCGGCAGCGAAATCGTTGGCTTGATACCGCTAAAAGCAATGCTCGATGCAGGTAAATATTTTTTGCTGAAACAACAACGCTCCATCGGCGTATCCGATAAAGAGCTGATAATGATGGCCATCAAATCAATGGGGCTGGGTGAGCTGGCACCTTTCAAGCCGGAAGAAAAGATCATTGAATATATGCTAGCTAATAAAGCAGATAGTAAATTAATAAACATGGCGCTGAATGATTTTGCAGATGAAACAGCAAGCGAAAGCCCTGCACCCGGCGGCGGTTCTATTGCTGCATATATCGGTGCATTAGGGATATCATTAGCCACGATGGTTGCCAATTTATCTTCCCATAAAAAAGGATGGGACGAACGCTGGCTAGAGTTTAGCGATTGGGCAGCAAAAGGCCAGGAATATAAAAATGAATTGGTAAAATTAGTAGATGCAGATACAAAAGCCTTCAACGGAATTATGGAAGCATTTAGTTTGCCCAAAACAACCGAAGATGAAAAACAATTGCGTACCAATACCATACAACAAGCCACAAAATACGCCATCGAAATCCCGTTTAAAGTAATGGAGCTGGCATACGCTAGCCTTACGGTTATTAAAGCTATGGCAGAAACTGGCAATCCAAATTCTGTGTCAGATGCTGGCGTAGGTGCACTTTGCGCCCGTAGTGCGGTGATGGGTGCGTTTATGAATGTACGCATCAACGCGGCGGGCTATAATGATAAAAATTTTGTTGATGATATTATTGCCAGCGGAAACGCTATCCAAAATAATGCCCTTGCTGAAGAAGCTGCAATACTTAAAATTGTGAATGAGAAGATTGGTTTATAACTATTGTATTATAAAGTTGCCAGGGTATTTCAGGATAAAAAATGTTCAGGGCCACATTGCTTCAGCAGAGCAACCTATTTGTAGCAATAACATCATCATTGCTGACTTGGTGAAGGATATAAAAAGGTCAAGTAATAATTGGATTAACGATAAAGAATTTATTGTAGGAAAATTTGAATGGCAGACGGGATATGGTGCATTTTCATATGGTAAATCGCAGATAGATTAAGTATGCAAATACTTAGCCAAATAAAAACAACATCATGCCATTCAATCTTTTAAAACTGAATATACTAACCTGTTGGCCTTGTTCAGCATTGCTTTTAAAGATAATATTTATTTGGATTTTACGATTAATTTTTTAAAGGTAACCAGGGAATAAAATAATGTTATACCGATACAACAGGTTGCTCCGCTGGAGCAATGATAATGTCGTGTATTTAATTTCTACAAACAGGTTATGCCGCTGGCATAGGGGAGCCTGTGTTTGTTATAGGCTTTATTATTTTTATACGCTGATACATTATCAAGCAGGTTGCTCCGCTGGAGCAATGATAATGTCGTGTATTTAATTTCTACAAACAGGTTATGCTAATGTTCACCAGCATCTTTAATGTGGTTGTTGTTATTATCGATAAACACCTGGCCCTTAATAATGTTGGTGATGCCGATTTTGCCGACTACCATAATCTTGTGATTGGTGGAATGCTGATAAAGGTCATCACTGTCAGATGCTAAGGTGCCAACAAAAACAATGTCATCGTTATTATCTAGCTGTATATCATTTAACTGGTCGAACCGCGTACCGCCTACTGCCTTTTGCCAAATTATATCACCCGTTGTATTTATCTTCATCAGCATAAAATCGGCATCGCCATGCATGCTTTTTATGGTACCGTACTTATCGGTTACCGTACCTCCCAGTACAAAATTGCCATCCTTTGTTTTATGCAGATTAGAAAGAAGGCTATTGTTATAATAATCAGGGATAGGGCTTGACATATAATTGCTATCCTGGTACCCCTTATATAATTTGTACTGTTTGCTCCATAAAATATTGCCTGTCATGGAAATTTGTAATGCCCAAAGCGATGTCATCGATTCAGAATAATAAGGCAAGTCTCCATCTTTTGAGTCAGTACCACCAATTAATAAAATGCCGCCATTGTTTTCTGCGGCACCTACAAAAAAACTACTTTAGCTGCCACCAAAACATTTGCTCCATATTATATTGCCACTTGCATCAATGTTTAAAATCCAGGTTTCGTTAAAAAAGTTTGTATATGCACCATCTATACTTTCAACATTATGTGTATGCGCCCCAACAATATCGCCATCAATAGATTGGGTGGCCGCCAGTAAAAAAAAGCTGCCATTAGTTAAGGCCGCAAACGTATAGCCTTCAGCATATTCGTCGCCTCCATAAAATTTAGTAAAAATAATATTGCCACCAGGCGAAAGCTTTGTAACAAACGCACTAAAGTTAGTGGTGTCGCCCGTAGTGTGTGCAAATCTCCATCGTGGCTTTAGGTACGCCCCGTAATTAGGCAACTGCCATTTGGCAAAATAACCATATCATTGCCATAATCTTCGTACCCTGACCCCACGGATGGCCCTGCTCCACAGCAGGTTTCCAACGGCATCGAATTTGGTAACCAAAGGACTATAATTGCTCATACCATTTGGATTTGGAAAAGGTATGTTGGTGACTAAAACCTAACACCCTCCATCAGCAGTATGTTTTATGGTAGTAATAGCATCAAAAAGGCTTTTGCCTGCTGAAGAATCTACCTGCTTCTCCCAAACAGATAAGCCATCTTTATTAAGCTTTGCAATAAAAGGAACGCTATACCAGGCATCCGTTGCATTCGAGTTATAACCTTTATAACCGGCAATAAAGTAGCCATCGCCTTTTTGAGTAGTATCTACCGACATGCATTCATCATCCAGTTGCTGATTGGTATTTTGTTCACTGGCAAAATGCCTGATCCATTTTACACCGCTGGTAGCGCCTATAGCAGCATGTTCGCCAAAGTAAAAAGAACCAGTAAAGTCGTACATATTTTTATTAATATAAGCGCTTGTTATAACTCCGGGTATAAATTTGGGCGACAATGAATAATGCCCTACCGTATCGCCTGATGCAGGATAGCGGAAAGTAAGCTTTATAGCTGCGGAGCTAAAAGATTGCACGGCTGGCAAATTCCATTGCAACTTGCCACTACTGGTAAAACTTGGCACAGGAGATACATTTAATAAGCTTATTTTGGGATTATAATTCAATGCCGTTAAGTTAAGACCTTTCCTCTTCTTTGGAGAGGGTTAGGGTGAGGTAAAGACAAACATATAGATCCTTAACTTAACGGCATTGGATTATAATTTACTGTAACGGTTGCCGGTATGGTGTGCAAAGAACCCTGGTAGCCATAATGTAAAGTATAATTAAAGCTGCCTCCAGAAACAGGGATTGTAAAATCATTGTTATCTGGTTGAATGGTGCAGCTTATGCTTTCAATACTATCTCTTTGCTGATACGAAAAATCAATTATTTCCGTAGTTGGCGAAGTATATATTTTAGCCGGTTGGCTAAAGTCTTTATAGTGTTGCGATATAATTGCATTTAAGCCCAAAGTGTAAGTGCCAGTATCTAATGCAACATGGTAAAGCCCTGCATTATCTGTAACCCCGGCCGTTAAGGCCAAACGATTTTTATAAGCAACCACCTGCCTGTTCGCCAGCACCGAATCCACCCCATCAAAAACATGGTTGCCATTAACATCATAATAAACCCTGACGGATTTATTGACCGTTTGTGAACTTGCAGAAAAAAAAAGTAAAATAAAAATTAAGGGTAATAATATCTTCATACAAATAAAAGGTTACGTATAAAGATATGTTTTTAAAGAGATAAGGATGTTAAGTTTGTATGATGGAATTATTGTTGCAAATATTGCTTTTTAAAAGCCGAAGGGTTTTGCCCGGTACTTTTTTTAAACAGCTTCGTAAAGTGCGATATGCTTTCAAACCCAACGGCATAGCCCGTTTCAGAGATGTTTTTATCTTGCAGCAACAATGTTTTTGCCTGGCTGATGCGGTACTGGTTTACAAATTCTGTAAAGGTCATGTTGGCCTGCTTTTTAAAATACCGGCAAAAAGCAGCCGTGCTTAAGTGTACTTGCGCCGCTATAAAATTTACATCCGGAGACTTATCAAAATTGCTATTGATGTATTCGTACACGTTCGACATGCGTATCTTATCATTCATAAAAATTTTTATCGACGTACCCATTTCGTTCAATACAATTACTTCGGTGGAAGTTGCTAATAGCTGTAGTATTTCAAGCAATATCAGCAATTGGCTAAAGTAATCCAGGGCTTGCATCTGCCGTAACTTTTCTACCACTATTATTTTAGTTTGCCCGGTAAAAGAAAGCCCAAGATATGCTTTGCTAAAAAGTTTTTCTATCGCTTTAAATTCGGGCGTATTGGTAAACGCTGTGCCTAAAAAATCTTCTTTTAATTGCACTACTATTTGCTTATAATCAACCTTTAAGCCATAATCAAAATTGAGGTGGGGAATGTTGGCGCCAATTAAAACAAGGTCGCTTTGCAGGTAGCTGGATACATGCTGCCCAACATGCCTAATGCCTGCCGCAGCTTCTACATACACAAGCTCAAACTCAGGGTGGTAATGCCAGTAAAAATGATTGCGCAGGCTAGGGGTAAACAGCCTGAACGACTGCCCTTTATTTGTGACTACTTTTTCCAGTTGAATTTTCATGATGGTAGATTTTACTTAATAAAGATAGTTTTTTCTGTAAAAAAGATGCAAAATTGTCAATGGAGAGCATAAACTAGTCATTACAGTTGCTGGGGCGATGGTAAATTTTATGGATTTTTGTATTAGTCAATAACATAAAACTTGTATCATGCAACAACAAACAATGGCACCCACGATGGCTCAAAACGATGGGCATAAAGATATCCCCGGTAACCCCAGCACTGCCACTAGCAGCAAATTGAAACTAAGCGACCGAAGCAATGGCGAACCTTTACGGGTATTAAGCGAGGCCGACTGGCAATTCTGGAAACAGAATGGCTATGTGATTATTAAAAATGCAGTACCAAAAGAGCAGGTAAAAAGAACGGCTGATTTTTTGTGGGAGTTTGATGAAAAAGACCCTAACGACCCGGAAACCTGGTACGCCCCAGCACGTGCCGAAATGCAGATGAAAGAATTAACCAACACCGGCATGGTGGAAGTGTACAACCACCAAACTTTATGGGATAACCGCCAGATGCCGAAAGTACATGCCTCCTTCGCAGATATATGGGGCACCGAAAAATTATGGTGCACCATCGACAGGGCCAATTTAAATTTTCCACTCCGCCCCGGGCACGACTACAAAGGCTTTATACATTGGGACTACGACCCCGAAACAAAGCCACAAAATGTACAAGGCGTACTAGCGCTGGCAGACCAGACGGACGAGAACATGGGCGGCTTTCAATGCATACCGGAACTGTTTCGCACCTACGATACCTGGAAGCTGACACAACCCGAAACCCGTGACCATTATAAGCCAGACACCACAGGCTTTGAGCTGATAAAAGTAAAGCTGGAAGCAGGCGACCTACTAATTTTCAACAGTGCCGAACCACATGGCATACGACCGAATAACAGTAAAGATAAAGTGCGCATTGCCCAATACATTTCCATGATGCCTGCCGAAGAAGACAACGAAGCGTTGCGCCAATGGAGGATCAATTCCTGGAGAGACAGGATAGCACCCGAAGGCTACGCTTTTCCGGGAGACCCACGTAAATGGGAGCAGACGAAATATACAACCGCTGAATTATCTGAGTTGGGGAAGAAGGTGTTGGGGTTGGAGAGGTGGTGAATGGATTTTTATTATGCGGCAAGCATTTTCTAAAGCCGCATAATAAAATTTAAGCTTTAGTGCAACACTGTACTGTTAATGCCAGTATTAACAGTAAATATTTCGGTACTTTCTACTATGAGGCTATTGCAAGTGGCATTTATATTTGCCATAACATTGTTACGGATAACAATATCAGCACCGGTAGGAGGTACAATATTGCCTTCCCAAGTTTCTGGGCCATTCCAGTTACCATCAGCAACCGTATTCTATTTTTTTAGGGCAGTTATTAAAAAACCATCTGTACCAACTTTGGCGGCATATATATCCTAATCATCATTAACTATAATCCTATCATCCCGCCAAGTAATAATTGCTGATCTACCCCACCTGCGCCCTTGTTGCGCTCAACCTGCAAAAAGGCTTTTTCAATGTTCCGCCGGTACATGGCCTGTTCGAGCATACTGATCTTTGTTTTAAGCTACAGGGGTGCTTCCTTACTGTATCAAAAGGGAAGGGCTGAATGTTAAAATAAGGGAGCAAATTACAAGGTATCAGAGCGGATGCGAACAACCCCGAAACGCATTAGTGAACTACTTG
>JANXVN010000283.1 GCA_025351645.1 Ferruginibacter sp.
TCCATCATACTTTCCATCATCTGCGTAGCAACAATTACAGGTTTTGCCCGGTGCATGCATTTACGTATAATTTCTTTTTGGATGATTGGCACTTGTTCAACAGGCACTTCAACACCCAAGTCGCCACGGGCAACCATAATACCATCGCTTTCAACAATAATGTCACGGATATTTTTTAAGGCTTCCGGCATTTCTATCTTAGAGATAACTTTTGCCTTGCTGTTTTGCGCCTTAATACGCCTTTTTAAATCGATGATATCATCGGCATGGCGAACGAATGAAAGGGCTATCCAATCTAGGTCCTGGCTAATAATAAAATCAAGGTCGGCGATATCTTTTTCAGTAAGCGAAGGCATTGTCAACGCAGAATCTGGCAGGTTAACACCTTTTTTAGGAAACAATATGCCACCTAATGTTACCGAGATCCTTACTTCTTTATCGTTTAATATTTCTTCAACTTTAACTTCCATTTTGCCATCATCTAAAAATATGCGTTCTCCTATTTTTACATCTTTAGCAAGGTTAGCGTAACTAACATATATTTTTTGTGCGGTGCCAATTACTTTTTCTGTAGTAAAAATAAATTGGCTGCCATCTTTTAATTCTATCTGTCCATTTTCCAGGTCGCCTACTCTAAGTTTAGGGCCTTGCAAATCTCCTAAAATGGCTATGTTATAAGGTTCTGTGCGGTTTATCTCCCTGATAAAATCAATGATCATTTTTTTATCTTCGTAAGCCCCGTGAGAGAAATTTAAACGAAAAACGTTTACGCCAGCCTTCACAAGGTCCAACAATTTTTCGTAAGTAGAGCAGGCTGGCCCTACAGTTGCAACAATCTTTGTTCTTTTAATAGTGTGTTGAATACCAGCTTCTTTATCCATATCAGCGTGCAGGTATTTACCCAGGTGTTTGCTCATTATTTTTTGTTTGGTTATTGGTTATTTTTTGTTGGCCAAAAGTAGGTAATACAATTTTAAAAAAGCTTGCTTAATAAGTAAACTTTTTGTTTTCCCTAACTGGCTAATATCTTTACAATCTTCATCCATTCTTCGCTTATGCGTTGTTTCTTTTTAACTGCTTCGTTTAGTGGTATGTAGTGCATGCGGTTATTGATCATGCCGACAAATACATTGAACTTTCCTTCCATCAAGCATTCAACAGCGCTATAGCCCATGCGGCTTGCAATCAACCTATCAAAGCAAGTTGGGGAACCGCCTCTTTGTATATGCCCTAGTATGCAAACTCTTACATCTTGCATGGGTAAACGTTCTTTAATAATTTTTGCTATTTCATCAGCACCGCCAAATTCATCGCCTTCGGCAACTACAATAAGGTTTACTAATTTATGCCTTCTTTCTTTTTCAGCCAATTGCTTAATTACTTCTTCTATATCGGTTTTGCGTTCTGGTATCAACACATTTTCTGCACCCGTAGCAATGCCGCTGTGAAGGGCAATATAACCGGCATCCCTGCCCATTACCTCAATAATAAATAAACGGTCATGTGCATCTGCCGTATCGCGTATTTTATCTATAGCTTCTACGGCGGTGTTTACTGCGGTATCAAAACCAATGGTAAAATCGGTGCCGGCAATATCTTTATCAATAGTGCCTGGCAAGCCAACGCAGGGGATATCGTATTCGTTGCTAAAAGTTTGTGCGCCCCTGAAACTGCCATCCCCGCCAATTATAACTAGGCCGTTGATACCTAATTTTGTAAGGTTATCATAAGCCTTTTTTCTTCCTTCGGGAGTAAAAAATTCTTTGCAGCGGCTTGTTTTTAAAATGGTACCGCCCCGTTGTATAATATTGGCAACGCTTCGGCTTTCCATTTTAAAAATATCGTTTTCTACCATGCCATTGTAACCACGCATAATACCATACACCTCCAGCCCGTTATAAATGCCTGTACGCACAACTGCTCTTATACCGGCATTCATACCAGGGGCATCGCCTCCAGATGTCAGTACTCCTATCTTTGTAACCTTTTTTTTCATATCTAAGAAACACCATTTGGTTTTAAAAAACGTTCAACAATATTGTAGTTTGAACAATAATAATAAAGTAAATACTGCTATTCTCTCAAAAATACACATTTAAAACTAATCTGAAAATTACGTCTGCATTAACTGGCAAAATAGATAATCATTTACCACCGTTTGCTACGTAATGTTCTTTCATGATGTTAAATATTTTATCTTTTAATGCCGGTGCTTTAGAGCCTTCTGATGATACAGCCGGCAGGTAATGCATTTGCAGCCTTGTTGGTACCAGGTAAAAAGGCTTATGCACGGGCATTGCTTTTTTTGTTCCGATTATTAGGCAGGGTATTACTTCTTTTTTTGTATCGATGGCCAATTTAAAAGCACCATCAAAAAATTGCTTCATGGGCTCTGCCGTCCTGTTGCGGGTGCCTTCCGGGTAAATGCACATGTGTATGCCAGACCGCAAAACTTTCCTCATTTCCTCAAAACTCTTAACCCTGCTGCGGGCATCGTCCCTTTCTACCAGTACAGAGCCTCTTTTATAGAAATACCCAAAAATAGGCACTTTTGCAAAAGAAGCCTTCGCAATGGTTTTGTTGCCGCCGGGTATAAATGGTGCCGATAAGGGAACGTCTAAAAGTGCATTGTGGTTGTAGACAACTACATAAGTATGCCCTTTTTTAAAATTTTCAAGTCCGGTAATTTTTACCGGACAGCCAATCATCCTAATCCATGTCCACATCCAAATGCGGGATACGGCTATAAAGTAATCCTGCCCTTTTGGCCCTGGGATTAAATAAGATATCATTGAAGGGATAAAAATAATAAAGAATGTGCCGGCAAAAGAAATAAGGCCCCAAAAAGCCCATATGCGGCCCAAAATATTGCCACATACCTCTTTAAATGAAGTGGTTTTTGATGCATGGTCGGTTGCTGTATTGGCCAAAACTTTTGGTTGTATCCTGATGTGCTTTAAGCTATCAGGGAGTTAATAATTTCCAATCAATAGGAGATAGGCCTTGTTGTGTTAATAAGCCATTTGTTTTTGAAAAATGCTTACAACCAAAAAAACCTTTATCCGCACTAAAAGGAGAAGGATGGGCTGCTTTTAAAACAAAATGTTTTGTTTCGTCGATCAGCAATTGCTTTTCATGTGCAAATTTACCCCATAAAAGAAAAATTACACCTTTTTTTTCATCAGAAATTTTAGTTATGACGGTGTCGGTAAAATTCATCCACCCAATTTTAGAGTGGCTGGCCGGCTCATTTGCCCTTACTGTTAAAATAGCGTTTAGCAACAGCACGCCTTGTTGTGCCCAGTGCGTAAGGTTTCCATTACCAACAGGCATGGCAATATTAAGGTCGCTCCGAATTTCTTTATAGATATTAACCAGCGATGGGGGCGGCTTTACGCCATTTTGAACACTAAAGCTTAGCCCATGTGCCTGGCCGGGGTTATGGTAAGGGTCTTGCCCTAGTATAACAACTTTTATATTATCAAAATGTGTTTGGTTAAAGGCATTAAAAATTAATGGCCCTGGGGGATAAACGGCCTTGCCTGCATTTTTTTCTATTTTTAAAAAGGTTACTATTTCTAAAAAATACTGCTTAGTAAATTCATTTTTAAGCACTTCTTTCCATGAAGGCTCAATCTGTACATCCATATATAATTATTTATTATAAAATTACTAAGGTTTGGGATGGGGGTTGGAGGTGGTTAAGTAGTTTTAATTATCTTTTAAAAAACTTCTTTATAGCTGGGCTT
This sequence comes from Ferruginibacter sp., assembly GCA_025351645.1. Lineage (GTDB taxonomy): Bacteria > Bacteroidota > Bacteroidia > Chitinophagales > Chitinophagaceae > Ferruginibacter. The sequence continues at coordinate 3,750 of JANXVN010000283.1, forward strand.
ACTTTGTCCAGTTTATAATTTTTAATTCCTTTATCCTCCTAAAATGTTCCGTATTATTTGTAGCAAGCTGTAACTCACTTACCATGGCTATACCTGCAATTAAGGTATCAGTATGCCCTATTTCAGTTCCTTTTTTTCTATGTTCTGCGTGGATTGTAGCTGCTGCTTTTGCCATAGGTAATGTTAAAGGGATTACTTTGTTCAAGGCTACAAGCCCTTCGAATTTTACTAATTGTTTTCTTGCATCTTTATATAACAATCCATTTAAGTTTAATAATAAGTGATGATACTTAAGCTCACAAAGCCATACTCCGCAACGTGTTCGTTAACCCTGGCAATGACTTTTGCATTACCTTTTTAAAATTTGGATAGAATATCTGTGTCCAGAATAGAAGGTTTCATAAGTCGACATTACAGTTAAAAAGATTCTTCCTTGTTTGTTTTGTATGGTCAACGAACTCATTATAGTCGTTTTCATCCATATTGCTAAAAGCTCCACCAAACGACAATATCTTTTTGCGGATATCTTCAGTTTTCTTATTTCTGGGAGTTAGTGAATGAACAAATTGATACAACTCTTCTAACCTGCTGACCGGAACATCTTTTATCTCTTTTATAATTGTATGTAGCGTTGTCATCACTGAATGTTTATACTCAAAGTTAATAAAGTAATTCTGTTATTAACGTCTTGTAATCTGTGGCTAATAACGATGTTAATTTTTCAGTAAGCATCTTTAATGAAAAAGTTAGTAAAACTGTTTAATTCTTCTTTTTACCTGTCCCATCAAAATACTTTTTCATAAACAACAATTGGTAACCGATTGAGTTAGACCAATACTCCCAGCTATGTCCGCCGGGTCGGCTTGTAAAATCGTGGGGTATATTGTTGAGCATCAATTTATCGTGCAGCTCATTGTTTACTTTGTAGAAAAAATCATCGGTGCCGCAATCGAAAATAATGGCCAGGGAATCTGCAACCAATAAATGTGTAAGGTTGATGATACTGCTGGCTTCCCATCTTTCTGGAAATTTTGCGTAGCTGCCCAGCCTTTTAGATAAATCCCAGTTTAACGGAAACGGGCGCAGGTCTACACCGCCGCTCATACTGCCGCAGGTGCCAAAAATATCCTGGTGCCTGAAGGCTAGGTACAATGCACCATGCCCGCCCATGCTTAAGCCAGTTATCCCTCTGCCGGTGCGGCTTTTTATGGTTGTATAATGGGCATCAATCCAGTTTACTAATTCAGTGGCTACGTAGGTTTCGTACTTCCAGCTGCTATCTAACGGACTATCCAAATACCAGCTGCCAAAGTTGCCATCTGCGCAAACGAGCATCATATTGTTCTCATCTGCATAGCGGGTAAGCGCTGGTATTTTTTTTATAAAATTGGAGTAGTCGCCGCTGTAGCCATGCAGCAAATAAACCACAGGTACTTTATTGCCGTTGCTATAACTATCAGGTTTTATTACTACTGCTTTTATATTTTTTTTCATAGATGGGCTGTAGGTAAGCACCGTATCTACCGATGCCGCAACCGAAATAAAATAAATGAAAGCCGTTAAAAACGTTAGTGATATTTTTTTGTAACAGGTTTTGGCCATGTATTTTTTATTTGATATTTTAAAGCAAATTAATTACACAATTATTAAGGCAATGCTTAGTTTTTTATAACAATGCCTAGTGGAAAAATAGCCCGTCCATATACTTCGTTCAGCAATGTGGCAACGCCTGCATAAATTGCTGATGCACCACAAATAATCCCTTCAAAGCCAGTAAACGTTTTGATGGTTGCATTTTCCGTTGCATCGCCAATTGCCAATAGAAAAAATAAGATGGTGAGCGAAGCAAACACAAATTGTAACGCCTTGCTAATTTTTAGCGTGCCAATAAAAAGTAAGCCAGTAAATATGCCCCACATGCATAAGTACGCAATCATGCCACTTTTAGATGGAGCCGTCATCCAGCCAAGCTTGGGAAATACTATTAGCCCCACCAATGTGAGCCAGAAAAAACCGTAAGATATAAATGCGGTTAGGCCAAAGCTGTTGTTCTTTTTTGCTTCCATTATGCCAGCTATTATTTGTGCCAGCCCACCGTAAAAAATACCCATGCACAGTATCATCGCATTCATTTCGAAGAAGCCGGCGTTGTGCAAGTTTAATAGCACGGTCGTCATGCCGAAGGCTAAAAGCCCTAATGGTCCCGGGTTTGCTGAGGTGTCTTTAATAACCGTTACAGTTGTTTCATTCATATAGCTTGTTTTTAATTATTTTAAAGGCAATTGTTATTTGTGAAAAAAAATAATTTTTAGGGAAACGGATGCTGGGGCAAATAATTTATTTATTACGCAACGAATCTGCAAGTATCAGCATTGCTTTATGTGGCATTGTATCTGCCATTTTAGTATCGGGAAAGGTGTTGCCGTGGTGGCAGGTGTAACAGGTGATCACCATATTAGGGTCGCCAAGCAATGGCTGCTTTACTTGAAAACTTTCTTTATTTAATTGGAGCGTCATCCGCATCATGTACCTGGCTTCTTCTTTTATGTGGTTTGAGTCGCTTGCAAAATCTATACTGTTTAAAGTGCTATTTGCTTTAGCATGGCAATAGGCACAATTAACGCCGAGCCCTTCTTTAAATTCTTGCATTATTGACTGCAATGCCTCTTTGCTTATATCTTGTGGCAACACTTTTAAATTTTTAAAATTATTTTGTTTCAAAGGCGGCGTAGTGCCAGCAACGCCTAACATTAATATAGCTATAAGCGAAGCAATTACGAGTAGTTTTTTATTAACTTTTACTAATGCTGCCTTCATAAACAAATGCTTTTAATATTTTTTATGTGGGATAAAGTTAAGGGTTTATGTTAGTTGAATATAAGATTGATGCAGATGATTTTTTTGCTGATAAAAGGGTTTTGTAAATAATATGGCTTTAAAGTTTATTATTAATAAGTTAGGCACCATGGATAATTTCTATTAAATACTTAGCTTTTAAAACTACAAAAAAAAGTGCAGGGTATTTGCGCCTACGCGTGAGGGATAGTAGCGAAAATCCTTTTTTTGTCGGGCCGCCCGCAAAAAAAGATTGTAGCGAATAGCCCGGCCACCGCTTGCGCAGCTTAGGGGGCACGCCATTATAGGCATGTATTTAAACAGCGTTTAGTGCAGCTTTACAGTTATTTTTACCTCCATTGAGAATGGTCATTTATAAATAGCAATCTCCGCAGGCTTATATACAACCGCTATCACACTTAGCAAAATTAATTATACTTAAAGCGAATTAGGTTGTGCAAGTTATGAATGGCTCCTTAATATTATTTAACAAATAAATAGGGTAAAGCCACGCAGCGTTTGAAGATTATAAATCATTATTTTTACACATATTTTCTTTAACCACAGGCATTACCTTAATAAAAAATCACCTTATTAGTTATGGCTAGTATTTTAATTATTGATGACGAAAAAGCAATCCGCAAGACTTTATCGGAAATTTTGAGTTACGAAGGATACAAAATTGACGAAGCTGCGGATGGAGAAGAAGGGCTTAAAAAATTTATTGCCACCCCTTTCGATGTTGTTTTATGCGATATTAAAATGCCGAAAATGGATGGCATAGAATTTTTAGAGAAAGCAAGGGAAATAAATAGCGATGTGCCTATTATTGTAATTAGCGGGCATGGCAATATTGAGACTGCAGTAGAAGCGGTAAAAAAAGGCGCGTTCGATTACATCAGCAAGCCGCCAGACCTTAACCGGTTGCTGATAACTTTACGCAACGCCCTAGATAAGCAAACACTGGTAACGGAAACCAAAGTGCTAAAACGCAGGGTTGCCAAAGTGCAGGATATGGTGGGCAATAGTATTGCCATTACAAAAATAAAAGAAACGATAGAAAAAGTTGCACCCACAGATGCGAGGGTTTTAATAACTGGCGAAAATGGCGTGGGCAAGGAATTAGTTGCAAAATGGCTGCATGAAAAAAGTAACCGCAATACCGGCCCCATGGTGGAAGTAAATTGTGCCGCCATACCAGGCGAGCTTATTGAAAGTGAATTGTTCGGGCATGAAAAAGGATCTTTTACATCTGCCATTAAACAACGCATTGGCAAGTTTGAACAGGCAAATGGGGGCACCTTATTTTTAGATGAGATTGGAGATATGAGCCTAAGCGCACAAGCAAAAGTATTGCGTGCCTTGCAGGAAGGAAAGATTACAAGAGTGGGTGCAGACAAGGATATAAACGTTGATGTGCGGGTAATTGCCGCAACAAATAAAGACTTGTTAAAGGAAGTAGAAGAAAAAAGTTTTAGGCTGGACCTTTACCATAGGCTAGGGGTTATTATAGTGCATGTGCCATCGTTAAATGAGCGCAGGGGAGATGTGCCTTTTTTGGTTGATTATTACATAGAAAAAATTGCGGATGAATATGGACAGCCAAAAAAAATAGTAGATAAAGATGCTATGGAGCTGCTAACAAATTACACCTGGACGGGCAATATCCGTGAGTTAAGGAATGTGGTAGAAAGGCTGATTATTTTATCTGGAAAAAACATTACGCAGGAAGATGTGAAGAGTTATGTGTTGCCGAAGGTGTAGTGTTAAGTATTTAGTATTGAGTATTTAGTATTTAGATTAGCTCGTTAGGATGTAGGCGTATTAAAAATACTAAAAATAAAATGGGCGCATGGACTGGGACATTTTCGGAATAATATGGTATTTTTTTGGCGGAATATTAAAATTTACTTGTATTTGCATTGGTGCATTTTTAATAATTTCTTTCTTGCTGAAACAATCTTACAAGCCGCAATCTAAATTAGAAGATGAAACTGAATTATAGAGTAACCATTGGAAATGCTCTTTTTTACCATTTTAATAATACCATCATTTATTCAAAAAGCTACCCAAGGTTGAAAGCTATAATCTAAATACTAAATAATAAATTCTTACAAAGACTCTTCAAAATCGAAAGCTATAATCTACATACTACATACTAAATACTCACAAAAACTTTTCAAAATCGAATGCAGTAATCTATATACTAAATACTCAAGTACTCAATACTCTTTAACATGAAAACAATTTATTGCATCAGTGGGCTGGGGGCGGATGAAAGGGCCTTTTCACGCCTGGATATTCCGGGGCATAAAATGGTTTATTTGCCTTGGCTGATGCCTTTGCCCGATGAAACAATTGAGGCATACGCAAAGCGGATGAGTGTTGGCATTACAACCGAAAAGCCAATACTGATGGGGCTTTCGTTTGGAGGCATGATGAGTATTGAAATGGCAAAATTGATTGAAGTAGAAAAAGTAATCCTCATTTCCAGCATTAGCCAGGCAAGCGGGTTGCCGGCATGGCTAAAGTTTTCAGGAAGATTTAATTTAAACAAACTTTTTCCTATGCGGTCTTTTGCAATATTAGAACCTATTCAAAATCTTTTTCTTGGAGTAAAAGACCCTGCAGAAATACAGATGGTACGGGATTATAGAAAAAATTCGCCAACGGCTTATAATAACTGGGCCATCAACGAAGTGCTCCACTGGCGCAATACCTGGCAGCCACCAATCCTGTTTCACATCCATGGTGATAGTGACAATACTTTCCCTATCAAATATGTATCACCTACACATATAGTAAAAGGCGGCGGCCATTTTATGATTATGAACAAGGCTGCTGAGGTAAGTGCTTTTATTAATGCTATAATATAGAAAGTGTTTCCACTAAAGTTGCCATAAAGAGCTTTTATAACCGCCTGCACTAGAGTAATAGCCGCCAATAACATTTCTTCCTTACATCTACTAAATAATTTTACAATTGCACTTTGGAGGCACTGGCATAATATCGGGTATTCTGTTATTGAGGCGCAGCCCATCTACAGGAGTTAATTTTTTTTTAAGGCTTGCCTTAATTGTTATGTTTGGATGATAGCAATACAGGGAAATTGGAATGGAAATATAGGATGGCTTATTATTATTTTTACTGTTAAACATTTCAAAACATTTTTTGTACAAAACCTAATCGCACGCTTAATTATGGTATTTTTGGCGATGTTAAATTTTTACTTATGAGTATTGGCTGGATTATTTTTATTATTGCCACCATTGGATGGCATATTGGTATGTATGGCATGTTTAAAAAAGCAAGCATAACACCCTGGAAAGCGCTGGTGCCATTTTATAATACCTCGTGCATGGTTGAAAAAATGAACTTACCAAAAGTGTGGTTTTTTTTACAACTTATTCCGGTTGCCGGCCAGTTTATAACCATTTGGATAACTATTAAATTTGTAGAGCATTTTGGTCGTTTTGGTTTTTGGCAC
>JANXVN010000289.1 GCA_025351645.1 Ferruginibacter sp.
ATCCAAACCAGCCCCGATATTACCGTCCTCGTCAGCAAAGGATTTACCGCCAGCCACAACAGCCTGCAACCGATTTTAGGCCTTCGGTAGAGTTATCGTTAGGCTACGGCTTCCCTAATTTGGATAAAGGCAACATGCCCGAATATAATGAAGCTTACCGTACCAATGCCGTTCAGGTAGGCCCATTTGCAGGCTCGCTTAATTACAAGTTTAGCCCTAAAACAAGCATTGGTATATTAGTTACGCATGGTACAGTAAATGCGCCTTATTATGTAAACAATTCAACTTCGGCAATGCCGGCCTTTAATGCAAAACTTAATAACTGGGCCTTTATGCTAAACCTTATAAATTACTTGCCTGGAAGTAAAGCAGTAAGCCCTTACACCAGGGTTGCTATAGGTGTAAATAGCTGGCAGCAAAATTATACAGATGCATTGGGCAATAAGCTCGCCATGCAGCCTGCAAATTTACCCAGCCTTGCTTACCAGCTTAGCCTTGGTGCCAAATTTCATCTATCAAAAAACACTGCTTTTTTTGTAGAAGCAGGTTACGGAAAATATATTTTAGAAGGAGGGCTTGCCTTTAAATTATAAGATGTTGGTTTTATACAAGTTGTTTTAAGGTGTATCTGGCTTAATGGCTAGGTGCGCCTTTTTATTTTACAGTAATTTTTAGCCCGGGTTAGGGCTACGTAATTACCCATTATCAATTAATAAATTATCCATTATTAATCCACAATCCTTTGTATTTTCATGGCATGAAAAACTTTTTAATGGTGCTGTTGGCTTTTACTGCTGTTTGTTTTATGCTAGCTACTGCGCAAACAAAATTGCCTTTCATAAAAGGAGCTTTTTATAATTGGTGGAGGCAACCGGTCGCTGGAACTAATGAAAACGTTGGTGGCAACCGCTGCCTTTGCCCCCAACGATTATGCTGTAGTACTGCCTATGTCCAGCGAAGAGCCAGATACTTCTTTTTATTATTTTAAAGAAGATTTTGAGCCAGCATCTAATATAGCTTTAGTGAATTTCAATTTTACAAAAGATAATACCAACAATAGAAGATGGCTTGATTCACTTGAACATGCAAAGCTTATTTTTATAATCGGCGGCAACCAGGAACGCTTTATGGATGTAGAGCTTAACACGCCGGTATATACCGCCATACACAAAGCGTTTACAAAAGGTGCAACCATTGCAGGCACTAGTGCAGGAGCCGCTGTAATGAGCCAGCATATGATAACTGGCAAGGAATTGACTGATACTGGTATAAGCCGCACTTTCAATAAAATACATCAAAATAATATAGAAATAAAAGAAGGGCTTGGCTTGATTTCCACCGCTGTTATTGAGCAGCATTTTATTGTGCGCAGCCGTTACAACCGCTTGTTGTCTGCCATTACAAAATACCCTATGCTGGCATGTATTGGCGTTGATGAAGCAACCGCTATTATTGTACAAGGCAGCAAAATTATTGTAACCGGCCAAAGCCAGGTTTTGCTTCTTCAAAAACCGGTGGGGCTACAAATTACTACTAGTGGGTTAATTAAAATGAAGGATATTAAATTTAGTATTTTTACTGCGGGGGATGTATTTTTTTATTAAGTAAAAAGCAAGGGCGCCACCTTATTTGCTAACCTGCCGCAGTACAGATGGGGTTATTAAAACGCCCCATAATGCATAATTCAAGATACCTGAAATTCAAAAGAAAAAATGAAGCCTTCCTGCCGTTTCGGTAGGTTCCGGAGCCTGCTAATTATAAAAGCTCTTAAAACTGCCTTACTCTATGAACATCTTTTTTGAAGACAGTTAGGCTATAGTTGCTGTATTGTGGCTAGATAAAAAAATTAATTATACCTGGCCTTGCCACAACAAATTAAAGGCTACCAATAATTGAACAACGGGAAACATCTTTTATACTATTATTTCCTTAATTTAGATTTCTTAAATTAATTTCTCATCACATAAATTGAATTGTTCGCCAATGTTTCAAAAAGACGTATTTATCCATCATGTTTATTTTTGGCTTTCTGCCCCCGGCAATATTACCGACCGTGACAAACTGATTGAAGGGCTGACAAAATTATCTGTAGTAACCAGTATCCAAAGTTTTCATATAGGCTTGCCTGCGGGTACCAGCAGGGAGGTTATCGATAGCTCCTATGGAGTTTCCTGGCTGCTCATCTTTAAAAATAAAGAAGACCAGGACAGCTACCAGGTTGACCCGGACCACCTTCATTTTGTAGATACCTGCAAGCATTTGTGGAGCAAAGTAGTTGTGTACGATTCTGTGGAAGCATAAAAAATAAAATATTTCTTCCCTTCTTTTTATAATTTTTTATTTAATAATTCTAACAGCCATTTTAAAACATGAAAAAGAAACCTGAACAAAATTCCCGGAGAAACTTCGTCAAAAATGTTGGCGTTGCAGCAGCCGGTTTTTTTATTATTCCCCGCCATGTATTGGGCAGGGGTTTTGTTGCACCTAGCGATAAGCTAACCATTGCTGGTATTGGAGCTGGTGGCAAAGGCGAAAGTGACCTCGCTGAGTTTTCTAAAAGCCCTAACGCCAACATAGCCTTTTTGTGCGATGTGGATGACAGGCAGGCAGTTAAGTCAAGGGAACGTTTTCCTAAAGCAAAATACTATAAAGACTTTAGGGAAATGCTGGATAAGGAAGGCAAAAGTATAGATGCCGTATCGGTTTCTACGCCAGACCATACGCATGCAGTAGCAGCATTAGCGGCTATAAAAATGGGCAAGCATGTGTACGTGCAAAAGCCAATGACGCACGATATTTATGAAGCAAGGATATTAACACAGGCGGCAAAAAAATATAAGGTAGTATCGCAAATGGGCAACCAGGGCGCTTCGCTTGATGGTGTTAGAAAAATGCAGGATTGGTTTAATGCTGGCCTTATAGGCGACCCGCTAAATATTTATTGCTGGACGAACAGGCCAGTATGGCCACAAGGCTTTGGTAAGCCAACAGGCAAAGAAGAAGTACCAAAAGAATTGGACTGGAACTTATGGCTTGGCGGAACAGCATACGAAGAGTACCATAAAGGCTATGTGCCCTTTAACTGGCGCGGCTACCCAAGCTTTGGTACTGGCGCTTTAGGTGATATGGGCTGCCATATTATTGACCCTGCATTTAAGACTACCGGCCTTGGTTATGCATCAGAAGTAGAGTGTAGCGTGGTTGACCTTTACCAGGAAATGTGGACGCCGACCTATCATCCGGATAGTTTTCCGGCAGGCTCTACGTTAAAATTTAAATTTCCGGGAAAGAACGGCAAGCCAGATACTTTTTTGCATTGGATGGACGGCGGGCTTGTACCTGACAGGCCTGAAGAATTAGGCGCTGACGAAAAGATGGGTGATGATGGTGGCGGCGCAATAATTGTTGGTACTAAAGGCAAGATGATGTGCAGTACTTATGGCAATGATGCTACGCTACTACCACTAAGCCGCTCAAAAGAAGTAAACATGGCACCGGTAATGAAAAGAGTGCCTGAAGGGCATTATGTACAATGGGTAAATGCATGTATAGCAGGCTTTGGTAAAAATGAATTAAGCTCCACGTTTGATTATGCTGGCCCGCTGACAGAAACTATTTTGATGGGCAACCTTGCGTTGCGTTCATGGAATATCAAGGATTCAAAGGGCAATTTCCCTGGAAGGAAAAAATTGCTTTGGGATGCCACCAATATGAAAGTCACCAATTTTGATGAAGCCAACCAATTTGTAAAAAGGAGTTACAGGCCTGGTTATTCTTTCGAATTGTAATAGCTGCTATTGCGTTAGTAACTTAAAATAATACTATAAAAAAACCTCCATCGATGTGGAGGTTTTTTTATGGTATTTGTGTAACAATAGTTTACTTTTTTATTCCAGCCCTTTCCTGCATTTCACTCAAAGGCATAGATATCAGCCTGCCTATTGGCTCGCCTTTGCGGTAGGTAATTACGTTAAGCATTACCGCGTCTTTAGGCCAGGTAAGCGTGCTTGAATATTTAGGATAAAATTTATCAGGGAAAGAGTTATCGAACGTATAATAAATATCCAGCCCTTCTATTTCTGTTGCTAATGTAACCTGTAAATTGCCGCTAGTGCCTTTTGCAGTAAAAATAGGATCGTACATGCTCGGCGAATATTTTACACCGCTTATATCATAGCGCTTAAACTGTTGTTCTACTTTTTGTACAAAGCCGTTCCAGTTCTTTTTTTCTTTGGGCGACCATACACATTCTGCTATGGCAAAGCTTCTTGGCCATGTCATGTATTGCAGGTGGCGGGTGTTGGCTATCTGTTCCGTCCAAATATTTGCTTGCCCGCCTTTAATGTATTTTGCATTGGCGCCTGCAGGTACGGGATCAAACTCGTAGGTTTTATTCAGCCGCAAAGTAGCGTATACTTTTGGTTCTAAAGCTTCATCTCCCTGCATATAATCCAGGTAGGTAAAAGTAGTTGGGCTCATTACCACTTCATGTTTCATGTTGGTAGCTTGCACGCCTGCCTGTTCTCCGCGCCAGCTCATTACTGCCGCATCATCTGCAATACCGCCTTCTAATATTTCATCCCAGCCAATTAATTTTTTCTTTTTAGAAGCAACTATTTTGCCAATCCTTTTCTCAAAATAACTCTGTACTTCATTCATCGTCTTAAGGTTTTCTTTTTTCATCAGTGCAGCTATGGCATCGCTCTTTTTCCAAAAATCCTTTGAGCATTCATCCCCGCCTACATGGATGTATTCAAAAGGGAAAAGCGGTGCCAGTTCCGTAAATACCTTATCTAAAAAAACATACACTTTTTCATTGGCAGGGCAAAGCGTGTTATCTACTAAAGCCGTAAACGTGCCATCATCATGCCACTCATTAGTTTTTTCGCCGGCACGCACATTGTACTTATCGGCGCCCGGTGTACACGATAGTTCGGGGTAAGCAACTATGGCTGCCATACTATGCCCTGGTACATCTACTTCAGGTAAAATATTTACAAAACGGGCTTTAGCATATTCAACCACTTCCTTAATATCTTCTTGAGTATAAAAGCCGCCATAGTCAGCAGGCTCATTAGGCAAGGGTTTAGAAAAATCTCCAAAATACCCAGTCCTTGTTACCCTCATTGCTCCCTTTGTTGTTAATAATGGAAGGCTTTTTATTTCTACTCTCCAGCCTTCATCATCAGTTAAATGCCAGTGAAAAAGATTGAGCTTATACCGTGCCATCTGGTTAATAAAATCTTTTACTTCCTGCTTGGTAAAAAAGTGGCGGGATACATCAAACATTAATCCACGCCAGCCAAAGCGGGGGTAATCGGTAATAGCCACACACGGCACTTGCCATTTTACCTCGGGCATAACCAAGTTGCTTTCAATCTCTTTTGGTAATAATTGCAACAGCGTCTGCACGCCATAAAATAAGCCTGCAGGCTGGTTGGCTACAATAGTAATATTGGTTGGGGTAGATGTTAGCAAGTAGCCTTCTATACCAATAATTTGGTCAACCGTTTTATTAAGCGATAGTTTGATAGTAGGGGCTGCAGCCTGTTTGCTATGTGATATTAAATAGCCTGTTGCATTCTTAATACGTTGTTCTAAAAATTGTACCGTACTGGTTACTGCAGGTAAATCTGGCGCTTCAATAGTAATGGTAGCTGGTAGTGTAAAGGTCCCTGTATTTTGCACCAGCTTTACAGGTTCTGGGATGATAGCAATGTGCGCAGCAGTATCCTGGCAAAAGGCATACGAGGCTGATAAATAACAACAGCATAGCAAGATGATTTTCTTCTTCATAAAATTAATTAATGGCTTTAGCGATGATAAAAATTAAGTGCGGTTAGTGAATAGCGCATAGAAAAAAATAAACAGCAGCAAGAGGTACAAACTTAAATATAAGCCGTTTTTTTGCAACCATCAAACAATAGGCTGCTTCAATTTAGTTATAGAAACTTTAAACATTTATCTTTAACTACTAATATCGCTGCATGCTGGTATGGCACCGGTTGCAAGGCTGGCTTTATTAATGGCAGATGAAATAATGGTTGACTAATAAAACATGCAAAGGCTATGTCTTTTATAATTGTAATATGCTGTATACTATTGCTGGTGGGGCTTATTACCTGGGGAAAGATAAATTCTTTTTTAGCTTTTTTAATAGTGTCCATACTTGCGGGCATATTGTTGGGCTTGCCGATACAAAAAGTGGTAGGGGCCGTACAGCAAGGCATAGGCGATACGCTCGGCTCACTGGTAATAGTTATTTCGCTCGGTGCCATGCTGGGCAAGATGGTGGCTGAAAGCGGTGCTGCAGAAAAGATAGCCGCTGTGCTGATGCACACATTTGGCGCAAAATATTTACAATGGGCATTGATGGTAACCGGCTTTATTATTGGCATACCCTTATTTTACGGCGTAGGCTTTGTGCTGATGGTGCCGCTTATATTTTCGATAGTGCACCAGTATAAATTACCAGCGGTATATATCGGCTTGCCCATGCTTGCGGCACTATCGGTTACGCATGGGTTTTTACCGCCGCACCCAAGCCCTACTGCACTTGTTGCGCAGCTGCACGCTAATATGGGCATCACTTTATTGTATGGCTTAGTGGTAGCTATACCCTCCATTATAATAGCAGGGCCAGTATTCAGCAGGTTTATAAAACATATACCTTCTTATCCGCTAGCAACTTTTTTGCCTAAGCAAAAGCTTGCCAGCGAGTTGCCCGGTACTGCCAATAGTTTTATTACAGCGCTATTGCCGGTAGCCTTGCTGATGGTTACCACTGCGTTGCCCCACATCATTAAAAGTACGCCAGCTAATAGTGCCTTTCTCTCGTTTGCAGGCGAGCCAGCCATTATAATGCTGATAGCAGTCTTGGTAGCAGCCTATACGCTCGGCATAGCGCAAGGTAAAAAAATGAAGGCCATCATGGAGCTGTATGCAGATGCGGTAAAAGACATTGCCATGATACTATTAATTATAGCTGGTGCAGGTGCATTAAAACAAGTAATGACAGATAGCGGCGTAAGCAGCCAGATAGCTGCCGTACTGCAAACCATGCCCGTACAACCATTGATACTCGGATGGCTGATGGCTGCGGTAATACGGTTATGCGTAGGCTCAGCAACCATTGCAGGGCTTACTACTGCTGGCATTATTGCACCCTTGCTGATTAAGGCAAACGTTAACCCCAACCTGATGGTACTTGCGGTAGGGGCAGGCAGCCTTATGTTTTCGCATGTAAACGATGCAGGGTTTTGGATGTTTAAAGAGTATTTTAACCTTAGCATAAAGAACACCATAAAAACATGGTCTATTATGGAAACGATTGTTTCTGTAGTGGGTTTGGCAGGGGTATTGTTGTTGGATTATTGCATATAAATTAAAATAAAAATATAAGTTTATGATTTAATCGCAAAGAATATTCTACCTATGGCCTCAAATAAAAAGTGCTGGAAATTCTTTACGGCAAGGCTTTAAGAAATTAAAGTTGTTTGAGGCGCCATAAGCTGCAAAGTATTTTACGCTGATGCCGGGTTCTTTGATTTTAGCCTTGCCTTAATGCTTTGGGCTTTTTTATTTGGAGCCTTGATTTTTTTTATTTCTATTTTTATCAGGAAAAAAAAGAAATAATACTATAATAGTACTGACAATAAACACAATAGGAAAATAAAAATAACAAATGATGATAAACGAAAATACAGCAACACCAATCAATGCAGATGAGCAGTTCGCAAAGCTCGGGCTTATACTTCCACCGGCACCTGCGCCATTAGGTGTATACAAGCCTTGCCTGGTTGATGGCAAATATTTATACCTCTCCGGGCACGGCCCATTACAAAATGACAAGACGTTAATTATAGGGCGCATAGGGCAGCAGCTGGATATGGAACAAGGCAAGCTCGCCGCAAGGCAGGTAGGGCTAACAATGCTGGCAACCATCATGGCTAATATAGGCGGGCTCAATAAAATTAAACGTGTCATCAAAGTATTGGGCATGGTAAACTGCACGGCAGATTTTGAAAAGCACCCTTACATCATCAACGGCTGCAGCGAATTGTTTGCTTCCATCTGGGGACCGGATAATGGCGTAGGAGTAAGGAGCGCCGTAGGTTTCGGCTCGTTGCCGGATAATATACCGGTTGAGATAGAGGCGCTGTTTGAATTAAAATAAACCCGAAGATTGATCTGCGATGTATGATGTATGATGTACAATGTCTGATATACGTTGTCTGGTGCCTGAAGTACGATGCCGGTTATACGTTGTCTGATGTACGATATCTGTTGTAAGATGCAAGATGTACTATGTTAAGAGAGAGCTATAACAAACATCAAATGTTATATCAAAATGAAAAGCACAATTTAAATACTATGTACTTAATACTAAATACTCAATACTAAATACTTAACCAATGACCGATACTTCAAATGATTGGTTCCACATAAACAACGTACAGGATATCGATTCGCCTGCGCTGGTTGTTTATCCCGCCAGGATAAAAGAAAATATACGCCTTGTAATTGAAAGGGTAGCGGATATACACCTGCTTAGGCCGCATGTAAAAACGCATAAGATGGCAGCTGTTGCCCTACTGCAATTACAGGCAGGCATTACAAAGTTTAAATGCGCCACCATTGCCGAAGCAGAAATGCTGGGCATAGAAAAAGCACCCGATGTACTGCTGGCCTATCAGCCCGTAGGCCCTAAAGTGCAGCGGTTTATACAGCTTATAAAAAAGTATCCCGATACACTATTTTCTTGTCTGGTAGATAACGAAGCAACTGCCGGCAGCATCAACCAGCAATGCATGGAGGCTGGTATTACGCTACATGTTTTTTTAGATTTGAACGTTGGCATGAACCGCACCGGCATACTTCCACAAAATGCATTTGCATTGTTTCAATACTGCCTTGCCCTTAGCAACATAAACCCCATCGGCTTACATGGTTACGATGGCAATATAAATGATACCGATATACATACCCGTCAGCAAAGAAGCGATATTGCTTTTGATAATGTGCAGGCACTTGTAAAGCGCATATTGGAGCACTTGCATATATTGCCAGTAGTAGTAACCGGGGGCTCGCCTTCGTTTGCCACCCATGTTTTAAGGAAGGGTGTAGAGGTTAGCCCGGGTACTTTTGTATTTTGGGATTATGGCTATAAAACCATCTTGCCTGCCGAGCCATATAGTTACGCAGCGTTGGTAATCAGCAGGGTAATGTCTATAATTGATGCACATACAATTTGTACCGACCTCGGGCACAAAGCAATAGCGGCAGAAAACCCTTTGCCCCGCGTACATTTTTTAAATGCCCCGCAGGCAATACCTATCGGGCAAAGCGAAGAGCACTTAATGCTGCACGTACGCGATAGTACAAAGTATGCGCCAGGCGATGTTTTGTATGGCGTGCCAGTACATATTTGCCCAACAGTAGCGCTGTACGATAAGGCGGTTGTAATAGAAAATAATACCGCTGTTGGCGAGTGGGCTGTAACTGCTAGAGGAAGGAAAATTACTGTTTAAATAAAGCCGCCCTTTACTACTATCATCCAAATAAAACCAATACAATGTTTACAATAGATGCCCACTTAGACCTTAGCATGAACGCCCTTGAATGGAACCGCGACCTGCGCCAGCCAGTATTAAAAATAAGGGAAAGGGAGCAAGGCTTAAGCGATAAGCCCGACCGTGCAAAAGGTACCGTAGCATTGCCGGAGCTGCGCAAGG
This sequence comes from Ferruginibacter sp., assembly GCA_025351645.1. Classification (GTDB taxonomy): domain Bacteria; phylum Bacteroidota; class Bacteroidia; order Chitinophagales; family Chitinophagaceae; genus Ferruginibacter. The sequence goes on from JANXVN010000289.1 coordinate 9,735, forward strand.
GCAATATAGGCTTGGTGGTAGCTACGCAGATAGCACGCTATGTAGCACCTGGCAATACACTGCCCGGCTGGCATAGCCCGCAACAGGCATGGGCGCAAACGCAAGGGCAATTAGCCTGGTATAAAGCCATGGAAGCGGAAGGCGAGCTGGTGATGATAAAAGATATCGCTGGCTTACAAAACCACCTTACCCTGTGGATGGATGGCACGCCAAACGAAGCCAAGCCTATTGGGTACATACAAAGCCTGGAAGGTGCAGATTCTGTCGTTTCAATTGATTATTTACAACAGGCTTACAACAATGGCTTACGAGCAATAGGGCCTGCGCATTATGGCCCGGGCAGGTATGCAAATGGTACCGATGCAACTGGCTACCTTAACCAGCAAGGCAAAGAGCTGCTAAAAGAAATGGAAAGGCTGGGCATTATTTTAGATGCCACCCATTTATGCGACGATGCATTTTGGGATGCCTTAAAAATATACAACGGCCCCGTATGGGCAAGCCATAACAATTGCCGGGCACTGGTAAACCATAACCGCCAGTTTAGCGATGATATGATAAAGGCTTTGATAGAAAGAGGCGCTGTAATAGGCAGTGCCTTAGATGCCTGGATGATGGTGCCAGGCTGGGTAAGGGGTCAATCTAACCCAAAAGCTATGGGTTGTTCTTTAAACAAAATGGTTGACCACATGGACCATATATGCCAACTATCAGGCAATGCGCTGCACGTAGGCCTGGGTACAGACCTGGATGGTGCATTCGGCAAAGAGCAATGCCCTTACGATGTAGAAACCATTGAAGATTTAAATACAGTACCTGCGCTGCTTTTAAAAAGAGGGTACTCGCAGCAGGATGTTGAAAACGTGATGCATGGTAATTGGTTGAGGTTTTTGGAAGGTAGCTGGAAGTAGGGGGATAATATTAAAAGATAACAAATGCATAGCAAGTTATCATTTTTTTTTATCTCTATGGTGTTGCCTGGTTTTAACTATTTGTTGAACCTATATTTATCCCAGCAGGATAACGTCTTTGTAACAAAATGTATTTTATCCCATCGGGAATAATCTCTTTGTAGCAACATAAGATAAATGTATTTTATCCCAGTGGGATAACCTCTTTGTAGACAGGATAATCTCTTTGGAGCAAATGTATTTTATCTCATCGGGATAACCTCTTTGTGGCTTACATTTGATAATGGATAGCGAAAAGAAAAAATACAACCTGCCTGCAGGTTATTCCATATTTCAAACGGCATTTAAATCAAATGATTTTGTTAGCAACCCGATAAAATTTATTTCCAAAAGCATGGAGATTTTTTCAGGTACTTACACAGCAACACTTGGGTTTAATAGAAAGCTGATCCTAACGCAAAACCAAGGCTTCATCAACTACATCTTAAAAGAAAACCATAGAAATTATAACAAGTCTAAGTTAGCTACGGAACGGGCAGTTGCCTTTTTCGGCAAAGGGCTGCTTTTTTCAAATGGCGATTATTGGCTTAGGCAGAGAAGGCTGATACAGCCTGGCTTTCATCGGGAAAAACTGCAAGGGTTATATACCATCATCATTAATACTATCGATGACTATTTATCGGTATTCCCTACCGGCAAAAGCATTGATGTTTATCCTTTGGCCAATCAGGTTTCTTTTAACATCTTGATACAATCCCTGTTCGACATACAACTCTCTCCTAAAATTATGGAAGAGCTTAGCCAGATATTTACCTCCCTGCAGGATTTTTTAATAAAAGATATCAACCAGCCATTCCGAAGGATTTTTTATCCTTTTACAGGCGCGGAAAATGTAGAGCTTAAAAAGGCCGCACGGTTAAGGGAAATTTTTACAGGCATCATTAATGAACGAAGAGCAAGCGATAAAAACTATACCGATTTATTGGATATGCTGTTGAAAAGCAGGTATGAAGATACCGGCGAAGCAATGAGTAACGAGCAGGTTATAGATGAAGTGCTGATACTTATTTTTGCCGGGCATGAAACCACTGCCAATACTATTTCGTGGCTGTTATATTTATTAGCTGCCAATATCGGAGCAGCCCAAAAATTAACCGCTTCGTTTAACACTGGCACTGTAGAGGATTGCCTGAATAATGACTATTTAAAAGCAACTATAAATGAAGCCATGCGCTTGTATCCTGCAGCCTATGTAACAGAACGGGTGGCACTGGAGGATGACTCGTTCGAAAATTTTTCTTTTCCTAAAAACACTATTATAATCCCTTTCTTTTTTGGCTTGCATAGAGATAAAAACCTTTGGGATGATGAGCTGAAATTTTTACCTGAACGATTTATCGATGATGCTTCACTTGCCAAATCAAAAAATTACTTTCCCTTTGGTGCCGGGCCAAGGATGTGTATCGGTAATAATTTTGCAATGGCGGAGATGTCATTTTTTATCTTTTTATTTTTAAAGAAATTCAGTATTAAGCCATCAGGGCAAATACCAGGCATGAGGCCTTTAATTACTTTAAGGCCTGATAAAGTGCTTTTGGATATTGAGTGTATTACTGAATGATGGGGCACATGGACCAAAAAAACGAAGTACAGGATGTTTTGAAATGATGTATCAAAACCATAAGAAAAATACAAAAACCTTTTAAACCCTTACGCTATGTTTTTTGGAAAAATGTTTTATGGTGTACACAAAGCAACAATAGGCATGGATGAATTTTTAATAAGTTGTCCCGCGTGTGAGACTGATAATTATGCTGATTTTATGGTGACCAGCAATTACTACCATTTCTATTTTATACCTATTTTCCCTTTTGAAAAAGAAGCAAATATTATTTGTCAGAAATGCGGCTTAAAAAGATACAGTGTACCTTTTGAATCGAACGTAATTAAAGATATATTTGAAATTAAAGGAAAGTTTAAGCATCCATTGTATACCTACGCTTGTTTACTTTTTGTATTTGTTATTGCCTTAATAATTTTATTGCATGCTATATACTGATATAAGTTTTACCACTCATTATAACCAACAAATAAATGAAAGCATTTTTTAGTCTTTTAATCATATTCTCGGGCTTAACCGCACAAACACCAAAGCAAATTACCTGGACAGCCATCGGAGATTCCATCACCTACCTTAACGACCATTCCGATGAAACCGGTAACCGCATCACCAAGGGGTATATGACAAGGGTGGTAGAAAAGATGCCTGGTATAAAATATATTAATCAGGGGCATAATGGCTGGAAGGCAGTAGATATAGCCAACCAAATCGATAGCCTTGGGCTGCTAAAGTCTGATATTTATTCTATTTTTTTAGGTACCAATGATTGGTGGGGCGGCGTAGCAGTTGGTACACTGGAAGATTACCTGAACAACACTGGCACAGGCACATTTTATGGTTCACTTAAAATTATCATAGATAAGGTACACCGTTTAAATGCAACTGCTAAAATTGTATTAATAACCCCTATGCAGCGCGGCGATTTTGTGTACATTGCCGATAACCACAATAATGCCTGGGGCAGCTATAAAGCTAAAAACGGGCAACAGCTTTCGCAGTTTGCCGCAGCGGTAAATGCCATAGGCGAACAGGAACAAATTAAAGTGGTTGACCTTTATAACAACAACAAGCTTAGTATTAAAAAGCTGGTAAAATTTAAACGCTTAAAAGACCCGCAGACGGGCAAGCTAAAAGACTATGCTTATCCTGCCTATACAACCATCCCTTTTGATGCTGACAAAGATGCTTACCCTTATCCGTTAGATGCAATGGCTTATACTTATGATGGGCTGCATCCTTCTGATAAAGGGTTTGAGGTTATCGCAAGGCTGGTAGTGAAGGATTTTAAATAACAGGATAGCATTTTGTGTTACATGCCCAACGTGCCGTTATTAATAGTTTTTTTTTGCCTCAGCTTACTTTTTTTTTCTTGATAAAAAAAAGTAACAAAAAAAATCAAGGCTCAAAATAAAAAGGCTGAAAATTAAACGTTGCCCTAAAATCAACGAACTCGCCGCCAGGCTTCAATACTTTGTTAACTAGTCCTGGCTCAGACGACGTTGATTTCTTAACAGTGAACATTTAATTTTTCTAGCACTTTTTATTTAATGCCGTCACTAGTTTACGATTGCGCATGTTACACTTAATTCTATAACAGCAATAAGTTTATTACTACTGTAATCTCAATAAAAAACAGATGCCTACCCCTGTGCGGTAGGCCGCACAACGATCTCCCCCACATCCACATTATCCGGCTGGTCAATAGCGAAGGCAATGGCACGGGCAATAGCATCTGGTGGTATGGCCATCTTATCCCTTGCTTCAATTATTTGTGCTTTAACGGTTTCGTTTGTCAGGGCATCTGCAAAATCGGTATGTACAAAGCCCGGGGAAATAATGGTTACCCGTAGCTTATCTCCCGCCTCTTGGCGTAAGCCTTCTGTAATGGCGCGTACGGCATTTTTAGTGCCGGCATAAACAGATTGCAAGGGTACTATCTTAAGCCCGGATGTAGACAAGGTATTTATAAAATGTCCAAAGCCCTGCTTGCGAAAAATAGGTAGTGCTGCTGCAATGCCATACAACGTGCCTTTAAGGTTTACGTCTATCATCTCTTCCCAATCATCTACCCGCAATTCCTCCAGGGCAGATAGTAGCCCTACGCCCGCATTGTTGATAAGCACATCAATTTTTCCATATTGCGTAACCGCAAGGTTTACAAGGTTGGCAACATCATTGCGCTTCCTTACATCTGTTACGGTATATACTGCTTCGCCGCCCGCTTTTATTATGCGTGCTGATAGTAACTCAAGCTTATCCTGACTGCGTGCGCCCAGTACTACTTTAGCACCACGCGCTGCCAACAATAGGGCAGTAGCTTTGCCTATGCCGCTGCTGGCACCTGTAACAACTACTACTTTATTTTTGATATTATCCATCTGGTTAAGGTAGCCTATATCAATTAACCGATAAGGCTACAGTGCGCCAGCGTGCATGTCAAATTAGGGTTAATATGCGCCGTAGGTGCTACCTGTTTGTAGAAATTGGATGTCAAAAATTGCAAATGCCGCGTAGCGGTTACCCTTGCTTAGGGTGTGCCTACGGCACACTATTTATTAGCGGGTATTGCGTTGCCCAAACAGGTAGCCCCGATGGGGCGTAAAACAAAACGACAATTCCAAATGCACCTCAGTGCTACCGTAATTAGGTTTCTCCCAATGCCCTATCTGCAGGGTACAGGCATCCTTAATTGCCTCTCTTCTTTGCAGTCATTACAATTGTGTTTGCGGGCATCTATTTAATTGTATAGTTTTATAAAGTAGTTGCCATCAATTTATTACCTATAAAATAGTCGCCATGAACTTAAAAATAAATCGCCTCCAACACATCGGCATCCCCATCGTAAACATAGAAGCCTCTCAGGCATTTTACGAAAGGCTGGGTTTTAAAGTTGCCATGCAATCTACCTTTATGCACCAGGGCGCTCAGGGCAAAGTAACCATGATGGAGCTGAGAGAAATTACTATAGAACTATACCAAATGCCGGAACCGGAACTAAGCAGTATAAAACAAAGGGCAGCAGGCCGCATAGACCATATTGCTTTTGATGTGGATGATATTGAAGGAACATTTGCCCTGCTAACAGATGAAGGCTTTGCCGTGGTGGAAGAAACACCGGTATTTTTAAACTTTTGGCAAAAAGGGTGCAGGTACTTCTACATCCTCGGCCCTGATGGAGAGCGGCTGGAGTTTTGCCAAATATTGTGAGCGGCAGAAACCTTTAATATGCGTATACAAACAACGCAATTCCATGGCAGCAAAAAATTAAGGTTTCGAACACTTGAGGGTTTCAGCCCAATTGTGTCTTTTACTATAATTTGTAGATGGTGAGACACCATCCACTGAGGTAAAACCCAAATAAAAATAGCCCGGCAAATATTTCTATGCCAAGCTATTATTTATAAAACTATCGAGTATAAGAAAAAATTACACAACCTCACAAAACTCATAACTCATAACTAAATTAAGGTTGCCCTTTTCCGCCGGCTGCGCCATACACCTGCCCGGTGGCATAACTAGCATCGCTGGCTGCTAACTGCACATATATCGAGGCTAATTCTACCGGTTGGCCCGGGCGCCCCAATGGCGTATCGCCCCCAAATTTTTGTAGCTTTTTCTGGGTAGCACCACCGCTTACTTGCAGGGTAGTCCAGATTGGGCCAGGGGCAACGCCATTTACCCTAATGCCTTTGGGCCTCAATTGCTTGGCGGGAGATTTTACATAGTTCATGGTAGCTGCCTTTGTTTGGGCATAATCATACAGGTCGGCAGATGGGTCGTATGCCTGCTCCGATGTAGTGCCTATTATGGTAGAACCGGCAGCCAAATGTGGCAATGCGGCCTTAATAATCCAGAAGGGTGCATAGATATTCGTTTTCATGGTGGCGTCAAAATCTTCAGTGGTTATATCCAATATAGATTGCCTGGCTTGCTGGCGCCCTGCATTATTCACTACAATATCCAGCCCACCAAGGCCCTGTACTGCATCTGCTAGTAACTTTTTGCAAAAATCTTCATTGCGCAAATCTCCCGGTAGGGCAATCCCTTTGCGGCTTTTTGCTTTTATAAGCGCTATCACTTTTTTGGCATCCGCTTCTTCCGCAGGCAAATAATTAATGGCTACCTCTGCACCCTCCCTTGCGTATGCAATTGCGGCTGCACGGCCTATGCCGGAGTCGCCACCTGTAATTAAAGCCTTACGGCCTTTTAAACGGCCACTGCCTTTGTAGCTTTTTTCCCCATGGTCTGGCTTTGGGTCCATTTGGCTTGCAAGGCCTGGCCATGGCTGCGACTGGCTTTTAAATGGAGGCTTAGGGTATTTGGTAGTAGGGCCTATAAGTGGCAGGGGAGCACCCTGGCCTGGTGTGCCCTGGGTTGGTTCGCCTTGAGCCGTAAATACAGGTGCGGTTAATGCGGCGGCTATGGTTGCGCCCAAGCCGTAAATAACTTTTCTTCTGCTAATAGTGTTGTCATTGTTATTTTCCAATGACTATCCGCTTTTAGGTGCATGGAGCATACCATGAAAAAGAAGTTGCCACGTTCAGGAAGCTATGAAATAACTTTTTACCATGTTTTCTTCTA
>JANXVN010000304.1 GCA_025351645.1 Ferruginibacter sp.
AGGTGCTGGCCAAGTAAGCCATTGGCTCCGGTTATTAATATTTTCATTATAGTTTTGGTGCTGCGCCCATGTTATAAAAAATGAAAGAATAAATATCTGCAAGGGTTTCAATATTCTTTTTTGTATTGCTGGCACCATGGCCGCTATTAGTATCAATACGTATCGGCACAGGGTTACTGCCTTTATATTTTTCTTGTAGCGTGGCTATATATTTAAATGAATGCGCAGGCACTACCCTGTCATCATGATCGGCGGTTGTAACCAATACAGATGGATACTTTAACCCTTCTTTTAAATTGTGCAATGGAGAAAAGGCATACAGGTTTTTAAAATTAGTCACATCTTTTTCGCTGCTGCCATAGTCAGCAATCCAGTTCCAGCCGATGGTAAATTTGTGAAAACGCAACATATCCATTACGCCTACCTGCGCAATAGCCACTCTAAAAAGATCGGGCCGCTGGTTAATAACAGCACCCACCAACAAGCCGCCATTGCTGCCACCCCTGATGGCGAGCTTTTCTTTACTGGTGTATTTTTGTGCAATTAAATATTCGCCTGCGGCAATAAAATCATCAAAAACATTTTGCTTGTTGAAAAGCATTCCGGCCTGGTGCCATTTTTCGCCATACTCACCGCCGCCTCTAAGATTTGCCTGTGCATACACGCCACCTGCATCTAAAAAGGGTAGGAGCGTTGCGCTAAATGCGGGCTCAAGATTTACATTAAAACCACCATAACCATACAACAACGTAACATTGCTGTTGTCTTTCTTAATGCCTTTTTTATTGATGATAAACATGGGGATTTTAGCACCGTCTTTACTGGTATAAAAAACCTGTTTGGTTTCGTATGCATCCGGGTTAAATGCAACCTCCGGTTTTCTAAATATGCTGCTCTTGCCGCTTGCAACATCATACTTGTAAATGGTTGGTGGCACGGTGAAGGAAGTGAAAACATAAAACAATGTTTTGTCATCTGCATGACCACCAATATTGCCGCCGTTGCCCAGACTTGGGTATTTTACTTCGCCTAATTTTTTGCCATTAAAGTCATACACATAAGTTCGAGTTGTAACATCTTTTAAATAATCTAGAAATAATTTTCCGCCACCGGCATTTGTATTTTGAAGAGGTTCTGATGTTTCGGAAATAATGGTTTTTGCTGAAGCGGCATCCATTGTTTTTATTGGAATAGAAATTACTTTTCCGTTTGGCGCAGCATTGTTTGTTTGTAAAATAAAATCTGTTGCTGTGTTTTCTACAATGTTATAATTGCTGTTGCTTACATCTTTTATTAAGGGTTTAAAAGTTTTGTTAACAGCAGTTAAATCCATTACATAGAGGGCGTTTCCATCAAAGCCTTTGCCTCTGTCGCTGATGGTTAAATACAAATATTTTTCATCTTCACTTGTACCTGCTGTGTGAAAACGCTGCGGATTATTTTTGTCTTCATAAATTAATACATCTGCAGTTTGTGCGGTACCAACTTTGTGAAACCATACCTGGTGATTTTCATTTTTTACACTCAAAGCGCTTACACCTTTTTCAGGTGCTGGGTAACGGCTGTAGTAAAAACCATTACCGCTCCAGGCTGCGCCACTAATTTTAACCCAATCCAATTTGTCGGCTAAATCCTTACCGGTTGTCATGTCACGCACCTTGTACGTTTGCCAGTCGCTGCCGCCTTCGCTTAAACCAAGCACTGCATATTTTCCATCTTTGTTAAGCCCAAAAAGGGTGAGCCTTGTTGTACCTTCTTTGCTTAATTTATTGGGATCAATTACTTCTTCAACTTTTCCATCTAATCCTTTTTGTCTGTACAAAACAGATTGATTTTGCAGGCCATCATTTTTATAAAAATAATACCATTCTCCTTTTCTTGCTGGTGCTGAATATTTCGGGTAATTAAAAACTTTTTCAATGGCAGACTGAAATTTTGCACGGTAAGGAATCTGATTAAGATAACCGAATGTTATTTTGTTCTCTGCAGTTACCCAGTCTTTTGTTTCAGCGCTTTTGTCATCTTCCATCCATCGATAAGGATCTTTTACTTTTGTACCAAAATAATCATCTACAGTGTTTCCTTTTTCTGGAACAGGATACGTTAATTGTGCATGCGCATTCATCATGGATAATAACATTAAAAATAGGGTAAATTGTTTCATGAGAAATTGTTTGGTTGATTGTTGAAGAGTTAATTAGTTGAATGGTTTACTGGTTGATTGTGAAGTCCTATAAAATTATATTGTTTCATAAATAACTTAGCTCTAATCTTTTTTCTCCAATCTTATATCTTACATCTCACATCTACAATAATATTCCTTTTAGAAAAAGATAGGCGACAGAAAAATAAATAACAATTCCTGTAACATCTACCAGCGTTGCTACAAAAGGCGCTGATGATGCCGCAGGATCGAACTTTAATTTTTTTAATATAATTGGCAACATAGATCCCATTAAACTTCCCCAAAGTACTATACCAATTAATGAAAAGAAAATAGTGGCAGCAACAGGTCTCCAATAAATTCCGTAATCGAAAATGTGCAGATTCTGCCACAGCACAATTCTAAAATAGCCTATACTTCCTAAAATTACGCCTAGTATAAAACCCGATATTAGTTCTCGGCGCATTACCCGCCACCAGTCTGCCAGCGTAACTTCTCCCAATGCCATTGCCTGTATAATTAATGTACTTGCCTGCGACCCACTATTACCACCACTACTCATTATCAGCGGTATAAATAATGCAAGTACCGTTGCAGCCTCTATTTCTTTTTGAAAATATTGCATGGCGGTTGCGGTAAGCATTTCGCTTAAAAAAAGTATTACCAGCCAACTTGCTCTTTTCTTTACAAGTTTTGGAATACTGATGTCGAGATAGGGTTCATCTAAAGCTTCTGTACCACCAATTTTTTGTAT
>JANXVN010000202.1 GCA_025351645.1 Ferruginibacter sp.
TATCAGTTAATTAATCCCTTACTTTTGCCGTCCGCAAACGGAGAGATGGCAGAGTGGTCGAATGCGGCGGTCTTGAAAACCGTTGACTGTTACAGGTCCGTGGGTTCGAATCCTACTCTCTCCGCCATAATGAGTATCAAATTAAGCTAAAAGCCTGCAAACACTATGTTTGCGGGCTTTTTCGTTTAGGAAGAACATCAAAACTCATGAGGAAATACAAATTAAAGGTGAGTTATTCGGTGAGTACCTTCCTTATGAAATTTTACTCACCGAATTTGATATAATAAATTGAATATCAAGATGTTCACTGAATGAACATCTTGTTTTGCTTAGGATGCATTGCTAATTTTGTTCACTTTAAATGATTAAATCATGAAGACGAATTTCCGCATGCTTTTTTATATGAAAAAAAAGAAAAACTACAATTTGGGCTCGTGATGTTGTACGTACAATTAGAAGCTAATTTATGGATTTATGCGAAAATTAAAGCAGGTTTCTCTTGCATTGGAAGTAAAGCTTAATGTAGCATTATGAGCCCGTGCAATTTCTGAAGAAATGTAAAGGCCCAGTCCTAACCCATGCTGGCTTGGACGACTAATCTCTCTCGTAAACGGAGCAAATAAGTGTTCATGCAAATCTGCTGGGATTGGCGTTCCGTTATTGGTAACAGAAAGTTCTAAATTCCCATTATTGTGAAAAGCCTGGATATGTACAGGGGTATTAGGTGCGCCATATTTGAGTGCATTGGCGCCAAGATTTGATAGTAACTGGGCAATGCGATGGGAATCACAATTAACAGGTTCTGTAATTTTAAATAAAATGAAAACCTCTTTTTTGGGAAAGACAAGCCTTAACTCATCCACTACCTGTTGAAGCACCGGTTCCAACACCGTCTTTTGCTTCGTAATTACAATTCCTTCGCCCAGACGTGTTCGTGCAAAATCTACAATATTATTAATGAGTTCCATCATACGGGAGCTACTTCGCTTAAGCGTTGCCAGTAAAATGGGATTATGTGCACTCTGAGAAGAAGTCATCAATTCAATTGCTATGGATACAGCAGAAAGGGGATTGCGAAGATCATGGCCCAACACTGCTATCAACTGCTCCCTGAGGGCAACCATATCTCTTTGTCTAATAACTTCTTTTTCGGCTATTGTTTTTGCCTGGTGCAAATTTTGTTCGTATTGAAGACGATCACTCGCTTTTAATATAGTATAGCGTATGAAAAAGGGTTTATCATCTTTGTCCCTCCGTTCGAATGCATTTACCATTACCCGTAATTTCTGGCCGGTGGCACTATTAAGTTCAAGTACAACCTCATCAAAAAAACCCTGCATTCTAAGCAACGGCCATAAATGTGTTTCATAGTATATTTTCCCCCCTATCGTTAGTAAATCTGAAAATCGTTTGCCCTCTAATTCCCCCATTCCGCAACCTACCCAAGCTACAATTTTTGTATTTGCCCTTACAATAAATCCTTGGGTGTCTGCTATTAGAAAGCCGCACAATGACTGTTCAAAAAAGTCTTCAAAACTTTCCTGTAAATGATTTAAGCCTGTGGTCATTTGCGGCTCCATCATGACAAAAATTGAGTTATTGCATTAATTGTTTCTTCCGGAGCGCTAAGGTTAGGGCAATGGCCTATAGCTTTCATCAATATCAATTTACTGCCTTTTATTTGTTGGTGCATGTACTTCCCTACTGCCTGCGGGGCGATTACATCATCTGAACATTGCAAAATAAGTGAAGGTGTATTTACATACGAAAGCAATTCCCTTTTATCAGAAAGGAAAGTAGTGCGTGCAAAATGTTTTGCAATTGTAGGATCCATTCTGCAAAAACTATTGGTCAGTTCTTCAGCCAATTCTTTTCTATCTTGATTACCCATAATTACCGGTGCCATTGCAGCAGACCAGCCAAGATGATTATTATCCATAGTCTCTAGTAATTCTTCGATCTGCGGTTTGGTAAACCCTCCAATATAATTACCTTCATTTATATAAGATGGTGAAGGTGCTACCAGAACAAGTGATTTAAACAGTGCTGGAGCCTTTTGGGAAGCAATTATTCCTATCAATGCACTTACGGAGTGTCCTACAAATATTATTTCCGACAGTTGAAGCATTGTTGCTATTTCTATGATATCGTCTGCATATCCTTCTAATTTTTCATACTTCTGAGGAATAAATGCAGAAAGATCAGAGCCTCCAGCACCCACCTGATCGAACAATACAGTTTTATAGTTATCCTCAAATGCAGGAGCCACATATCTCCACATGTTTTGGTCACACCCAAACCCATGTGCGAACATCATTACTTGCGAACTTGTCCCTTTTATAGCAATATTATTCCGCCTTACTACATTCATGACTTATTTTAATTTTTCACATAAAATTAAGGAGATATCAAACTTAGCTTTTTTTAAAGATATAATAAAAAAAACTGTCCTAAGCCAACCTGATTTATCTATATGAAAACTGTTAGCCCCAAACTGAATTTAACCGGTTAGCAAATTACGCAAACGTTAAAATGTTTATGAAGTTATGGTATTTAAAAAACGGCAGATTCATTTAACCACATAGTAAAATAGCGATTTTAAACTGAATGCTTAACGTCAAGCTACAAATTTATGACACACCTGTTAGCTGCAACGCTTATTGCAAATCGCGTTTTAAAGCGTCCAAGTAGTCTTTATTTCTGTCCGTGTACGGATGCCCAGCTCCTTTTAAAG
>JANXVN010000203.1 GCA_025351645.1 Ferruginibacter sp.
CTTTTTCTGCCCCTACCCTTGCCCACATACCTATGCACGGGCCGCAGGCATTAGCAAAAACAGTTGCGCCTATCTTATCAAAAACACTTAAAAACCCATCTCTTTCAATAGTGAAACGTACCTGTTCGCTACCGGGGGTTATGGTAAACTCAGAACGTAATTTTAAGCCTTTGTCGCTAACCTGCTGAGCTAAGCTAACTGCACGGCTAATATCTTCGTAACTACTGTTGGTGCAGCTTCCAATTAAGCCAACTTCAATTTTTGTAGGCCAGCCATTTGCTTCAGCGGCTTCTTTCATTTTGGAAATAGGCGTTGCTAAATCTGGCGTAAAAGGCCCGTTTAAATGCGGCTCCAATGTATTGAGGTCAAGTTCTATTACCTGGTCAAAATATAATTCAGGGTTGGCGTACACTTCATCATCGCCAGTTAAATGCGCAGCGATCGCATCTGCGGCAGTGGCAATTTCAGCCCTGCCAGTAGCACCTAAATAACGGCTCATGCTGGCATCGTAACCAAATAAAGAGGTCGTAGCCCCAACTTCGGCACCCATATTACAAATGGTTCCTTTACCTGTACAGCTCATGCTGGTAGCTCCTTCACCAAAATATTCCACCACAGCGCCGGTACCGCCTTTTACGGTTAAAATACCTGCAACTTTTAAAATAACATCTTTAGGTGCCGTCCAGCCATTTAGTTTACCGGTAAGCTTTATGCCAATTAGTTTAGGCATTTTTAACTCCCATGCAAGGCCAGCCATCACATCACAGGCATCCGCACCACCAACTCCAATGGCTATCATGCCTAAGCCACCGGCATTTACAGTATGGCTATCAGTGCCAATCATCATCCCGCCAGGAAATGCATAGTTTTCCAGCACTACCTGATGGATAATACCAGCGCCTGGTTTCCAAAACCCAATACCATATTTATTGCTTACAGAAGCTAAAAAATCATACACTTCACTGCTTTCATGTACTGCCCTGTCTAAATCTATATTGCTGTTAACTTTAGCTTCTATTAAATGATCGCAATGTACTGTTGATGGCACTGCCACTTTTGTACGCCCGCTTTGCATAAACTGTAGTAAGGCCATTTGTGCGGTTGCATCCTGCATTGCTACGCGGTCGGGCGCAAAATCCACATAACTTTTCCCCCTTTCGTAAGCTGTGGTGGCATCTCCCTGCCAAAGATGGGCATACAATATTTTTTCTGTAAGGGTTAATGGTTTGCCAACCGCCGTACGTGCAGCATTGATACGGCTGCCGTAGTTTGCGTAAACTTTTTTAATCATTTCAATGTCGAAGGCCATGCTTATAAGTTTTATATGTAGAATATTCTGGCACAATTATATACAAATGGAGTGGTATTTGCTAGCTAATTAACCAGATAGGCTGCGAAATTACAAAAATTGAAGTAAGCATTAGTATCAAATTAACCGCATTGTTGAATTTTATTTTTAAATTAGCATTATGAAACGTTTAAAGCATTTTATCGAATGGCAAGTTTTTGGCGTTTGTAGTGCCATTGGCGAAAAAATGGGCATAGCAACTTCAACTATCCGTAAAAATTTTATTTATATTTCTTTCCTAACAATGGGGTCGCCTGTTATATTCTATTTATTTATTGCCTTTTGGATGAACATTAAAAGGTACATCCTTAACGCTAGGAGAAACCCTGTACGGTACCTTTAATAAACATTTTATATTTTTACTTTATCAATTAGTTTTTTATCCTTTTAAACAATCGTTGAGCTCCTTCTACTTCACTTTTGTGTTATATCAATTTATCAAAAAAGTTTATTGTTTTTTTGATGTGTATAAATGACACATTGCCTATATTTGTATTTCATTTAATGCATTTTTTATGCATTGTTCAAAATCCCGTTTTATTATCTTTCCTATGGTTGTATTTACAGGCTTATAATTGAGCTGCCTTTTTAGTTATCTTTCAACCGGATAACCGATAAGTTCGCAAACCGCTGAATTTTGTTTGATCTATTGGCTGGTAGGCAACTCGCTTGTAGGGTAGGCAGCGCAGCTGATGGTGAGGGTAAAAGCTATTTGGATATTATCGGATGCCCATTCGTTATTGGCTAAAAAGCCGGTATTGGCCAAGTGCCTGGTTACAAAGCAACTCGGTACCGGTTTTATTAGGTCCTTGTTTTAGATGCTGTAATATTAACACGCTGAAAGTCTTTTCCCGCAGATATATCGAGTCGCTGCTTTTATTTGATGACCTCAATTTTTTTTAGCAAGGAGCCCCCTTGGCAGGAATATATGCTTTGCTTTACGGCATAACTCTGCTTTACCACTTAACCAATACACAAGGCAAGTTCTTTCTTAGTTCTGTCTCAGGCAACTCTTCCAGGGTGCCCAGGTGTTGGATGGTTTGAAGGCCGAAGGTATAGTTGATGCGATAGCTTTCACATAAGCCATAGTATATTTTTAGCTCACCAGTTGTTTTTTATCGCCTTGAAAATAACATTTAAGAACATGGTCAAAGCTATTGGTACTTTAGCCAATAAAAGCCAGGACCGATTTAACCGACAATAATTTTTTTATAGACTTAGGTATTAAATGCGCAAAATAAGCAGGTGACGGCATTAAAAGTGCTAGAAAAATTAAATGCTGACCGGTAAGAAATCAACATTGTCTGAGTCCGGACTAGTTAACAAAGTATTGGAGTTCGGACGGACTTGATTTTTTTTTACTTTTTTTAATCAAGAAAAAAAAGTAATCAGAAGGCAGCTAAATCTAATAATAACGGCACTTTGCGCATGCAACACCTAATTCTAATTTTTAAATGATTCGTATTATTTATCAAGTAGCTACAAATTTAATGATTAGTAAAAGCGACTATTTTGACAGTTTTCAAGGACAGTCTTAATATTTGTGTGTTGAAGCTGAAATGTGGGTTAAAGAAAATAAAATCACCGGAAGTGAAGCGCCAGGCCCGCCCTGATGAATCGGGTCGGACGGGGATAGCAGCGGAAATACTTTTTTTGTCGGATTGCCAAAAAAAAATGTCGCAGATAGCCTGCCCGGACGCACCAATTTCTTTACAAGTTATAGGCAGTAAATTGAAAATTGGATGATTATCACAATTTATTCAGTTTATAAAAAGCCATAAAAAAAGCTACTCTTTGCAGAGCAGCTTGTATAAATAGGTTGGTTGTTTTAAAATTAAATCCTAAAGTGAGCAAAAGCTTTGTTAGCTTCAGCCATACGGTGAGTATCTTCTTTCTTTTTATAAGAAGCTCCTTCACCCTTACTTGCAGCGACTATTTCATTTGCTAATTTATCAGCCATACTACGACCATTACGGTCACGGCTGTATTTTACCATCCATTTGATGCTTAAAGAAACTTTTCTATCAGCACGAACTTCCGCAGGAATTTGAAAAGTAGCACCACCAATACGGCGGCTCCTTACTTCAACACCTGGAGTGATGTTAGTTAAAGCTTTTTTCCAGATTTCATAACCGTTGTCGCCTGTTATTTTAGATACTTTATCTAAAGCATCATAAAATATAATATAAGCGCCACTTTTTTTACCAGCCCACATTAAATTATTTACAAAACGTGTAACTAATCTATCGTTAAACTTAGGATCAGGTGCTAAAGGTATTTTTTTCGGTTGTGTCTTACGCATTGTTATTTTTTTATTTTTCCATTACCTCTTTAGGGGATACGGGTTATTTTTTAGCTTTTTCTTTTTTAGTACCATATTTACTACGGCTTTGTTTACGGTCTTTTACACCTGCAGTATCTAAACTGCCACGAACAATATGGTAACGTACACCTGGCAAATCTTTAACTCTTCCGCCGCGGATTAATACGATACTATGTTCCTGTAAATTGTGTCCTTCACCTGGAATATAGGCAATAACTTCAATTTTATTGGTTAAACGAACCTTAGCTACTTTACGTAGCGCAGAGTTTGGTTTTTTAGGTGTGGTAGTGTATACCCTTGTACAAACGCCACGGCGCTGAGGGCATGCATCCAAAGCCCTTGATTTACTCTTGGCTTTTATTATTTCTCTTCCTTTTCTAACTAACTGTTGTATTGTAGG
>JANXVN010000048.1 GCA_025351645.1 Ferruginibacter sp.
GGCATTTTCTAAAAGGTTAGGCAGGTACTTAATGTCAAGTATCCACTCCTCCAATTGTATATCGGTAAAAGGCTGCGGCTCAAATTTACCGATTGGGTAGCGCAAGTCTTCCATGCTTACTATTGTTTAGGTTTTGTTGTATCGCCTGTAACTGGTACTACTGGTTGTGGCAGTACAGCTACTACCCCTGCAGGCTTAATGCTTAATAACTCCATATCGAATATTAGGGCCGCTCCCGGGGGAATGTCAGCCCCTGCACCCCTTTCGCCATAACCTAGTTCACTTGGAATGTATACTTTAAATTTATCGCCAGGGTGCATCAATTGCAAAATTTCTGTCCAGCCTTTTATTACGCCACTTACTGGTATGGTTAAAGGCTCGCCTCTTTTATAAGAATTATCAAATTCTTTTCCATCAATTAAAGTGCCTGCATAATTGGCTACTACAGTATCTACCGCTTTTGGCATAGCTCCTGTTGCATCTCCCTTTTTAATTACTTCATATTGCAAGCCATCAGCAAGTGTTATTACGCCTGCACGCTTTTTGTTGGCTTCTAAAAAGGCGGCTGATTTTGATTTTTCTCCAGCACTTTTTTTAGATGCATTCGACTGTAATTTTGCCTGTATGCAAAGGTTGGCTTGTTGTTCGGTTAAAGCAACGGGCCGTTTTTTAAATACATCTTCCATTGCTTTTTGCATGGCTGCATAAGTAATTTGCTCAATGCCTTGTTGCTTTAAATTGTTGGCTACATTCATGCCCAATGCATAACTGAAAGAATCGGTTGAATTCTTAAAAGGGCTGATAGCAGGCTTAAATGTTGCCGTTGGGTTTACCACAGTAAGCTTAGGCTTTGTTTTTATTTGCGCAGTTACGGTAATGCCCATGAGCGTTAATGCACATGCGCTTAAAAAAATTTGCTTCATTGTTTTGTTTTTGTTTGTGTTGATGTTTAAATTAAGGTTGCTGGTTAAATTAAATTATTCTTCTCTTATTTCTTTGCCGGTTAAGTTGATGAATACATCTTCCAGGTTGGCCGCTTTTACTTGCTTGGGCCTTTCAAAACCAGTGGCTACCAGGTCGTCTATCATTTTATCTGGCGAAGCCAAAGCTATAATCTTGCCTTCATCCAAAATGGCGATACGGTCGCACAATTGTTCGGCCTCATCCATATAATGCGTGGTAATAATAACGGTGGTGCCTTTTGAACGGATGTCTTTTATCAACTCCCACAAGTTCCGGCGTGCCTGAGGGTCCAGCCCTGTTGTTGGTTCATCTAAAAAAACAATTTTTGGCTGGTTTATTAAAGTGGTGGCAATGCTGAACCGCTGCTTTTGCCCACCGCTTAATTCCTTATATTTATTTTTTGCTTTATCTTCTAAATTTACCAGCATCAGCAATTCCATTGGGTTTGCCTGGCGGTTGTACAAGCCTGCAAATAAGGCAATCAGTTCAATTTAAGTAAGCCCCGGGTAAAAGCCGGATGATTGCAATTGAACGCCAATTATCTTTTTAATATTATCGGGTTCTTTATCCAGGTCCATACCATCAACAATTACTTCGCCGCTGGTTTTAATACGGAGCGTTTCAATAATTTCCAGCGTGGTAGATTTCCCTGCGCCGTTCGGGCCTAGTAGCCCAAAAATTTCTCCTTCGTACACATCAAAAGAAATTCCTTTTACGGCCTCAAAACTGCCATAGTGTTTTTGCAGGTTTTTAACAGAAATGATGGTTTTTTGCATTGCTATATCGATTACTAATTATTTTGCAAATTAAGCATTTTGGCTTGCAGAAAACCATTTATAGCCACATGCACATAATTATACTTGTTTTTGTATTGCTGCGTAACCAATCTGCATGCCGGATAATGGTATAAGGAAGTTATAAAAAAGGCATTTTATATTTATATCCGCTTTATATGCATAAACTTGTTTTAAATTCTTACCACATTAATTGAATTAGAATTACGACTTTTGTAATCAATTTTTGGAGATAATTTCATCTCTTTTAACTTAATAGCAGCAGCAGATGAAGGTTTTTAAATTTGGCGGTGCCAGTATCAACAGCATAGAAAGGATAGCTAACGCCGCAGACATTATCCAATCGTTTACAGGTGAAAAATTGTTGGTCATCATATCTGCCATGGGCAAAACTACCAACGCACTAGAAAAGGTAGTGGAGGCTTTTTTTTCTGGCAACAAAAACGAAGCCTTACAATTATTCCAAGAAATAAAAGAAGAGCATTTAACGTTGC
Source organism: Ferruginibacter sp. (assembly GCA_025351645.1). GTDB lineage: Bacteria > Bacteroidota > Bacteroidia > Chitinophagales > Chitinophagaceae > Ferruginibacter. The sequence goes on from JANXVN010000048.1 coordinate 2,252, forward strand.
TAAAAGCTTTAAATCCAGCCGCAGGCAACATTTTAGGCGATTTGTTTACAGAAGTGGAATGGCTGCTGCACGATAACCCAGTTAGAGGATACGATTATTATTACGACCAGATTGTGTGTTGTGGAGAGTTACTAAGCACTGCCATTATAAGCGATTATTTAAACAGTATTGCAATTAAAAACACCTGGATAGATGTGCGGGATATTATACGTACCGACGATAATTTTAGGGATGCAGTTATTGATTGGAATTTTACTTTGCAAAAGATGCAGGATGATATTGTACCCATTTTTGCCACCACAAATATTATTATAACGCAGGGTTTTATTGGTGCCACCGATGAAAATGAAAGCACGACTTTAGGCCGGGAAGGCAGCGATTATACCGCAGCTATTTTTGCCAATATGCTCGATGCTGAAAGCCAGACAATATGGAAAGATGTGGAAGGCGTAATGAATGCCGACCCTAAATTATTTCCGCATGCTCAGTTTATCGGCGAGCTTAGTTACAAGGAAGTTATAGAGATGGCCTACTATGGCGCCCAAGTAATACACCCCAAAACCATTAAGCCGCTGCAAAATAAAAGCATCCCGCTGCATGTTCGATGTTTTCTTAAACCCGCGCTTACAGGCACTATTATCAGCAGCCACCCCGTGCATAACCTGCCGCCCATTATTGTTTTAAAAAACAATCAGGTACTGATGCAGTTTAGTTCTAAAGATTTTTCTTTTGTGGAAGATGAGCTGGTAGATATGCTGCACCAGTTATGCGTTGATATAAAAATAAGGCCCAACCTTTCGCAGAATGGCGCTATCAGCTTATATTATTGTTTGGATGACAAGCCAGAAAAAATAGAAAAGCTTGCCCTGGCAGCCAGTGAGCTTTTTGATGTGCAGGTAGAAAAAGAGGTGGTTTTATTAACGGTGCGCCACTACAATGAAACCATTGTTAACGAATTGACCGCAGGTAAAATTGAATTGCTTAGCCAGCGTACCCAGGGCACTATTCAAGTTTTAATGAAGAATAAATTGGGGGATTAGTAAAAAGATTTGGTGATTATCAAGTTTATTAAAACTTAATTAATTATATACTCGCCTTTTTTATTTACCAATATTACGGGCAACTTCTTTTTATCTTCAAAATAATCGTAAGCCTCTTTTAAATTGATGGCAAATTTTTGCAGCAACTGGTTTTCTTTAGTTGCCTGAGCTAAATATTCAAAAGATTTTTTAACGCTGTATTTTACAGGAAAAACATGCACAGGAATAAAGTCCTGCCCGTTTTCCTTAGCATATGTAGCTAAGATATATAATTCTTCAATGGGTGCGTCGCTAATGGCTATACAGCCTGTAGAAACACAATTGCCGTGGATGTAAATGCTATTGCCCGGGTGAAAAGAATCGCTTAAAATTTTATCGGAAGTATTTGGATAATTTAGCCCCAGGGCCAAATGATAATTACTATTTTGATTAAACTCATTAATATAATAAAACCCTTCGGGTACCTGATAATCGCCTTCAGAACGCTTTGGGCCCATCGAACCGCTTTGCATGCATATTTTATAAGTTTTAAATAATTTGAAGGTTTCTTTGTCTTCGCTTTTTACCCAAACTTCCAACAGGCGGTCATATTTAAAACTGCGGATGTATAATTCATTTGGCGGCCATTGTATTTTCTTAGCTTCAAATTGTTTTTTAAGGCTATCTTCTACTTTATTTAAACCATCGTACAATTTACCTGTGAGTTTTGGCATACTGATAAAACTCGTTTGCGCAAGCAAAATATTGTTTACCGCTATAGCAAACAAAATGAGAAAAATAATTTTTATGCGCAGGGCTGTCATAATTCAAAAATATTGTAGATAATATTAATTAAATATAAAAATAGGAATTTTATAGGGTGAATGCTACTTTGTAAAAATAAATGCTTTAAATATGCTTGTTTTATATTTTTGTTAACGATTGGATAGCACAAAAAAGTTTTTTCCCCAATACAACACATTACGCATGTTACAATAATATAATGTTATGGAAATGTTTATACTTTTTATTGGAACCCAAAATTTTCTATCCTGCAAATACGCTCTACTAAATTATTCAATAATACGAAAGACGGTAACTATTCAGTATCAAAAGTAGCGATAAGATGTAATGCATTCAAAACGTTGTTTCCATTTTTGATTGTGGTATCAATAACTGATTGAAGGATGGCGAATACGTTTGCGCTTTCAAGAGTTTTAAACTGGCCTGATATTTTTCGTTTTACCTTAA
>JANXVN010000050.1 GCA_025351645.1 Ferruginibacter sp.
ATCCGAAAATGCTAATCATTTTGTAGATGTATTATCGGGTGCATTTATGATAGTTAAAAAGGATATTGCAGATGGCTTAGGTGGTTTTGATGAAGATTTTTTTATGTATGGCGAAGATATAGACCTTAGCTACCGCATACAAAAAGCAGGCTATAACAATTGTTATTTTTCGCAAAGTACCATTATTCATTTTAAAGGAGAAAGTACAAAAAAAGAGAGCTTAAAATATATTTACCTATTTTATGGTGCCATGGATTTGTTTGTAAAGAAACATTACGGTAGCCTTGAAGCGGGTTTTTATAGTTTTTTTATACATATCGCTATTGCGTTAAAAGCGGCAAGTGCATTTTTTAAAAAGTTATTTTCAAGTAGTAAAAGCGATATAGGCTCAGGAGATAATTATTTGTCAACTGTTATTGTTGCGGGCAAAAATGAGTATGAAGCAGTAGTTTGCCTACTGATAAAAGCTGGTTCAGTAATGCAAGTTATTGGACGGGTGGGGGATGATGAAAATGTATCTGACATTTCACTAGGTAGTTGTGAGCAATTACAAGGAATTATAAAACGTCATCGTATACATAAAGTAATTTTTTGTATAGATGAGTTGACCGTTAGAGAAGTTATTCGTTATATACAAAACGGGCCGTTGGATGTTGTTAGTTATAGTTTACATGGCAGCGGTACTGGTAGTGTGGTTGGTAGTAATAATAAAAATGAGGCGGGAGATATTATTGGGGTGGGATAAACATTTAGGTGGAATATCCATGATTTCTACTTGATGGGTTATTAGAACCAGTTTATTAATCATAAAAAAATTCGCCATACTTTTTAATTCAACTTTACATATAGATAGCTTTGTGCCTACTTGATATTACTTTTAAAAATAAATTGTTTCATATTATCACCATTAGTATTTTATTTTTGCTGTACAACTTATCTGTATTCCTTACCGCCTAAACGGCTTTCCGGCAAAATCATACGCAACAAAAAAGCCATTCCTTTCGAAATGGCCTTATATATTACTAACCCAGAAAAACCTCGTTATTAAGTGGCTTGCATTTCCGCAATCTTAGCCCTTATCTTAGCTTCAATTTCTTTTGCCATTTCCGGGTTATCGTTTAGCAATTGTTTTACTGAATCCCTTCCCTGGCCTAGTTTATTAGTATCGTAGCTAAACCAGCTGCCACTTTTTTGGACTATGCCCATTTCTACGCCCATATCTATTATTTCACCCGTCTTAGAAATACCTTCGCCAAAAATAATATCAAACTCTGCCGTCCTGAATGGTGGGGCAACTTTGTTTTTAACAACTTTTACTTTTACCCTGTTGCCTACTGCTTCATCACCATCTTTTATTTGTGCCATCCTGCGTATATCCAGCCTTACAGATGCATAAAATTTTAAAGCATTACCGCCAGTAGTAACTTCTGGATTGCCAAACATAACACCTATTTTTTCCCTTAGCTGGTTAATAAATATGCAGCAACAATTAGTTTTGGAAATAGTAGCAGTCAGTTTGCGCAATGCCTGGCTCATCAGCCTTGCATGCAAGCCCATTTTGCTATCGCCCATTTCGCCTTCTAATTCACTTTTTGGTACCAGAGCAGCTACTGAATCTATTACTACAACATCTACTGCGCCAGATAATATTAAACGGTCAGCAATTTCAAGCGCCTGTTCGCCATAATCTGGTTGAGATATAAGCAGGTTATCAATATCTACACCTAATTTTTGTGCATAAGCACTATCAAAAGCATGTTCTGCATCTATAAATGCGCACATGCCACCTTTTTTCTGAGATTCTGCAATAACATGCGTTGCAATGGTTGTTTTACCACTACTTTCCGGTCCATAAATTTCTATTACCCTTCCTTTTGGCAAACCGCCAATACCTAGCGCCACATCTAACCCTAACGACCCTGTCGAAATAACTTCCTGTTGTACATGAGGCTTATCGCCCATTATCATTACTGATCCTTTGCCAAAATCCTTATCGATTTTGTCCATTGTTAATTTAAGTGCCTTTAATTTTTCTGCGTTCGTGTTACTGCTGCTCATTTGCTTGGTTTTTTTGTGATGTATCTTGTTTTGCGTGTAAAATTAAATATGACTGCAAATATAATAGTATTCTTTTATCAACACTAATATATTTAGTATTATTTTAGTAAAATAATTAGTTTATTTTATGTCCGTTAAAAAGGGGCTTATTGTTTATTAATAAAAAAAGCCCCCGTCCTAAATACTCAGGACAGGGGACATTATTCGGCATGAGAAAATTTTATAATAAATCCCCCAAATAGGTAATGTGTCGGATGGAAAACGGGTAAAAATTATTCTCAGGGTAACAAAATATTCAAACTCATGCCAACATGCTTCAAAGTGACAACTTTTTATTGGTGTGAACAATACCACAAAGTGTTAGTTTTTCGAATTTATTGAAAGATTCACAGTATTAAGCTTAGTAAATAGCGCAATATGATTGCTTTACTCATCTTTATTACGGCTAGGGTTAAATAGTAAAATTATACTGCACACATACATTTATAGTTTTACGGACTCCTATGTAAATTTATTCGGCCATATCTACAATTATTTAGTTAAATCCCTTATACGGAAGTTAAGTTATATTGTTCGTACATTTTAAAGTAGTAACATTTTAAGCAGGTGTTGAAATTTCTTATTTGCACTTTTCAGAAAGAAATATAAATATTTCCTCACAGTGGGGTAGCTCAAAAACACTATCCGTAACTTTGCTGGATGCGCAATTATTTAGACGAATTGAATGAGCCACAAAGGGAAGCTGTGCTACATAAAGACGGCCCCATTATTATTATAGCCGGCGCCGGCAGCGGCAAAACAAAAGTGTTGACTACCAGGATTGCTCACTTAATGGGTGCACATGGCATAGATGCTTTTAATATTTTAGCACTTACATTTACCAATAAGGCCGCCAAGGAAATGAAGGAAAGGGTAGAAAAAGTGCTCGGCAATTCCGAAGCCCGTAATTTATATATCGGCACTTTCCACAGTGTTTTTGCAAGGATATTACGTACTGAAGCCAATAAGCTCGGTTACCCTAATAACTTTACCATTTACGATACCGATGATGCTAAAAGTGTACTAAAAACTGTTATTGGAGAATTGGAGCTTGACCCTGCCTATTACAAGCCCAATACGGTTTACAATAGGATTAGCAGTGCGAAAAATAGCCTGATTGGCCCTGCCGAATATATAAATGACAGCACCATACAGCAAGAAGATGCCAGGGCCAACCGCCCGATGATAGGCCAAATTTATGCTGCCTATGCCAACCGTTGCTTTAAGAATGGAGCGATGGATTTTGATGACCTGTTGTTTAAGATGTACTTGTTATTAAAAAACCATCCCGATGCATTGAGCAAGTACCAGCGAAAGTTTAAATACATCATGGTAGATGAATACCAGGATACCAACACCTCCCAGTATGAAATAATGAAATTACTCGGGGCTATGCACGAAAACATTTGCGTAGTGGGCGATGATGCGCAAAGTATCTATAGTTTTCGCGGCGCAACTATTGAAAATATACTGCAGTTTGAAAGAGATTACGATGATGTAAAAGTGGTAAAGCTGGAGCAGAATTACCGTAGCACAAAAAGCATATTAAGCGTTGCCAACGAAATTATAGGCAACAATAAAAACCAGATACCCAAAAAACTTTGGACCGATAACAGCCCTGGCGAAAAAATAAAGCTGGTACGCACAGCAACCGATAACGAAGAAGGAAAATATGTAGCCGATACCATTCAGGAAGAGAAATTGCGCAACCATTATTTTAACAAGGAATTCGCCATTTTGTATCGTACCAATGCGCAAAGCCGTGCTTATGAAGAAAGCCTGCGGCGCATGAACATTACGTATAAAATTTATGGTGGATTATCTTTTTACCAGCGTAAAGAAGTAAAGGATTTTATTGCCTATTTACGGCTGGTCGTAAATCCGCAGGATGAAGAAGCGTTAAAACGAATAGTGAATTACCCCACCCGTGGCATTGGTAAAACTAGTATGGACAGAGCAGTTTTATCTGCCAACGAAAATAGTATTACGCTTTGGGAAGTGTTGGCCAGCGCAGCTTCTTTTGGCTATAAAGCAGGCACGCTGGAAGCCATTAACAATTTTGTGCTGATGATAAAGATGTTCCAGAGCGAACTGCTTAAAAAAAATGCGTACGACCTTGCAATTATTGTAGGCAAAAGTACCGGCATTGTTAAAGAATTATTTAATGATAAAACTACCGAAGGCTTAGCAAGGTATGAGAATACGCAGGAATTGCTAAACTCAATAAAGGAGTTTACCGAAACGCCTATGAACGAAGAAGATGGCGAAGTTGGCGATAAAAGCTTGGGAAGCTACCTGCAGCAAATTACGTTGCTGACCGATACGGATAATGATAAGGAGGATGCGGATAGCGTAAAGCTGATGACAATACATGCCGCAAAAGGGCTGGAGTTTAGTTGTGTTTTTGTTGGTGGTTTAGAAGAAACCCTTTTCCCCAACGCTATGAGTATTAATACCAGGGAAGAGCTGGAAGAAGAGCGCAGGCTGTTTTACGTAGCTGTTACAAGGGCAAAGAAAAAGCTATGGCTTACCTACGCAAACGCCCGCTACCGTTTTGGGCAGCTGCAGCAAAATGAGCCAAGCCGTTTTATTGATGAAATGCCCGGCGATTTTATAGATAAAAGCTTTGCTGGCGGTGGCATACGCAACCAGGGCGGACATAACAATAATTGGGGCGGAAGCTCTTTCGATAAGATGGGTGCCAACAGTGGCAGTTACAAAAGCCATGAAAATCCTTTTAAAAAAGAAGAAAAAAGTAAGCCCGCTTACCTAATACCTACAAGGCCGCAAAATAAAGAACATACGCCCACAGCAGATTTTGCAGCAAGCGATACCAGTAATTTAAAGCCAGGGCAAAAAGTAGAACATCAAAAGTTTGGGTTTGGCGATGTTACAAAAATGGAAGGCGCAGCACACAACCCAATAGCAACGGTGCAATTTGAATTAAATGGAGAAAAGAAGATAATGTTGAATTACGCTAAGTTGAGGATACTGGAGTAAAGTATGGAGTACGTTAGTATTCAGTATTAAAATAATGCACTTCCTAGTAAAGTGTTTCTATTTAAACTAAAACCGAATTAGCGTTGTATCTGTCTTTATACTAAATACTTTATATTAAATACTCACTTTCGATTTTGGAAATTATTACACCCTTAACAGGTTACTATCTATACAAACAAGCCTTTATTGTACAATATTGTTACCTTTGTATCGAATTATTTAAATACGTTTTTTTATGATAAAGACAGGCAATCCCGTTATAAGCATTTACACAGAAATGACTCCAAACCCGGAGACAATGAAATTTGTTGCTAATAAATTATTATACCCAGGCAAAAGTATCGATTTTCAAGACGAGACTACCGCTGCCCCATCGCCCTTAGCGCAAGAACTTTTTACATTCCCTTTTATTAAATCTGTTTTTATAGCCAGCAATTTTGTAACCCTTACAAAAACTTTTGATACAGAAGATTGGCAAGATGTTATACCTGCCATTAAATTATTTTTAAAAGATTATCTGGAAGAAGGCAAGGCTGTTGTAAATGACGAAGCCGTTGCTAATATGAAAAGCGAAAGCAGCAATGAAGTAAGCGCAGATGATGATGATGTGGTAAAGCGCATTAAAGAATTATTGGAAAACTATGTAAAGCCAGCCGTTGAAATGGATGGTGGCGCCATACAGTTTAAAAGTTACGAAGATGGAAAAGTAAACCTGATGCTACAAGGCAGTTGCAGTGGTTGCCCAAGCAGCATGATTACTTTGAAAGCAGGCATTGAAGGCATGATGAAAAGGATGATACCAGAAGTTAGGGAAGTAGTGGCAGAAGCTGAATAAGAGCCCCTTATCTGCTAAAGAGGTAAAATACAAAACCGGCATACAAAAAATAATATACAATACTTTAAAGCACCTTTTGATTGGGTGCTTTTTTATTTAGCATACCATCTTGCCCATGCTATTAATATAAACTGCAATGGAAAAAGCCTTACCCATGCTATCCATACAGGCACACATAAATTAATGCTCATACAGCCATCTTTTTGAATCATGTAAACATGGGCAGGTATAAATAGTATCAGTAAAACCACAATACCCATTGCGCCAATTTTTCTTGTGGCAGGTAAAAACAACAGGCAGCCAAAAACTATTTCTCCAAGCCCGGCTACAATATTTATTACGTCCGGAAAGGGAAAGTACGGAGGGATAAGGGCGTAGTATGATAACGGGTGTACAAAATGATTGATGCCCGCTATTACATAAAACGTTGCCATTATTAGTAAACTTATTTTCTTTGCCATGGGGTTATTTTACGTGATGCCTTTCGGTTTCAAGATAATGTTATAAATTGATCAACTTAACAACAAGGATGACAATTACAGAAATTTACCAGCAGTTTATTATCGACCTGACAAATACCACCTGGTACGAATATGTAGCTGTAATTACGGGTATTGCCAGCGTTTGGTTTAGCCGAAAAGAAAATATACTTGTTTATCCCGTAGGTTTGATAAGCACTATTATTTTTATTTATTTAAGTTTTAAAGGTAGTTTATTGGGTGAGGCCACTGTAAATATTTATTATACTGTCATGAGTATTTACGGTTGGTTTTTATGGGCTAAAAAAGACCAGCAACATAATCACGTAATACATATAACTAATGCTTCTAAAAAAGAATGGGTGCAGCACCTTACTTTTTTTTCGGTTTTTTATGTGGCTATTTTTTATGCGCTAAATTATTTAAAAAGAGATTTTGCACCCGGCGCCATACCTTGGGCAGATGCGTTTGCAAGCGCTACCGCTTTTACGGGCATGTGGCTAATGACAAAGAAAAAAATAGAAAGCTGGTATTGGTGGATTGCTACCAATTTTGCTTCTATCCCATTATACTTTGTTAAGCATTATGTTTTTACCAGTTTTTCGTACGTAGTCTTATTAATAATGGCTTTTGCAGGCTTGTTTGAATGGATGAAAAGAAAACAACTGCGGCAATAAATTATATTTAAAAAATATACCCAACAATATTAAATACGATGGATGACTCGTTTGAAATACCAGTTAACTTAAATGGATCTGAACACTCTTTTAGCGCAAGGCTTGTACCATCTGGCTATGTACATAAAATTTTAGTAGATGTATACGGAGAACAAATTTATTTTGAACCCGATGAAGAAGGTGCCTATAGGGCAGTTACAGATATTGCCGCAATCGATAAAAATACTAATGTAAGCGTAGAATTGTTAAAGGAAATAGCTTTTACCATCCAAAGTGCAAGAAGCTGATAGTTACATTTTAATGTTCACAATAAAGCTATACATCTACCAAGGTTTTTTGCAATAATTGTAATGAAATAACATTTGCAGGCAGGTTTCAATCCGCTTTTTGCTGGTTTTCAAAACCTTCAAAAGCACCAGCATCGCCAGCAGACCGTTCCTGGTTTAAGCCTTCTTCTTTGCTGGATTTTTCTTCTTCTTTTAAATTATTACCTGTAACACCTTCATTATTTTTTTTATCTGTTTCGGCTGTCATTGGCTTTCCTGAATCTGCAGGCTGTTTTTGTTGAAACACATCTTTTTTGATAAACACTTCGTTTTGGGGTAATTTATTTGGGTCTAAACTTTCATCTTGCGAGTTATCCATAATGGTGATTTACACTTATTGCAATCAATTTCATGCCAATTAATAATACCCATACATTTATATGCCATTAATTATTTGGTTAGATTTTTGTAGAAAAAAAGCTACATCAGTTTCGTCATAATTCTACATACCATTTATCACCTGAATTGTAGCTTGCAAATAATGGATAGCCTTGCAATAAAAAGGTGCAACACATACTATCGATTTTTTGTAATCTCATTCCTTGCATTAAAAGCAATCTACTCGTTAGCCGGCTATTTTTATAAGTGGATTTTGTCAATTTTTAAAAACCAATATTAACTAATTAGTTTAAGTATTGATAATGCACTTAAAACAAAAAAATAGTAAATTTTTTAAACCATGGGTAATTTTACCGCTGGTTATTTTTATAGTTATAGTATTTGTTTTCGCCAGGCAGGCAAAAGCAAATAAAGATGCCGCTTTTTGGGTGGCACATACACAAGAAGTATTATTTAGGTCAGAAAAATTATTTGCTGTTTTAACGGATGCAGAAACCAGTTTACGTGCATACCTTTTAACTGGTACGCCCTATTTTTATCAGCATTTTAAAGAAGCTAAAATAGAGTTACCTATTGCATTTAATACTATTTTACAACTTACTGCAGATAATGCCGTTCAACAAGCTACATTAACCAATATGCGTAAGCAGGTATTGGCAAGAATATCAGTTGCGGATAGTGCTATTGCTGTAAAAATAAACGATGGGCCAAAAGCTGCATTAGAAACTGTAATACAACGCAAGGGCGGACATTATTTAGACGCTATGCGAAACTTTGTTGACCAAATTCAGGGACGTGAAGCAGGGCTTTTAACAACAAGAAAAAATACCAGTAGTATTGAAGCTAAAATTGAGCTGGCTACATTTTCAGCAATTATAGTTTTACTACTTGGCTTGCTAATTATACTTTTTAAAAAAGAAACCCAACTAGCCAGCAATACAGAAAGAAAAAAGTCGGAAGCTATGTTTAGTGCTTTACTGGAATCAGCGCCGGATGTAATGATAATTGTAAATGAAAAAGGCGAAGTGATACTGGCAAACCATCAAACAGAAGTGCTTTTTAATTATACAAAAAGCGAGCTCATTGGTCAACAGATTGAAGTGTTGATACCGGAGGCTTTTATATTTGAATACGTACAAAGCCTCGGAAAAAGTTCTAAAACAGTAGTAACTAATATTGAATTAGCTGCCATAAGAAAAAATGCAGGTTTTTTTCCAGTAGAGGTAAATTTTTCTCCCATTCAGATTGATAAACAGGTACTGGTAATTGCTTCTGTACGTGATATAACCGACCGTAAAAAAGCTGTTGCGGAAATAGATAGATTAAATGTTAGCCTGGAAGAAAAAGTACTTAGCCGTACTGCCGCATTGAGGGCAGCTAATAATGAAATGGAAGCTTTTACTTATTCTGTCTCTCACGATTTGCGGGCGCCATTAAGGGGTATAATAGGGTTTACAACCATCCTGGAAGATGAATATAGCAGCAGCCTTGATGAAGAAGCACGGCGCATAACAAGCATTATAAAAAACAATACCACAAAAATGGGCAACCTAATAGATGGGCTGTTAAGTTTTTCCCGCATGGTAAGGCAGCAAATTATTAAGATAGATGTGGCGATGGATGGGCTGGTAGCAGAAGCCATTGCAGAATCGGCCAATAAAAACAACGATAGTATTGAATGGGTAATTTCGCCTTTGCCAAATATTAAAGGCGACCCTTTTACTATAAGGCAAGTATGGGCAAACCTTATTTCGAATGCTATAAAATATTCCAAAAGGAATGAGCACCCAAAAATTGAGATTGGTTGGCAAAAAGAGGTAAATGAAACAATATATTTTGTAAAAGATAATGGTATTGGCTTTGATATAAAGTATAAGGAAAAATTATTTAAAGTATTTCAAAGGCTGCATGCCGCCACCGAATTTGAAGGCACTGGCGTGGGGCTTGCCATTGTTGAAAAGATTATTACAAAACATGGCGGAAAAATTTGGGCTGATGCTGCGATAGGGCAGGGTGCCTGCTTCTATTTTTCGTTGCCCAACAATGGGTAGCATATTTTTTAAAATTAAATTTTTTTATGAACCAGGACTCTGTTGATATATTACTGATAGAAGATAATGAAAACGATGCGGAGCTTACCATACGCGAATTAAAAAAAAATAATATGGCCAATAACCTTATGCAGGTAAGCGATGGCGAAGAAGCGTTAGAATTTATTTTTTGCACTGGCAGGTACAAAAGCAATAAACCCATTGCAGTAAGGCCAAAGCTTATACTTTGCGATATACAGATGCCAAAAGTAAACGGCATTGAAGTACTGCAAAAAATAAGGTCGCACCCTAGTACCGCAACCATCCCGGTAGTAATGCTTACCTCATCTAAAGAAGACCCGGATATACAAAAATGTTATGCTTTAGGAGCCAATAGTTATATTGTAAAACCGGTAGATTTTGGAAGCTTTGCCCAGGCAATTAAAAATATAGGCTATTACTGGTTATTATTAAACCACCCCCCCGCTAAATAATTTTATCCTAATTTAATAATGTAAATTCCCATTGCTAAAAACAGGCAATTACAAGGCAAAAAGTAATTACACCTAGGCATGGGCGTAATCGCATTGAGGTAACTAGCCAAAAGTATGCTAACCATCTAAATGATTAATATTGCGTTTACAAAAAACACAGCCCAAAGGACTGATAGATTATTTTGGGCGTAAGCTTTTGTAAAGGTATAGGCAATTATTATAATTGGCAGGCAGGTATCCATCAAACATGAAATGTTATTAATTTTTTGCCCATATTACCTTTACTTAACTGGTCTCAACACGTTAGTTTAAGCTATGGGCTTTAGCTTTTACAAACGGTTTAAATAATGGGATAAACAAAATAAAAGAATGGCGAAGCCACCAAATGGACTTTCAGTCCTGAATTCAACCTATGGGTTTCCAACCCATAGTATTTGAGTTAATGGTAACAATACGCAAATGGTAAATTTTTTAATCATTGTAAGCCCCGATGGTATAGATAAAATGTTTTTAGAATCAGGCGATCTGGTAAAGGCAGGCCGCTCTTTATCTATAAGTTATATAACACCAGAAAATATGGGAAAAAATTATATCCACCAGATTATTTCGATAAAAAATAAAGCTTAACAATCAGGTTTTATCAAATATTATCATACTAAAACTTTTACTGAAATGCTTATAAAAATATTATTGTCGTTATTAATTACTGCTAATACAAAACAGCAATTTTTACCCTACAGGCAACTATTAATTTTTGGTAATGATACAAGCCCATCTCTTGTACAACAACAAATGCAGCTGCTAAATAAAGAAGCCCTGGCAATACAAGAAAGGGATATACAAATAAAAATAGTAGAAAAAGGCAGCCCACTATATAAAAAGTATAAGGCAAAGGCAGCCCGCTTTGAGGTGCTATTAATTGGTAAGGATGGCGGTGAAAAATACCGCACTAATACCATGCTTGAAGCCAAACAATTATTTGCCCTTATAGATGCCATGCCCATGCGTAAAGATGAAATGAAAAGGAAATATAAATAAGGGAACAAAAGTTTTTTTGTATAAACGGTCCTCAGTAAATATGCTGTAATTGCCATGCTGCCTTACAACTTATTTGCATACCGTTGTTAATAAAAACCTACTTGGTTTTATACTGCTTTCCTTTCGGGGTATGTGCGTGCTCAGTTTTTTTAATATCATTTTATAAATACCTCCACAACAAATACTAAGCCCCGCCCTAATATTGAAAACATTGCAAACTTTATAAAGTTGCTGGAACCAAGGGATAGTTTCATGAAAGCATGTGTAAATGAGGAGCATTTATACAAACGACTTTTTGGTGTATAAATTAAAAGCAATACAATTATCAGCATAAAGCTGTAAAAGCAAGGCAAATACGCTTTTGTTGTAGATAAAAAAGGTAAAACAGGCACACCAATAACATTAAATTTGGTAAAGAATAATTTTTAGATGTGCGCCTAAAAAGTGGCTTGTATTTGGCAGCCCTTTTATAAATTTTATTTCGCCCTTACAAGCCAAGGCTGCAAGTGAGATATTAAAGGGGGATTAGTTTATAACCAATTAAATTATAGTATCATCACCAGTTTTATCCTTTAACAAAAAACGACAAAAATCATTTTCAGCTTCGGCTGGCTTATTTTGCCAAAGCATTTCTTTTCTTTGTAATAATAATACCTGAGGCAAGTCATCCGGATTTTCAGCTTCATAAAATACATCTATGTCCATAATATCATTTCACAGTAATTATACAATTTCGTGCCAATAGAAAATAGTAGCCTGCTTGTTGTTTAGTATTCCCGATATTTATCTGCGGAGCGAATAATAATTACATAGCAATAACCAAATATTAAACGGATAATACTCCCCACCAGAAAATTTATGCCTTACATACGGAAAATTATTCCACATCATTATTAATAAACTAACCAAAGTAGCATAGTAAAGGTGGGCATATAAATTGTTTATAATTATAGTAAAATTATTATGCTATATCAAAAATCATTAATTGCACAAACATTTACGGCAGTAGTTATTATTGCCTTTTTCTTTAGTTCCTGCGGTAGCAATAATTCTACAAGCAATTCTACAAAAGATAGTACCAATGCAAGCTCTGTAAGTACTGATACATTAAAAGCCCAAAAGCCAGAAAGCCTGCAGCCTGCAGGCGAAAAACCAGCCTGGGGAAAAAGTTTAACGGATCCAATGGCTGTGGTAATAGAAAAGTTAAAGAGTTTTAATGCGCCACCAATCGTAAGCTTATCTGCCCCTGATGCACGTAAGCAGCCTTCGCCTGCCGATGCCGTAAAAGCAGTAATGCAGCAACATAGTATTGCCATGCCGCCAAACAATACAGATACTATTGGAAAAGATATAATGGTGCCAGGAGGTAAAATACATTTGCGTATTTACACCCCAAAAACTGGTAAAGATGTTTATCCTGTAATTGTTTATTACCATGGCGGCGGTTGGGTTATTGCAGATTTAAATACCTATGATGCCTCAGCGGCTGGGCTTGCAAATATGGTAGAAGCAGTGGTAGTTTCAGTAGCTTACCGCCAGGCGCCAGAAAATAAATTCCCCATAGCGCATAATGATTCTTATGCGGCTTATGAATGGGTGGTTAAAAATGCGGCAACTATAAAGGGCGAAGCTAAAGAAGTTGCCGTTGTAGGCGAAAGTGCCGGGGGTAACCTTGCCGCGGCAGTAAGCATGATGGCTAGGGACAAAAACTTTCAGCTGCCAATATGCCAAGTATTGGTGTACCCAATTGCCGGCTACGATTTTACAACCGCATCTTATAAAGAAAGTGATAGCACCATGCCGCTTAACTCCGGCATGATGAAATGGTTTTTTGATAAGTACTTAAGTAATCCATCACAAGCAAAAGACCCTAAAATTTCTTTAGTTACAGCCAACCTTAAAGGCTTACCCACAACAACTATTATAGCCGCCCAATACGATCCGTTAAGAAGCGAAGGCGAATTGTTAAGCGATAATTTTAAAAAGGCAGGCGTATCAACAGATTATAAATTATACAAAGGTACCACCCATGAATTTTTTGGTATGGGTGCAGTAGTACCCGATGCAAAAGATGCAGAAGACTATGCTGCTAGCCAGCTAAAAAAGGCATTTAAAAAATAAAATAAACCTATTGAAAGTTATTGGTTGATGCTTACAAAGAAGGCGTAACATAAAAAAGGCATGGCGAAAGCTATGTCTTTTTTCGTTAACAATAGGAGCCATATTTTTCAACCTCTGCTGATAATAGAAGGCATTACTGATTACTTCAAAATTTACGCAGGCTAGAACGCTCTGTTATTAACAATTTTAAGCCATAAGCTTTAAAAGCGTTGTAAAAAGATGGCACAACATAGAGGTACACTAAAAATAACATCCTATTATTATACTACTTGTAGCTATTTAGCAAAAGGTAGCTTACAATAAAACGCTCATGATTTGCCTAAATAAAATGGGAACTGATGGTGTAGTAATTATTCTACTACTGTGTAGTAAAACGGCTGCAAAATTAAGAAATAAGTTGAATTGTTTTAATTTTTCACCCTAATTCCAATTACAGAAAAAGCTTTTTTATATTAACCTATGAAGAAATATAAACCTTTAAATAAAAATTATTTTATTGCCCTATCTTTTTGCCCTTTTGGTTTATATAAAATAACGCGATCCATAACATTATCCACTACAATTTTACTATATCTATAAGGCTAAACTGCCTTACAAAAAATAAAGGTTAACTAAAACAATACTGCTTAAATAAAGCAATAAAAATAATACTTAGTATCAAATCCACCTTTTATGAAAATTAAAATACTATCATCCATAATTTTTTTGGCGTTGATATTTTTAAATACCAATATAGTTTTTGCCCAGCTAACAGGCGTAAAATTTGTACCGGGCGATTATGCAACCGTTACTTTAGCAGTGGCAGCGGTCAATACAGTAGGCGTGGGCCCTGGCGGCGTAACTTTTAATGTAGCGGCAAATTATACAGAAACTATCACGGCAGTAATTTCACTAACTGCTACCGGTACCTCTGCAAACCCGCTTATATTTAGAAAAGACCCCGCTACAAGTGGCGCCAACCCTTTAATAACAGCTTATACAGGAGGCACTGCAACGCCCTCAAGTGCAGGAGCACAGGATGGTATCTGGCGTTTATCTGGCAGCGATTATACCACTATTGATGGTATAGATTTAAGGGATAATCCAGCCAACACAACCAACCCATCTACCATGGAGTACGGGTTTGCATTGTACAAGCAAAGCGCATCAAATGGTTGCCAGTATGTTACCATTCAAAATTGTACCATCACTTTAAACCGGATAAATAATGCAAGCCCGGTAAACCCAATGACGGATGGTAGTGCCGGCATATATATGCTAAGCTGTAATGCTTTAAATGCAACAGTAGTTTATGGCGCTACGGCAGGTGGCGCACACAGCAACAATAAATTTTATAGCAACACTATCCAAAATTGCAATATTGGTATTTCTTTAGTAGGCTCTAACGCCACAGCACCTTACACGCTGGCAGATTTTAATAATGACATAGGCGGCAGCACGGCCGCTACAGGCAATACCATCATCAACTTTGGTGGTGGCGCTGGTGCAACCAACCCTGCGGCAGGTGTACGCACGTTATCTCAATACGGGTTAAATGTTTCTTACAATACCATCAACAATAATAATGGGGGCGGTGTAAACCATCCGGTACAAGTACGCGGCATATTCATCAATGGTGCCACTGGTGCTTCTGCCACAATCAATAACAATACAGTTACGGTAAATGGCGGCGGCACTGCTGCAAACATAACCGCTATTGAAAATGCGGCTGGCAGTACCGCAGCAGGCAATACCATTACTATTAACAATAACAATGTAATTAACGGCACTTTTGCTACGGCTACTGCGTTTACATCTTTTTATGGTATTTATAATACAGCGACGCCAGCAATACTGAACATCAATAATAATACCATTGCAGGCAACTCTATTTCATCTACAAGCGGCAGTTATTTTGCAATATATAATTATGGTGCTGTAACTACTGCCATAAATATTAATGGCAATAATATAGGCAATAGTATTTTAGGTGCTTTTTCTTTTACTGCGGCCAACTCCGCCTCACAAACATTTATTTATAATAGATTGGGTAGCCCTTCGGCTGCGTTGTCTATCAGCAACAATAATTTTCAGGGAATTAATTATGCTGTGCAAGGTACTGGCCCGTGCAACCTTATTACAAATGACGCTGCCACTTTATCACAGGCCATAAACAATAATACTTTTACGGCACTTAATATAAATACAGTCCATAACGTAAATTTTATTACAAATAATGTTATCTCGCAATCTACCGGCGTGCAAAATATTAACAGCAATTCTATTGTTACGTCGTTCAATAAACCTGCTACAGGCGGCACTGTTACGCTATTTACAACTGCAGCTAAATCAATCGTGGGTAGTGTAAGCAATAACAACAATAACAACTTTTCTAATATTACTCTTACGGGCAACACTATAATGGCGGGATGGGTAAATACGGATAGCGGCAACTCCATTAAAACAATACAGAATAATACCTTTACTAACTGGACTACCGGTACCGGCAACTTAAACGCCATGAATTTAAACCTGCTGGGTACTAACAATTTTGTGACTGGTAATATTATTAATAATATTTTTGGTGCCGGCATTATGGTGGGTATAACTACTGCCACGGGTAACAATAACATTTACGGCAATACTATTAATACGCTTGCTACAACCGGCACTTCTATAACCGGCATTTTAATAACTGGCGGTAACACCCAAAATATTTACAGGAATAAAATTTACGATATCCTGCTTAATAATGCCGGCGGTAGTATTAACGGCATATCGGTTAGCACTGCGTCCACAGTTGCAACTGCAAATATTTATAATAATCTAATTGGAGATATCCGTGCTCCTATATATAACGGCTCTGTTGATAATTTACGGGGCATCAATATTGCATCTACCGCAACTAATTCAACCTTCAATGTATATTACAATACTGTTTATTTAAACGCAGTTTCCAGCGGTACAAATTTTAGTAGTTCAGGTATTTACCATACTGTAAGCGGGGTTGCCACAACAGCTAAGCTTAATTTAAGGAATAATAGCATAACCAATCTTTCTATTCCAAATGGATCCGGCATTACAGCCGCCTACCACAGGTCTGCCAACATATTTACCAACTATGCCCCTACCTCTAATAACAATTTATTTTATGCAGGTGCCCCGGCTGCAAACAAGCTTATTTATTACGATGGTACTAATCAAAGCCAGCGGATGGTTAATTATAAAGCAGTGGTAACCCCAAGGGATAATTTATCAGTAACGGAAGACCTTACCACTAAATTTTTAAGTATTGCTGGCGTATCCCCAGCTTATTTACATATAGATAATACCAAGGCGACCGTTGTAGAAAGCGGCGGTGCCAACATTACCAATTATACAACAGATTATGATAACCAAAGCCGCCAGGGAAACAGTGGCTACACAGGTACTGGTACTGCACCGGATATTGGTGCAGATGAAGTTGATGCGGTACCCTCACCTTCACTGATAGGCACTTACAACGTAGGCGCAGGGCAGTTTTATACCTCTTTAACCAATGCCGGCGGTTTGTTTGCGGCTATAAACAGTGTAGGGCTAAGTGGCAATATGATTGTAAACATAGTATCTGATATTACCGAAGATGGCACTAACGCCTTGTACGATTGGGCTGAAACAGGGCTGGGCAATTACACTTTAACGGTACAGCCAGATGGCACTGCCACAAGGGTTTTATCGGGTGATATATTAATTGGCATGATAAGGCTAAACGGTGCAAAACGAGTAACCTTTGATGGCAGCAATGGCTCCGTCAATAATTATTTAACTTTTAGGAACACCAATGCTACCGGTACTAATGGCACCGCTTTTACATTTTTAAACGGTGCATCTTTCAATACCATTAAATATTGCAATATAGAAGCTTATACCAACGCTACTAATGGCATAATTTACTTTAGTGCTTCTACTGTGGCCAGCGGCAATAGCAACAATAGCATCAGTAACTGTGCTATTAACGCTACCGTAAATAGCTTAACAGGCAGCGTATGTATTTATTCTGCCGGTACGGCTGGTAGCGAAAATATGGCCAACAGCATAGTAAACAATACAATTTTTAATTACAGGGATAGAGGGCTGGATATAAATGCCATTGGCTCTAAAAGCTGGCTGATAAGCAATAACAGTTTTTATAATGGCGATGTAACGACGGCAATAAATTATGCCGCTTCATCAATACTGCACGGCATCCGTATAGGCGGTGGCACCGGTTATACAATTACTAATAATTCTATTGGTGGCAATGCGCCCTTTGCAGCTGGTACCGCAGCCAGTTATTCTTCTACTGCTGGGGCTGTTTCCTTTCAGGGAATATTGACTACTACAACTGCTGTCACGCCAATTTCCATCATCAAAGGAAACAAAATAGCTAATATAGCCATATCATCAGTGCCGCTGGCTGGTGCATCCAATGTTTTTATTGGTATAGAAACCAATGGCTTCGCAACTAACATTGGCGGGCTTTTATCAACAGATGCGAATGTGGTAGGTTCCAATACAGCCAATGGCTCAATTACTGTTACTACCACAACCACTAATAGCGGCAATACATCTATAATTAAAGGCATAAACTGTAATAGTGCAGGCGGATTTATTTTAGGCAACCAGGTTGGCAGTATAGATATTACCAACAGCGGCAGTGCGCCTTCACCTACTACGTTTACGGGCATTTATGTAAACAACGCTGTTGCGCCGCCGCAAATAAATAATAATATAATTGGCAGCACTGGTATTGGTGCCACTAATAGTATCCGCATTACTGCCGGCTCGTCTAGTGCTACCGCTACATTAACGGGTATCAGCATTGGTGCAGCCGTAGCATCGCCGGTTCAAATAAACGCCAACACCATACAAAATATAAGCTACTTAAAAACTGCTGCTACCGGCGCTTTTACCGGCATTTTTAATTCATCGGCTGCAGCTGCTGTGGTAAGTATCACTAACAATATAATTACCGGCAATACTACCAATGCAGGCACGGGGGGGTTCTATGGTATTTTAAATAATCCACCTGCATTAACCGTTACTATAAATAACAACACTATTGCCAGCAATACCAGTACCGCAACGGGCGCTAGTTTTTTTTATGGCATTAATACTACTGGCACTAGCACTTCAGCAATTACAATTAACAACAATATTTTTGCAGGCAATGTTACCGGCGCATTGGGTGCAGGCAGCCTTGTTGCCGCTATATATAATGCAGCTTCTTTAGCATCGCTATCGATAAACAATAACGCTATTTATAGCAATACTACAGCAACAACAAATATATTTTATGGCATTTATAACTCCGGTTCCGTAACAGGTGCTATCAATATCAATGCTAATAATTTGGGCACTGCCTCATTGCCTGTTGTTACTTATACTGCTGCTGTTCCCGCTAACAATCAATTTTTAATTTTTAACCAGGGCGGCACATCTACGGCTATGCTTTCAATCAGCAATAACAGTATAACTAATACTGTTTTTTCAGCAGCTTCGCTTTGTAATGTTACGTTTATTAGCAATACTGCCATTACACTTTCTCAGGCTATCAACGGTAATACATTTAACAACCTTAACCTCAATACAAGCGGTGGTGTTACGTTTATCATAAATAATGTTGCTTTATCCTCCAGCGGCAGCCAAAATGTAAACAACAACAGTATTGTAGGTACGTTTACAAAGGCAGCGGGCGCAAGTGTTGCCTTATATACCACATCAGCCACTTCGCTCTCGGGCAGCACTATTACTAACAACAATAACAACTTTTCTAATATAGTTGTAACTGGTGCCACAGCAATTAACGGCTGGCTGAATGCAGATGCAGGCAGTGCTACCAAAACTATCCAAAATAATACGTTTACAAATTGGACGGCTGGCAGCGGAAATGTAACTGCTATGACAATAAACAATACCAGCACAAATAATAGTACTACCGCTAACACTATCAACAATATCACCGGTACGGGCACTGTAACAGGTATTGTTAGCTCAGGCAACGATAATATTTACTTAAATACCATAAATACGCTATTAAGCAGCAGTAATGGCTCAACCGTTACGGGTATTAGCATTACGGGGGGCACTACCAAAAATATTTACCGAAATAAAATATATAGCTTACAATCTTCCAGTAACACTTATTGCCTGGTTAATGGTATTGAGGTTTCGGGGTCAGCTGTTGTAGGTGCCAATATCTATAATAACCTTATTGGCGACCTGCGTGCCCCTTCTGCTAGTAACTTAGATTTAATAAGAGGCATCGGTGTTACCTCTACTACTCCAAACTCTGCTATCAATGTATATTACAATACTATCTTTTTAAATGCTACTTCTACAGGTACAGACTTTGGCACCGCGGGTATTTATCATACTACCAATACAGTAGCTACAACGGCCACGCTTAATTTAATCAATAATATAGTGTGCAATAATTCCGTAGCTAAAGGGAATGGTTTAACCGCTGCTTATCGGCGGTCAACCGCTACACTAACCAATTATGGCAGCAGCTCCAACAGTAACCTTTTTTACGCAGGTACGCCATCTGCTACGCAGCTTATTTTTTATGATGGATCAAATAAAGACCAGCTTTTGTCAACTTATAAAACAAGGGTTTCTACCAGGGATGCCGCATCGGTTTCGCAAGACCAGGCACCAAAATTTTTTAGTACCGCGGGTAGCTCCCCTATATTTTTGCATGTAGATTCTACCCTTGGCAGTATAATATTTAATGCAGGCGCTATCATTAGCGGTTATACAGATGATTATGATGGCCAGGCAAGGGCAGGCAGTGCAGGCTACACAGGCGTAGCTACCAACCCATGTATTGGTGCAGATGAATCTTTTGGGTTAGAAACAATGCCACCAACAATTACGTACACCCTGCTTACTAATACAACGGCTGTTGCCAACAGGGCGGTTACTAATGTTGCTATAACAGATGCCAGTGGGGTAAATACACTTGCCGGTACAAAACCAAGGATATACTACAAACGCTTTGGAGATGCTAATACTTACCTTGATAATACCTCCGGCACCAATGGATGGAAATTTGCAGAAGCTTCCAATGCCGCAACCCCTTTTAGTTTTACGATAGATTACTCTTTGCTTAACGGTAGCGCTTCGTTTTCAGCTGGTGCAATCCAATATTTTGTAGTAGCACAAGATGTTGCAACGGTGGCTAATGTAGGTATTAATTCAGGCGTATTTGCTGCAACTCCGGCAAGCGTGGCATTAACAAGTGCGGCATTTCCAATAACGGGTACTATCAACCAATATAATATTGCATTTGCAGGAGTGTACAACGTAGGTACTAAAGAAGTATACAATTCATTAACTGGCGCTAGTGGCGTATTTGCAGCTGTTAACAGTGCAGGGCTGCAAGGCAATGCAACATTTATTATTACATCAGATTTATTGGAAGATGGCACTAATGCATTGAACCAATGGACGGAAACCGGCGGCTCAGGCTATACAATAACTATAACACCAGATGCAGCATCTCAACGGACCATTTATGGAGATGTAGCCGCAGGGCTTATCCGTTTTAACGGGCCAGCCAGGGTAAAAATTGATGGTAGCTTTGGCGGCAGCGGCAGCTATATTAGTTTTAAAAATACTAATGCGGGCGGTTCAACGGGCACAGCATTTACGTTTATAAACGGCGCAACAAATAACACCATAAAATACTGCGATATAGAGGCCGCATCCAATGCCACTAACGGGGTAATATTATTCGGTGCTTCTTCTGGCGCAACAGGCAACAGCAGCAACCATATAGAAAACTGTACAATAACAGGCGCTATTGGTGGCAACGTTGGCAAGGCTGCCATTTATTCTGCCGGCACGGCAGGCAATGAAAATATAACGGATACCATTATAAACAATAGTATTTACGGGTATACCTACCGTGGGCTGGATATTGCAGCAACGGGCTCTTCTGCATGGGCAATTATAAATAACAGTTTTTACAATGGAAATAATACAGCCACCATCAATTACCCGGCGGCAGCTGCATTGCACGGTATAAGGGTGCTTGGTGGCGCAGGCTATGCTATAACAAATAATTATATTGGCAGCAACGATGTATCAGCCAGCGGTTCAAATGCCGTCTATTCATCTACAGCAGGCAATGTATCCTACCAGGGTATTTTGTTAACCACTACCAGCGGCACGCCGGCATCCAACATAAAAGGAAATACCATTGCGGGCATAACAGTCTCTTGCAACCCAACAGCGCCAGGCTCCCTGGTATTTACAGGCATAGAAACCAACGGCAATGGCATAAATATTGGAGGCGCCATTGCAGGCGAAGGCAATGTAGTGGGCAGCTCAAGTAATAATGGCACTATCAGCATAACTACTGCTACAGCGGCTACGGCTAACACGTCTTTAATTAATGGCATTAACTGCGCCAGTACGGGTGGCAGCGTAATTAATAATACCGTCGCCGGTATAGATATTAATAATATTGGCTCGTTGCCGGCTGCAGCTGCATTTGCTGGTTTAACCATTAACAGCACTACTGCACCAACGCTTGTTACAGGCAATATAATTGGCAGTGCTGCAACAAATAACAGCATACGTGTATTGCCGGGCTCAACCGCTACAGCAACATCATTAACAGGTATCGCTGTGGGCAGTGCAGTAACAACTGCCGTTACAATAAGCGGCAATGTAATACAGCGTATCAGCCAGCTTAGCACTACCTCATCCGGTAATTTTACGGGTATAAATAATGCCGCAACATCGGGTACTATTACTATTGCCAGCGATACTATACAAAACATAAGTTCGGCTGCAAACGCCAGTGCGGGCTCTGCAGCTTATACTGGCATATCAGCTTCGGAAACAGCTGTTATCAGCAACAATATCATTTCCAACATCGTACATGCTGCTGCAGGGGTAAATGCACAGGTGGTGGGCATCAATGTTTCCGGTGCCTTTGTACACGCTATAACGGGCAATGCGGTTACTTATTTAAGCACGCCATCTGCCAAAGCAAGCGCAAGCATAGAAACCGGCTCGCCTGCTGCAGCTACCGTTGCCGGCATCATCAATTCAGCTACCGTAGCAGGGCAAATAATATCCGGTAATATGTTGCACGATTTAAGTGCCACCAACACTACCGGGGCAAATACATTGGTTGCCGGTATAGGCATTACGGCCACCGTATCCGGCAATATATTTAATAACCGCCTGGCTATCTTTACCAACAATGCTACGGGCAGCAGTGCCGGTATTTGTGGTGTTGCCGCTGCTGGCGGGTCGTTTAATTTGTACAATAATTCAATAAAAATAGATAACGGCACTTACCTTAACGGCATTAAAATTTACGGCATTGTACACGCAGCCGGTAATAACTGGAACTATAATTACAACACCGTAAGCATTGGCGGCAATGCATCAGGCACAGCCCTTCGTTCTGCAGCCTTTATCCGCCCCGTATCAGGTGCTTTATCTTTGGTAGATAATATTTTTATAAATAACCGCATTGGTACCGGTACCAATTATGCCATCAGCAATATTGTTTCGCCGGCAACTGCAGCATGGGCATCAACAACCAGTAATTACAATAATTTATTTAGCAATAATCCGGCTACCGTGGCAGAATGGGGCGCAGCTAATAACCAAACTTTTGCACAGTTTAAAACTTCATCGGGCGGCGGCGCTAATGCTGTTTCAACAAACGTAAGTTTCCTCGCATCTTTATACGATTTGCAGCCGGATAGTACCGCCAACTGCTTAATAAATAATTCGGGCATACCCATCACGGCGCCTATTGCTATCACCACCGACATTACTGCAGTAACGCGTAATGTATCTACGCCCGATATGGGCGCTTACGAATTAAATTTTACTGCTTTTGTGGTAACAGCCGGCAGCAACGGTCCCGTTTGCGCAGGCAGCCTTATTAATTTTACATCCGATCCGGGAACAGCTTTAAACCCAACCTATAGCTGGACGGACCCGGCCAATGCTATAATTTCCACCATACAAAACCCCAGCCTGGCCGTTACAGCCAGCGGAACTTATACCATTAAAGTAACCGATGCCAGCGGCTGTAACAATACAGCAACAACTATTGTTACCACCAATACCAAGCCAACCGTAAGGTTAAGCGGGCCAAGCTTTGTATGCGGTGGCAGCACGGCTACTTTAACCGTAGCGGTTACGGGCAACTCGCCTATTAATGGTACATTAAATAGCGGTGAATCATTTGGGCCTATTGCTGCATCTACCATAACCATTAATGTTACGCCTTTTGTAAATACCAACTATTTTATCACCAGCTTGGCAGATAATGGCTGTACTTCTATAGCAACCGATTACCCCGATACCGTTAAAGTAAGGGTTACACAAAATGGCGACTGGACGGGTGCCGTTAGCACCACCTGGAGCGATGTCGGAAACTGGTGCGGCGGCATACCAGCCAGCAGTGCGGATATTACTGTTGCAGCAGGTTTACC
The DNA here is from genome assembly GCA_025351645.1 of Ferruginibacter sp. Taxonomy (GTDB): domain Bacteria; phylum Bacteroidota; class Bacteroidia; order Chitinophagales; family Chitinophagaceae; genus Ferruginibacter. The sequence continues at coordinate 23,906 of JANXVN010000050.1, forward strand.
ATTTTACCCTGTTATAAAATCACTGGCAGCTTTACATAATATTACTGTGGCAAGCGGTGCTTTTTTAACAGATAGCAGCACGCTGCAAATTTCCGGTACAATCACCAATGCGGGCACTTTTAATGTAAGTGCCGGAACGTTGGAAATGAATGGTGCCACTACACAAACCATACTTGCAAACGCGTTTGTAAATAACAACATCAATAAATTAATTGTAAGCAATAACGTTACCCTTGCGGGGATGCAAAACATAACCGGGTCGGTAGCTTTTGGTGGTAGCGGCAAAACCCTTACAACAGGCGGGCTGCTTACTTTAAAGTCAACGGCAAGCGGCACTGCAACCCTGGCAGATATTACCAATGGGGGCGCAAATAATGGCAATGCAATTTCCGGGGCAATTACAATAGAAAGGTACATACAGGCAAAACGTGCATGGCGCTTGCTTGCGGCACCTGTATCAGCAAGCGGGGCGCCTACTATCAATGCCGCCTGGCAAGAAGGAGCCACAACAGGCAACCCATCGCCGGGTTATGGCGTGGAGCTTACCGGTGGTACAACAGCCAATGGGTACGACCAGGGCATAAACCTTAACCCATCTGTTAAATATTACGATAGTACCACGAATGCTTTAACCGGCATTCCCTCATCGCCGGGTACCAATGTATCTATAGCTACTTACCCGGCATATTTTCTTTTTATACGTGGCGACCGCAGTACCCAGCTAATGCAAGGTGTTAACGCGGCTATTTCCCCTACAACATTGCGTATTAATGGGCTGCCCAATACTGGCAATATGGTTACCAATGTAGCCGCGGCAGGCTTTACGCTGGTGCCCAACCCGTACCCGGCAGCAATAGATTTTCATGCCCTTACAAAGGCCAACGTAAATGATAAATTTTATTTGTGGGACCCTAAGCTCAATGGCAGTACTGGCTTTGGAGGTTATGTAACCTTTTCATGGAACGGCGCTGGTTACGAT
>JANXVN010000076.1 GCA_025351645.1 Ferruginibacter sp.
CGTGAGCTTCAGCACCCGATTTAAAACCAATCAATTTTTTTATTAGTAAATTATATTTTTTCTTTTCAATAAAAAGTAAAATTTATCACTCGGGTACTAATTACCTTTGTTGTTCGCATGGCACATTCTTGTAAAAATAAGTAGATAAACGCAATGTTTTAGGGGACTGCTATGCAAATTAATTAACTCTTCAACATTCTAAAACCATTATAAAAATTGTCTGTTTTTAACCAGTCCCGCAAAACCGTAATACAATTAACCTTCGCCTTTATGTTTGTTGTAATTATCGCAAGGCTTTTTAGCTTGCAGGTAGTATCGAGCAAATACAAAATAATGGCAGATGACCAGGGCAAGTTCAGGAAGGTAGTATACCCTGACAGAGGCATTATTTACGACCGCCACAAAAAAGTGCTGCTGCAAAATACCACCATTTACGACCTCATGCTTTCTCCCAATAAATTGCGGGGCGTAGATACTTTTGCGCTTTGTAAAATTTTAAATATCGATACCGCACAATTCAATAAAAAAGTATTAGACTTAATTATAAAAAATGGCAGGAGCCGGCCATCTGTTTTTGAGCCATTGCTAAGCGATGCCAGCATGGCAATGCTGAATGAAGTAATGTACAAGTTTACACCAGCATTTTATTTACAGGAACGTAGCGTAAGAAGCTATCCTTACGATGCCGCAGCCAACGTATTAGGCTATACCGCTGAAGTAGATACCAATTTTTTAAAAAAGCATAAAGATGAAGGCTATGTATCTGGCGATTATGCAGGTATGACGGGTATTGAACGCAGTTACGAAAAAGTGCTGATGGGCGAAAGAGGCATAGAATACTGGAAAAGGGATAATAAAAACCGCTTGACAGAAAAATTAGAAAATGGCAAGTTCGATACCGCCGCCATTGCCGGTCAAAACATGCATACATCTATCGATATAGAATTACAGGAGCTGGGCGAAAAATTAATGCAGAACAAGTTAGGCTCCATAGTAGCGGTAGACCCACGTACAGGCGGCATTTTAGCCATGGTAAGCGCACCAACTTACAAGCCTAAGCTACTAACAGGCAGCGAAAGGAAAAAACATTTTTCTGAGCTTTTTCTAAACCCTGCGTTGCCATTGCTAAACCGTACTGTAGGTGCCACTTATTCGCCAGGCTCTACCTTTAAAACCTTGCAGGCATTGATAGGCTTGCACGAAGGCATGATCAATACTCATTTTACCGTTAGTTGTTCCGGGGCTTTTTATGGCTGCGGTACCGGCAGGCCAATGAAGTGTTTGGATAGAGGCACATTCGATTTGCGTAGTGCCATCACTATATCTGATAATACCTACTTCGCCACAGTAATGCAAAAAGTTATCAATAACCCAAAATACCCTAATGTAGATAGTAGCTTAGCTAATTGGGACCGTTATATGTATGCCTTCGGCTTAGGGCATAGGCTAGGCGTAGATGTGCCTTCAGAAAAAAGGGGCAATATACCTACGCCCGCATTTTTTAATAAAGAGTACGGCAATGGCAAATGGAACTATTGTAACTTTCGTTCGGTAAGTATTGGGCAGGGCGAAGTAGATGTTACGCCGTTACAAGTAGCTAACGAAATGGCGTACATTGCCAACAAAGGCTGGTACAAAATTCCGCATGTGGTAGATTCTATTGAAGGCGGCGATAAATTTGGCATGTTAACGAGTTATAAAAAACAGCACAATACCATCGATATACCAGATAGTATTTTTGAAGCCGTGCATGACGGGATGCAAGGCGTGGTAGACAGGGGTACGGGTGCAGCGGCAAAAGTGCCAGGCATAGTAATTTGCGGCAAAACGGGTACGGTAGAAAACTATTTCCGTGGCGTTAAGCAACCCAACCATGCCTTTTTTTGCGGCTTTGCGCCAAGGGATAATCCACGTATTGCCATTATGTGCGTAGTAGAAAACAGCGGCCGCTTTGGCGGTACTTATGCTGCGCCAATTGTAGGTTTGTTAATTGAAAAGTACCTGAAAGATTCTATTGTAGATAAAGCCCGTTTAGCAAGGCTGGAGCAATTAACTAACCTTAACCTGATACCTGCAAGGATTGGCGTAGAAATGAAAAAACAAGATTCTTTGAGGCATGCAAAAGACTCTGCTTACCTTATTGCAAAAGGGTATATTAAAAAGATAAAAGATACCATCGGGCTGGAACAAGACGAAGAAACAGATGATGTGCTGGACAAGATGAAGAAAGATAAAGATTCTGTAAAGAAAGAATGGCCTTTGAAAGATAATAATAACAGTTTGCCTTTTTTAAAGCCAGAAGCCGTTATGCCCACCATAGAAAAAAAGAAGCCAGAACCTAAAGACACCGTAAAAATTTAAATAGCCATGTATCAAAAAAGTCCGGAAATAGGCAAGGGTGTAGATTGGATACTGGTATGGCTATATGCTATTTTAGTGGCCATTGGGCTACTCGCTATTTTTAGTGTGGAGTACCGCAATGGCGATGGCGTGCTGCACAGTTTTTTAGGCTTCAAAAAAAATTATAGCAAGCAATTATTTTACTTCGGTGCTTGTATTGTACTAGCCATTTTTATTTTGCTTACAGATAGCAAATTGTTCACCGCAACAGCTAACCTATCTTACCTTATTGGTATTTTGCTGGTGCTGGCAACCTTTGTGGTGGGTAAAGAGATAAAGGGCTCCAAAAGCTGGATACCATTGGGTTTTATGAATTTACAGCCGGTAGAATTATGTAAGATATTTACTTCGCTGGCATTGGCAAAATACCTGTCTATGACGGAGACGAATTTTGATAAGCCGCAATCGCAAATAATCGCCGCAGCACTTTCTTTTACGCCCGCCGCACTCTCTATCTTGCAAGGCGAAACTGGTTTGGCACTGGTATACTTTTCGTTCCTCATCCCCATGTATAGAGAAGGGTTGCCAGCCGGATATTTAATTTTTGGGGTATCCATGGGCGTGTTATTAGTAGCCTCGCTTTTACTATCAACCAAAACATTATTGATAGCTTTTACAGTATTAGGTGTGGTTGTGCTTTACCTTAACCGCAGGCAAATAAAGCGTAATAACAAGTTGCTGATAATAGTAGTTAGCTGTTGGGCATTTTGTATTTTGTTTGTAGGCATTATTGTGCCTTTTACCTTTAAGCATGTATTTAAAAGATACCAGGCAGACAGGATTTTTAGCATGGTAGGCGTAGATAATCCTTTTGTTAGCAAAGATGCAGCCGCTGATGTTAATGTGGCAGATGAAAAAGCAAAACAAAAAAAAACAGACCAGCAGAATTATAACGTAAAACAATCAAAAATAGCCATCGGCTCTGGCGGCTTGTTAGGCAAAGGGTTTTTAAAAGGCACCCAGACACAAGGCGATTTTGTGCCCGAGCAGCACACCGATTTTATTTTTACCTCCGTAGGCGAAAATTTTGGTTTTTGGGGAAGTAGTTTATTAATGCTCATATACCTGGCTTTAATTTTACGCATTGTAGCAGTAGCTGAGCGGCAGCGAAGCGTATTTAGCCGGGTGTATGCCTATTGTGTAGCCAGTATTTTCTTTTTTCATGTGGCGGTAAATATATCCGTAACCATCGGGCTTGCGCCGGTAATTGGTATTACGCTTCCATTATTAAGTTATGGCGGTTCTTCGTTGCTTACTTTTTCCATCTTGCTTTTTATTTTAATTAAGTTAGATGCTGATAGGCAAATGGTATTGCGTTAATTTTTGTTTTTTAGCCGGTAAGCCGTTTTTTGCCTTCAAAGTGTCTTAAAATTTAAGATGCTCACGAGGTTTCTTAAAATAATAAACAAAATACAATAAACAAAAAATACTAACAGTGCATGAATATAATACCATTGAGCGAAGGAGCTTTTTCAATAGATAAGACAAAAAAGTTTATTCCTTTTGATGTTGGTATAGATAACCTGCAACAAAGATCTACAGGAAGCTTACTGGTAGAAATACAGCCATTTTGTATCGTTACAAAAAATGATATCCTGGTAATAGATACCGGGCTTGGCTTTAAAGATAAAAATGGCATGCTGATGCTGCATCAAAATTTAATTAACAACGGCATTGACCCAATGGAGGTTACCAAAGTGCTGATGAGCCACCTGCATAAAGACCATTCCGGAGGCATAGGCATTAAAGATGAAATATTAAACCAGCGGTTTATCAGCTTCCCCAATGCGGTATATTATGTAAATAAAGATGAGCTGGAATTTGGTATGGATATGAACAATGCATCCTACCATCCTGAAGATTTTGAAATATTGGCAAAGGCAGATAAAGTTGTTTTTACACAAGGCAATGGAACCATCGATGGGTATATAAAGTATGAAGTTAGCGGCGCCCATTCACCCTTTCACCAGGTTTTTTGGATAGAGGAAGATGGCCAGATAATATTTTTTGGAGGCGATGTGGCACCCCAGTTGCAACAAATGAAAAGCCGCTTTATTGCCAAGTATGATTTTGACGGGAAAAAGTGCATGGAACTAAGGCAGCAATGGTGGCAAATAGGCCAGGAGGAAAAATGGGTATTTCTTTTTTACCATGATGTAAAAACGCCTATTTTTGAATCACTGCCTCTAAAAACGGGATTATAAAAACTGTTGCCCTACTCTACTTTAAGCAATTTGTTTTACACGCTGAAAACACCAATAACATAAGCCAGATATATCAGGTAAATTAAGCATTCTTTTTAAATGGCCGTGCTGCATCAGGGCGGTTTTGGTTTTGCCTGCGCATAGCCCGAAAAAGTAATTGATGGAACTTCCCTTCTGCATTATATATCTTATTAACTCTTGGAAGGCCTATTATTTTAGTAAACTGGTCTCTGTAATTTTTTCTTAAAGCCAGCACTTTTTCATCTTTTTCCAGCACATCATCCGGGTTAGCCAGCCTAGTAGCTTTTAATTCTTTGTAATATTGATTGTATAAGGGCCAAAATTGTTGGGCTTCGGCAGGAGTAAGCTCTAATTCTTTACTGATAAAAGCTACTTTAAGCGCTTCAATATCTTCCTTCTTTTTAGCAGTAGCCTGGTCATCCTGTGCAGAAGCCAAACCTGTGATGGTTATAAACGCCAGCAAAAAGTAAAGCTTTTTCATATTCTCTTTCTCCTTTAATTATTAGTTTTGCGATTCAAGTTTAAGTAAGTAATTCTCCAGCGTTTTATCATTTAATAAATAATCGTTTTTATCTGGCACTGCATTTTCATCAACGCTTGCTGTAAGCAAGGCTAAATCTACATCGCTGCCATTTTTCTCAAGGTAACTGGTAATGTCGTCTTTAGAAAGATTGTTTAAAGCAGCATCAAATTGCTGTCCATCCATGCTTTTACCCTTTGCAATAGATGAATCTAGCTTTGTATTACCATTTACCTGTGCTATTTGCATTGTATCCTTGCGGGTAAGCTGCCCCCCCCCATATTTATAAATACCTAAAGCCATTGCGCCAGTAATAAGCGCGGCTGCAGCCAATTTTATAAAAATACTTCGCTTTGCCATGCCTATTACTTTTGCAGGTGCAGGCTTTGTTGCTTGTAATAGTTTAGCTGTTATATTTTTAAAATATCCATCAGGCACTTCAAAAACATTGGTGCGCTGCAGGCTGTATAATAACGGTGAAAGAGTAGCAATCTCTTCCAGCGCACTAATATCTTGTTGCGGTGTTGCCTTTGCAATTATAGAGGAAGATAAAGTTTCAAAGTATCCATCAGGCACTTCAAATACATTTATATTCCTGGCATCTGCTAATACAAAAGGAAGGCTATCTTCCAGGCTATCTTTAATGTTATTTACAATTGATGTGGGCAAGTTTTCAAAATAACCTTGCGGAGCTTCAAAAATATTTTTATACTGGACGCTTTGCAATAATGGGCTAATCTCTTCTTCATTATCAACGGTATGCTGCGCTTCTATGGTATGTAAAACTGAAGACGCTAAATTCCCAAAATAACCCGTAGGCACTTCAAAAATATTGTTGTGCTGAAAGCTTTGCAATAAAGGAGAAATAATTTCTTCAGTATCCTTATTATTTTGCTGTGCTTTTATTTTATTTAAAATAGAGGAAGAAAGATTATCGAAATACCCTTGCGGCACATCGTTGGTTTTATATGGGTCAACCATTTCAACAGTATCCCGGATGCATATTAAAATAGTACTGCTCAACGTTTCAAAATAGCCTTGCGGTACTTCAAAAACATTGTATTTTGAAAGCCCAGCCAAAACCGGGCTAAGCGTTTCTAATTCAATTAATATGTCATTATTAAAATTCATGTGTTTTTTGGACAGATTGCCTGCTAATAAGTTTAATGATTTAATATATAATCTTCAATTTTTTTAACTGCGTGATGATAGCTAGCTTTTAGTGCACCTTCACTCGTTTCGAGCACCTTGCTCATTTGCTGGTAAGGCATTTCGTCGTAGTACCTTAAATTAAATACTATGCGTTGTTTTTCAGGTAATTGCTGCATGGCTAATTGCAGTTTCCATTCAATTTTATTGCTGTCATAATTTTTATCTGCCCGTAATTTATTGCTTAATCCATTCTCAACATCGCTTAAAGAAACTGAACTTCTTTTTTTCTGTTGCTCAATATAGGTAAGGCTTTCATTGGTAGCAATACGATAAAGCCAGGTGTATAGCTGGCTATCTTCCCTAAAATTTTCAAGCGCATTCCACACTTTAATAAACATGTTTTGCAACACGTCGTTGGCATCTTCGTGCTGCACCACTATGCGGCGTATATGCCAGTACAATCTTTGCTGGTATTTTTTAATAATACCGGTAAAGCCTTTCTCTTTAGTTAAAGGGTCCTTAAATTGTGCTAATAGCTCGCTGTCGTCTAAATGCTGTTCGTCCATAAATGTAAAGAAGTATAAAAATAGAAAACCAATCTGTAAAGATTGGTTTTACTGATGAAAGTTTAATCAGAAAGCTCGATTATTTTTATAATTATTTGGTTTCCAGTTACTTAATGCTTTCAAGTTCCTGTTAGTTAAACTGCCTTATTTTTTTGTAGCTTTAGTTCCCATTTCCAGGAGCTGTCCATCATTTGTTCCAGTGTGTTTTCAGGGTTCCAGCCTAGCTCGCTTTTTGCCTTATTGTTATTGGCATAAATTGCTACCACATCGCCAACCCTGCGTGGCCCAATAGAATAATTTAATTTAACGCCACTTACTTTTTCAAATGCGTGGATGGCTTCCAGCACTGTATAACCATTGCCTGTGCCAAGGTTAAATATTTCGCTTTTATTATTGCTTTTATTGTCTATCAAAAAATTTAAGGCTAGCGTATGCGCATGCGCTATATCGCAAACATGTATATAGTCACGTACGCAGCTACCATCGCGGGTATCGTAATCGCTGCCGTAAATTTGCATGGTTGGTAATTTGCCAATGGCAGTCTGGGTAATAGCAGGCACTAAATTAGCGGGCCTGCCCAACGGCACTTCGCCAATTAATATAGATGGATGAGCGCCTACCGGGTTAAAATAGCGTAATAAAATCGCCTTTAGGTTATTGCTAACAACAGTACTGTTTACAATTACTTCGCCCATTTGCTTGGTAGCGCCGTAGGGAGATTCGGCAGGTTTTTGCGGGGTTTCTTCTGTAACTGCTTCCACATCAGGATTGCCGTAAACGGTGCAACTGGAGGAGAATACAAAATTGGGCACGTTAAATTGTTCAGCACATTTTAAGATGTTCACCAATGAGCCGATGTTGTTTTCAAAATACACCAATGGCTTGTGTACCGATTCGCCAACTGCTTTGTAAGCAGCAAAATGTATGATGCCGGCAATATCTTTATTTTGTTCAAAAACGGCCTGTGTTGCGGCGAGGTCGCAGAGGTCTGTTACGTAATTTTTTATTTTTTTGCCCAGTATTTTTTCTACGCCATCTAAAATGGAGGGGTCGCTTTTTGAGTTATTGTCTATCGAAATTACATCGTAGCCATTTTGAACAAGGTCTACTATTGTGTGCGAGCCGATATAGCCACAGCCGCCAGTCACTACTATTTTTTTCATAATTTAAGGTGCTTGAATTTAAGGTTATGTATCTTCAAAAAAACGTCGTCAGCGCTTACCAGTGTTGCATTGCAAGATAATGCGGTTGCGGCAATAATGGCATCGGGAAGTTTTAGTTTGTATTTTTTTCTGATGGAGATTATGTGTTTTTGTAAGATGCTATCAGTCTTTAAAAGATTGTAAACCTCAATAGTATCAACATACTCTTCAAATAGGTATTTATATTTTACACTTAAATTTGGGTTGTATAAAAACTCATATTTTGTAATTATAGAAATACCTATAACTGACATTTTATTAAAATGGGAAGTAAAGAATTTTTTATCAGATAAAGCGGTGCCTATAATATTTGTATCAACTAAAGTATTAATCCCACTCATTTCTTATTTTTTTT
>JANXVN010000124.1 GCA_025351645.1 Ferruginibacter sp.
AAAACTGGTGTAGATATTATCTTCATTATTAGTAACCGGGTTAATGTTGGCATCTGTAACGGCAATAGATAAATTAGTAAGCAGGTTATCGCCCACATCTACCTGTAAAACATTGTGGCCACGCTTGGTTAAATTCTTATCCATGGCGTGCAGGTCGGTATTAAAAAAGTAAGTATTATTATTTATAAAAACTACCCTTTCAGCAACGGGCTGCTGTGCCGCATTAAAAATGGTAACCTGCATAATGCCATTGGGCAGGCTATCTGTAAGTATGGGCGCTGTAATGGTTGCTGTTTTTGAAAGGTTGATACGGGCACTGTAAACAAGGCGCTGCTGCATTTGAGCAATAACATAGTAGGCGCCTGCAGCCTGGGGTGCATTTTCAGATCGTGTAACTGTATAATTAACCCGGTTGCCGCTATTGATAATGCCTAATACAAGCCCGGATGGTTTTACTTGGGGCAAAGGTGTTTCGTGCTGTGTTCCTTTTTTATCTTTCCAAATGGCTTTATATTTTTCGTTTGATAAAGGCTGTATAGAAAAATAGCCCATGCCATCATGTACCGATGAAAAGGTGGCCACTTCTTTACTTTTTGAATCTACTACGCTTCCTGCTACTTCAACGGGCGTACCATCCTGGTCGGTAGCTTTAAAGGCTACTATCGAAATAATTTCCTGCACCAAATCGCCGCCTTCTGGAAAAAGCGTTAGTGTATAGGTAGGCACTACAGGTATTTTTTTGACAATAGATTTTGCTGGTATAATATGTAAAGGCTGCAGGTAAAGCAGGGTAGAATCGAAATTAAGCATCCAGGGTGTATAGGCCCTGATAAATAATTTATTAGAGCGTAGCGTATCGGGCAAATCGAAGCTGGAGGCGGCACCAGATTCCAATATAGGCATCATCTTCTTTTGCAGTATGGTGCCTTTTTCATCTATCAACTCTGCATAACAAGCTTTGCTAATGGCAGACGGCAAGTTATCTGTAAGGATATAGGCTTTAAACCAGATAGTTTCGCCTGGGTTGTAATATTGCTTATCCATGTGCAGGTGTATTTTTTCCTGGGGATAATTAACATCTAAAATGTTGAGCAAAGAATCGATGCGTTGTGCTTTTGTGCTAATACCTAAAGCTATAAAAAAGATGGAAACAAAGATGGCCTTAAAGAACCTGTGGTTACTCATTGTAATTATTTTCAATTAATGTGTAGCAACAAAGTACGTAAATAATTGCTGTATAAAGTTATTGATTGATTGTATATGCAAATAAAAAAAGCCCTTTTTCAGGGCTGTGGCATTATAAATAATTTAATTTTTTTGAGGCGGCCTTAAATCGTTGATACTTATTTTGTTGATGTCTTCATCAAAGGAGTCTGGTTTTTTTTCAAGAATAGATTTTACGATAAGGTAACCGCCAAAAGCACTAATAAGGGCAAAGGCTTCCAAGCCATAAATATTACTTTTTTGAAGTTGTTCCACTGTGCTTAAAGCGTTCACATCAATATTGCCAAACAACAGTATGCCCAAGGTCATCCCTACAATTTCAGCAGCAAAAAAACCTAGAATGGTGTATAGTTTCCATGATATTGCGCTTAGTCCTTTTTGTACCGCAAGGTTCCCCATTTTTCTGCAAAGGAAAAAAAGTATGATTATCTCTGGCATATATATAATATTTAACTACAAATCTAATCAACTTAAAACAGTTGCCACCTTCTTTTAACATTCTGTGCTGGTGTTATTTTTTGCCGTATAATTCCAATGCTAATTTTGCTGCGGCATAAGCATTAATAATTTTGCCACTGCTGCATAACTGCCTCATTACAACTTTGTTTGTACCGCCGGGAATGGTTACGGTTTCTTTTACTTCCGTACCGGTCTTCAATAACAAATCAATCATTTGCTCTGGCGTTATTTGTGGGAAGTAAGATTTAATTAGCCCTGCAACGCCCGCTGCTACCGGGCTTGCCATGCTGGTGCCATCAAAAGGCTCGTAACCGTTGCCAAAAGTGGTGGAGTTGATGTACTCGCCTGGCGCAAAAATATCAACCCCTTTTCCATAGTTGCTGAAAGATGCCACTAGCCCGCCCGTGCTATAATCTCCACTGGCGCCGATGGTTAAATAGTTGGTGGCCTTGGTGCCATCAATAAAAAACGGGTTGGGGTAAAAAGGTTCCTTATCAATATCTTCTCCATCATTGCCGGCTGCATGCACCAGCAGCACGCCACGGGCATCAGCATATTTTACAGCATCATCTACAAATTGCTTGTAAGGCGAAACAGGTTTTCCAAAGCTCATGTTGATGATCTTTGCGCCGTTATTTACCGCATACCGAATGGCCAGGGCTACATCTTTATCGTGCTCATCGCCGCCGGGAACTGCCCGTACAAACATAATCCGCACATTATCTACCTCACCATCTACTCCAATATTATTGTTGCGCACAGCACCAATAATGCCTGATACATGCGTGCCATGGTTGCCTGCGTGTGCATACAAATTATTGTTGCCGTAAATGCTGTCGTGTATATCTTCATACTTATCTTTTGTAAGTGCGCCACGGTAATCGATAATGCTATCCTCCAGCCGTTTTTTATTGGCTAGTAAATTATTTTTATAGCCATCTACCTCGGTAATGATAGCCGTATTGTTTACGGTAGCATCAGCACTCTTTCCAAATAAGTCAAGCCATACAGAGGCTGCCCAGCCAAGGCTGTCTTTGTTGTCTATAAATATAATATCGCTTTTGGTAAAAGTTTTTTTATTAAGATAAGAAGTTACAATGCGGTTGGTTGCCTGCAATCCATTTGAGAAATTTTCTATGTTGGGATATTTGCTAAGGTACTCCTGGTATTGTTTGTCCAGCAGCTTTTTAGACCGTACCCATTGCTGAAATAGAAATTTTTTATCAGCAGGTATTTCGCTTTCTTTTTTGTTTTCAAAATCGCTTTTCCAATGATGGTAAACCCTGGATATTTCCAATGTATTCACCGCTTCGTTTTCGCCGTTGGCAGCGCCGCAAAAGTTCCACCCATGAACATCATCGGCGTAGCCATTGCCATCATCATCTTTTCCATTGCCAGGTATTTCGCCGGGGTTTGTCCATAGTATTGGCTTAAGGTCTTCGTGCAAAGTATCTATGCCACTGTCAATTACGGCAATAATTACGGTGGTGCTTTTTCTGCCGGCCAGTAATTCATAAGCTTCTTTAACGCCGGTGCCAAAATAACCATCTTGCTGATAATTTAATAAATGCCAGCCTTTTAATTTGGGGCGTATTGGGGTAGTCTGCGTAAACGCAGTAAAAAAAAGTAGTTGTACTAAAATGAGAGCGATTAATTTTTTAAGCATTGATATTATTTTAGGATATCGGCTGATTTTATTTACAAGCCATGAAATTAATTGATGCTGATGAAGTTTAAAAGTAATTTTGAAGATAGCAATAAACCATTAAAAAATTGCCCAACGCATTGAATAGCGATGTTAATATACAGCTATTATTATTGAGGCAAATGTATTAAAGGCTTTTTAAATTTTAGCAGTTTATCCCGCACTTGCCTAAACGGCTTTTCTATTATTTTGTTTACTAATAAGGCGCCTGCAAAACAAGTTGCTACGCAGATAAGGAACATGCTGTTGCTATTTATTTCAATGTGCAGCCTATAAAATTGTTGCTGGGTAAGATGGATAATTATTTTATGGGTAAGATAAATAACATAGGATAAGCTGGCTATTTTTGAAGTAATGATAGAACTATTTTTATATAAGGAACTACTAGTACACACAGCCCCAAAAACCAGCATGCCGTAACCGATGGCAACCAATGGAAACCCAAACATAGAAGCGCTGAAAGATTGCTGGTCAGTACATAAAAAGTAGGCGGCAGCTAAAACGGGCAAGCTTATCAAAAAGATGATATTGCCATGTTGCTGAAGCTTTTTTGCAAATGCAGCCTTAAATTGTAACAAAGCTGCGATGGGTACACCCATCAGCAAACCATCCAGCCGGCCCCAGGTTGGATAGTATATCCATTTATACCAGGCAAGGTAAAAGCCATCAGTATCTACCAGCGGCGCAACAAAAGTATGCCAGCAATAAAGCCTTGCCGCAAAGCCTGCTGCAAATTACAATAGTAACAACCAGTAACCTTTCCGTATCCATTTAAAATAGAGCAGCGCTATCAATATTAATGGCAATAAAAGATAAAATTGTTCTTCTATGCAAAGCGGCCAGGCGTGGGAAAAGGTGCCCTGCTTGCTGATATCCAAACCTATGTTTTGCGTAAATGCCAGGTACTTCCAAAGTGGCGCCGGTGCTTCTCTTTCCCTAAATGAAGGGAAGGCAAAATAAAGCAGCATAACAAATAAATAAGCAGGGATGATCCTGAAGAAATACTTGGTAAAAAATTCTTTAAAAGATATTTCTTGGGCTTGTGCTATTGTTTTAAAAAGCTGCGCCGATATCAGGTAGCCACTTAAAACAAAAAAAGGTCAACACCCGTCCAGCCAAATTTACTAATGGTATTTGTCCATTCCGGATGCGGGAATATGCGCCCGTAATGAAAAACAAAAACCATGATGATGGCCGCCGCCCGTAAATGATCTAACCCGAAAAGTTTTTTGTGGAATGGTTTTTCTGTTGTTGACAATGTATAATGGATTAATTAATTTTTTGCCTGTTGCGTTTATGTTCCAGGTAATAATCCGGGGCATAACAAATGTATAAAAATATAAACCCCGAAGTGGTTAAGCTTCGGGGTTTTATTAAATTATTTTTTATTGATGTTACACAATGTCAATATCAAAATTTACCAGTTGCACGAATTCTTGCAACCTGTCGGCAATATCTTTTTTAGTAATTTCTTTCATCCTGTTTGGGCCAAATTTTTCAACACAGAAACTGGCAAGGGCGCTGCCTACAATAATAGCGGTTTTCATGTTTTCAAAACTGATGTCTTTTGTTTTTGCCAAATGGCCTATAAAGCCGCCTGCAAAAGTATCGCCGGCACCGGTTGGGTCAAACACTTCTTCTAATGGAAGGCCCGGGGCAGAAAAAACATGGTTTTTATGAAACAGCAATGCGCCATGTTCGCCTTTTTTAATTACTAAATATTTAGGGCCCATTTCCATAATTACCTTGGCTGCTTTTACCAAAGAAACTTCGCCGCTTAGTTGCCTTGCTTCGCCGTCGTTCACCATTAATACATCTACTTTTTTCAATACCGCTTTAAGGTCGTCGAGTGCTATTTCCATCCAAAAATTCATAGTGTCCATCACTATTAATTTGGGCCTTACTTTTAATTGGTTGATGATGCTTAATTGTATGTGCGGAGACAAATTGCCCAGCATTACAAACTCAGCGCCCTGGTAGCTTTCGGGCACCGTTGGGTTAAAATCTGCTAACACATTCAGGTCTGTAATTAGCGTATCCCTGGTGTTCATATCTACGTGGTATTTGCCGCTCCAGAAAAACGATTTTTTGTCAGGCACTATTTCAACGCCTTCCAGTTGTACGCCACGTTTTTTTAGCTCCGCCATTTCTTCCTGCGGAAAATCGTACCCTACAATAGAAATTTGCTGGATGGGTGTAATAAAATTACTGGCTGCATAGGCAACATACAGGGCCGAGCCGCCTACTATCTGGTCTATTTTTCCAAAGGGAGTTTCTATGGCATCAAAAGCCATTGTACCAACTGCTATTACCGACATGATAGATTAAAGTTTTACTGATTTAAAAAAGTTAGCTGCAAAAGTAAATGTTTTTGGTTGAAAGCCGCATTGCTGCTATTATGCAAGTTTTTGCCTAACAATTTTGCTTGTTGAAAAGAAGATTTATTTTTGCTTAGGGCTGTATTGGCCCGGATAAAAAATAAAAAAAATATGGGCATAGTTTATGAACGGATAACTTAGCCCCAAAATACTACAACTATTATTTATGCTGATAGAGATACATCCTAAAAATCCGCAGCCGCGGTTAATTAAACAAGTGATAGAATGCCTGAAAGATGGTGGTGTTATCATTTACCCAACTGATACTATTTATGGGCTTGGCTGCGATATTTTTCAGCACAAGGCAGTAGGCCGTATCTGCACCATTAAAAATATTGACCCCGCAAAAGCACAGCTAAGCTTTATTTGCCGCGACCTTAGCAACCTAAGCGATTACACCAAAAGCATCGACACGCCGCTTTACAGGATGCTGAAAAGATATTTGCCGGGACCGTATACTTTTATTTTGCCTGCCAGTAAACAAGTGCCTAAAATTTTACAGAGCAAAAAAAATACCATAGGGTTGCGGGTACCGGATAATATTATTTGCCAGAATATTTTGGAAACATTGGGCAACCCGATTTTAAGTGCTTCGTTGCCCGGCGATATGATAGAAGAATATACCAACCCGGAAACCATCAATGAAAAATTTGGCAGCCTGGTAGATATTGTAATTGATGGCGGCATGGGTGGTATGGTACCATCAACAATTGTAGATTGCATTACCGATGATTGGGCGATAACAAGGCAGGGCGTAGGCGAGTGGGCTGCGTAGGTGATGGTAAAAAAGAAAAAAGGTACTGGCCAAACCAATACCCAAACTTTAAACCCCACCTTAACACTTAACTATTTGTTATACCTAATATCTTTTTTGACGGTCATGTTTTTACTCGTAAATATTCTAGCTTAAATTTCTTTTATCCCTTCTTATGCCTGCTCTTTCATAAGCATCAATGTAGCCATCATTTTTTTATATTGATACGTTTCGTACCGGATGTTAGCTTCTTGTGCGTGCAGGCGATACGTTTCTGACCTTGTCAATTCGCCTTTGCTAACGCCCTGGTGTATGCGCTTATTATGGTAACGTAAATTACGGTTGTAGTTTTGTGCGTTTGCGCTTATGGTTGTTATGCTAAATAAAATAATTGCTGCCAATAAGTAGGATGCTTTCATTTTATGTAGTTTAATTTTTGTAAAAGATAATTACACGTTATGTGCATATATATACAGACGGGCATAGGTATGCAAGGTTTAATAGGGATAAAAAAATACAAGTGTGAAGTACTAAATACTATTAATCTATCAAGGCTTCTGCCGAATGTATGTTGAAGCTTTTACGATGGTAGGGGCATAAGCCATGAACGGTTATTGCTTCGCGATGAAATGCAGTGCCATAGCCTTTATTATTGCTCCAGCCATAATGCGGAAACTCGTGGTGCAGTTGCTGCATGTATTCGTCGCGGTATGTTTTGGCAAGGATGCTTGCTGCTGCTATAGATGTATAAATGCCATCGCCCTTAATAATGCATTGGTGCGTAATAGTTTTGTATATTTTAAACCGGTTGCCATCAATCAGCAACAACTCAGGCGTAGTAGATAATTGATCAAGGCAAAGATGCATGGCTTTAAAAGATGCCTGTAAAATATTAATGGTATCAATCTCCTTATTATCAACCGAAGCTACTGCAAAAGCAATGCTTTCTTTTTCAATGATGGGCCTTAGCAGGTCCCGTTCTTTTTCCTGTAACTGCTTGCTGTCGTTTAGTAATGGATGGTTAAAATCCGCAGGTAAAATAACTGCCGCGGCAAATACAGGGCCGGCATAACAGCCACGGCCTGCTTCATCAAGCCCGGCTTCTATAAATATTTTTTGCAGATAAGGTAGTAGCATAAATGTTGCGTAAAGGTCGCTAAAAAAATATACAAAATATTCATTCTGTAAAAACCATTACTGCACTAAATTTGCAACGCAATGGATAACTTATTGAAACAACGCAATAACAGGCAAGTGGCCATCTGGCTGTTGATAGGCGTAGGCATGATAATAGTGCAAGTGCTGATTGGCGGCATTACAAGGCTAACAGAATCCGGGCTCTCTATTACAGAGTGGAAGCCCATTACAGGTGCTTTGCCGCCCATGAATGATGCCGCCTGGCAGGTAGAATTTGACCGCTACAAAGTAACAGACCAGTTTAAGTATGTACACGAAAATTTTTCTCTAAGAGATTTTAAAGGCATCTTTTTTTGGGAGTGGTTCCATAGGTTATGGGCAAGGCTGATGGGCATGGTTTTTTTGATTGGCTTTGTGTATTTTTTAGCGACTAAAAAGTTCCACAAAAAAATGATTTTGCCAATGGTTGCGTTGTTTTTTTTAGGCGCTGTGCAAGGAGCCATTGGTTGGTTTATGGTAAAAAGTGGGCTGGTGCCAGAAAAATATTTTGTGGGCCATGTAGAGTTGGCTACTCATTTTATAGCCGCATTAGGTTTGTTGAGTTATACTTTATGGTTTGCTTTAGGCTTGCTACAATCTCCCTCAAAAAAAGTTGTTGTTCCATACCTGCAAAAATTAATGCTGCTTATTGTATTTATTTTATTTTTTCAATTGATATACGGCGCTTTTATGGCTGGCTTAAAAGCTGCCGTAAGCGCACCTACCTGGCCAACCATCAATGGTAAAATGATACCGGTAATGAACGAATTATCGCCATGGGCAAAAAACCTGGTAAACAATAATATTGCTGTACATTTTATTCATCGCGGGCTTGCCTACTTGCTTTTTGTACTTGTTGCTTATTGGTGGTTTGCCTCAAGGAGTGTTACCGGCAATATATTATTCAGTAGGTTACGTTCAAGCGTTTTATTGCTTGTATGCATGCAGGTATTATTAGGCATTTTTACCGTATTAAATGCCACTTATCCCCACCGTTTATTAATATTAGGCGTAAGCCACCAGTTTGTGGGCATAGCTTTGTTAATGTGCGTGGTGGCTATTTTATTTATTTTAAAAAAGAAGCCTGCTTTTTAGCCGCCATTAAATTTTTACCGGCACCATAATTTTTAACAGGGTGTTTACTTTACAAAATATACATTAGCAGGGTGTTAGCAACACAAATACTGTTTAAAGCAATGTGTAAGGACCGCCCGGATGAACCGGTTCGGACGGGGATAGAAGGGAAAAACACGCAAAGCGCCGTAAGCTGTTACAAAAAAAGCAGGGAGTAAATATGGCGCTGCGGATTTTGGAATGATAGCCCGGCCCCTTTGCCGCCGCGGCATTGGCGTACGCCTAAAATAAATTAAGGCTTTGTCCGTTTATACTATAACACTACTTGTATTTATTTTATTAATACATTTAAAAAATGTTCCCTACTATGAAGCAATTGATAAAGGATATCTTTTACTCATTTCCTGTACAATTGCTCATACTACATTTCAGGAAGCACCAGGTACTGCTAATTTTTTGGTTAATGATTGCGAGTACCATTGATAGCGGCTTTATGAAAAGCTTTGGTGCCGATGCCTTGTTTTTTGTGCCGGAATACCTTGGCAACGTAAATGCATTAAGCGCCGCAACCGTGGGCATTGCGATGGGCGTTTTTTTTATGAGCTGGAACATTACCACCTTTATTTTACATACGCACCGGTTTAAATTTTTGGCTACAGCCTCCAAGCCTTTTTTAAAATATTGTATCAATAACGGCATATTGCCTTTGTGTTTTTTGGTGTTTTACCTGGTAAAATCTATACAGTTCAACATGCACAAAGAATTGTTGAGCCTGGGAGAAGAAGCAGCGCTGGTACTTGGGTTTTTAGGCGGCTTTATCTTTTTGATCGTTATTTCTTTTGCCTTCTTTTTTGGCGCCGACCGTACCATCCTCCGCACAATCATCCCCGTAATATCTAACCCTGATTATTTTAAGCAACATTTTGATACTACAAGCAAGCGGCAACCCGAAAGCTTCGGCATGAAGGTGGGCTATTACTTTAGCACCCGTTTAAAACTACGCAAAGCCAGGCTGGTAACACACTATAACCAACAATTTTTAGATAGTATCTTTAAGCGCCATCATTTTGCCGCTATGATAGGCATTATACTGGCCTTTATATTTTTGGTAGTCGGCGGTTTTTTTTTAGATGTAAAATTTTTTCAAGCTCCGGCTGCTGCAAGCATCGTTGTTTTTTTTGCTTTGATGGTAGCCGTAATAGGGGCACTTACTTATTTTTTACAAAGCTGGAGCGTACTGTTTGTAATAGCACTGGTAGCCATACTAAATATATTGTACCAGCACGATATTATTGACCCCCGCAACAAGGCCTACGGCATAAATTACAACAATAAAGATGAGCGCCCGATGTACAGCCTCGGTTCTTTACAGCAGTTGTGCACCCCTGCGGATATTGCTGCCGATAAAAAAAATATGCTGGCCATATTAAACAATTGGAAAAGCAAGCAAGCTGCCGAAAAGCCAGCAATGGTTTTTATAAACGTAAGCGGTGGCGGGTTAAGAAGCAGCACTTTTGTGATGAATACCTTGCAGCAATTGGACAGTATTTATAATGGCAAGCTGATGCAGCAAACATTTTTAATTAGTGGTGCCAGCGGCGGCATGCTATCGGCTGCTTATTACCGGGAGCTGTATAATAATAAACGCTCTGGCGGTGCCATTAACCTGCACCAGCCTGCATATACCAATAATATTTCGCAAGATTTGTTGAACCCTGTATTTTCTTCTATGATCAGCAGGGATATTTTTTCGCCGTCGCAGAAATTTGCTGTAGGGCCATACCGGTATATAAAAGATAGGGGGTATGCGTTTGAAGAAAAGTTGAATGAAAACTCGGGCAAGATATTGGGCAAGCAGTTAAAAGATTATGCCGCAGATGAAAAGGCTGCGAATATACCGATGATGATATTTAATTCAGTAGTTACCAGTGATGGGCGAAAGATGATCATCAGCACGCAGCCATTAAGCTTTATGATGAAGCCTGTTGCCATGGAAAAAGATAGCAGCTTTGGGCCTGATGCGATTGATTTTGCTGCGTTGTTTGCCAAACAAGACCCTATGAATTTACGGCTGCTGACTGCCCTGCGGATGAACGCCACCTTTCCTTACGTACTGCCCAATGTATGGCTGCCCAGCAACCCCGTTATTGATGTGATGGATGCAGGGCTGCGGGATAATTTTGGACAGGAAACTACAGTTCGATTTATTGATAATTTTAAAGATTGGATAACACAAAATACCAGCGGCGTTATTGTGCTGCAAATACGGGATAGGGAGCAGGATAACCTGCAGCACCCTTTAGAAACCGGTACTGTCACAGATATTTTTGTAAAGCCTGCAACTATGCTCAACCATAATTTATTTAAGCTGCAGGATTATGCACAAAATGAATCGTATAGTTTTTTGTTAGATGCAGCGCATTACAACCTGCACCGGCTGGCATTTATATATGTTCCTAAAATAGAAAACCAGGGAGCCGCATTAAATTTTCACTTAACAGCCTCGGAGAAAAAAGATGTGATAGCATCTTTTAATACAAAATATAACCAAAGCGTATTAAAAGAATTAAAAGGATTGTTGAAGTAGTGGATGATGGGATAATTACACCATAAAAAAATTTATGGTGATGAAGATGATGTATTAAAGCAAATAAACCGGTTGTGTAGAAATTATAGTTTTGATTAAAAGATCTTGTCTTGCATTTCGCTTGTTTCTTTCAGCAACAATTCATCAAAAACCATTTCTTTATTTTCTAAAGCTTCCCTTAATACATCATTAATTGTAACAACGCCTTTAAATTCATTATCGTCAAACACAATAAGGTAGCGGGTTTTGTGAATGTTTAGCAATTGCATGCATCGTTCAACCGTATCCTGCATGGCAATAACCGGCAGCGATACGCTCATAACTTCTTTAACGGTAGCAATATTGCTATGCAGCCCTTTTAAAATTACATTACGGCTGTAATCACGCTCGCTAAAAATACCGTAAAATGTATCTTTGCTAAACACCACCAGGTAACTTAAGTTTACCGAATTCATAATGTGGAGCGCTTCTATAACTTTTGCATCTGGCTCTACAAAATTAAACACTGGTGGCTTATTTATCAATATATTAGCAACTGTACGCATTCGGTTATCTTTTTTG
>JANXVN010000198.1 GCA_025351645.1 Ferruginibacter sp.
GCGTAAACCCAACTGATGAACGCTACATGCACCTCATTGGCAAGGAAGTAATCGTACCCATCATCAACAGAAAAATACCGATTATTGCCGATGAATATGTAACCATCGATTTTGGTACCGGCGCCTTAAAAATTACGCCGGCGCACGATAAGAACGATAATATGCTTGGGTTGAAACATAACCTTAAAGTGATTGACACGCTGGATGCGGAAGGCAAATTTAGTGCGGCAGATTTGATGGACGATAATCCATCTGCTTTGGTCATGAGTTACATCGGCGTTGACCGTTTTGCCTTGCGTAAAAAAATTGTACTTGATATTGAGCAAATAGGCTTGATAGAAAAAATAGAAGAGTATAAAGGGCAGGTAGGTACCAGCGAAAGGACGGGCGCTGTTATTGAGCACCGCTTATCGTTGCAGTGGTTTATCGACATGCAAAAATTCATGCAAAAAAATCCAGAAGCACTATCCGCTGTAATGGACGACAGTATTGAGTTTCATCCTGCAAAGGCAAAAAATACTTATAGCCATTGGCTCGATAATATTAAGGATTGGTGCATTAGCCGCCAGCTTTGGTGGGGCCAGCGCATACCTGCCTGGTACGATGAAAATGGAAATGTTTACGTAGCCGAAAACTTGGAACAATTGCACGCTGAACAACCGGAAACAACAGCCCTAACGCTTACTCAGGATGAAGATGTACTAGACACCTGGTTCAGCAGCTGGCTTTGGCCCATGGAAGTTTTTAAAGGCATTAGCAACCCGGGCAATGAAGATGTTAACTATTATTATCCGGGTACAACATTGGTTACCGGACAGGATATTATCTTTTTTTGGGTAGCCCGCATGATAATGGCTGGGTACGAATACACTGGCAAGATGCCTTTTAAAGACGTTTATTTTACCGGCATGGTAAGGGATAAATTAGGCAGAAAAATGAGCAAGCAGTTAGGGAATTCCCCTGATTTGCTTGGGCTTATAGAACAGTACGGCGCAGATGCGGTACGCTTTGGAATTATGGTAAGCTCGCCCGCTGGCAACGATTTAATGTTTGATGAAAGCGCTTTAGAACAAGGCCGTAATTTTAATAACAAATTATGGAATGCACTCAAGTTAGTGAAAATGTGGGAAGCTAGGGTTGCCGATGGAGATACAGTAATTAACACCAACACCTTTGCGATTGATTGGTTCCAAAACAGGTTAAACGAAGTGAAAGCCGAAGTGGAAAATTTGATGAAACAATTCCGTTTAAGCGAAGCATTGAAAACAATTTATTCGTTGATATGGGATGACTTTTGCAGTTGGTATTTAGAGTGGGTAAAGCCTGGTTTTGAGCAGCCAATTGAAGCAACGGTTTTTAAAAAGACCATCTTCTTTTTTGAAGAATTGCTGCAGCTTATCCATCCGTATATGCCTTTTATTTCTGAAGAGATTTATCATTTATTAGCACCGCAGCAAACGGGCCTTTGTGTTACGCAATACAAGCCAACCGGTAAAGCGGATACAGCTATTTTACAACAAGGCGAGCTGCTTAAAAAAGTAATTTCTGCCCTGCGGGATGCCCGCAACAAGAACCAGGTAAAGCCTAAAGAAACTATCCAATTACACATACAAACCACTGATGCCATTGCATTTGAAGGTATTGAGCATATTATCAGCAAACAAGTAAATGCTGCCGCTATTTTTTATACCAGCAATGCAGTGCACAATAGCATTGTAGTTGCTGTTGAAAAAGATAAATTTTATATCGAAAGCGAAAAGAAGCTGGACAGTACCTCTTTAAAAAGCGATTTATTAAAAGACCTGCAGCACCAGCAAGGATTTTTAGCCAGTGTGCAAAAGAAACTAAGTAACGAACGTTTTATGCAAAATGCCAAGCCGGATGTGCTGGAATTAGAGCAAAAGAAAATGGCGGACGCAGTTGCCAGGATAAAGACAATTGAGGAAGGGCTGGCAGGGTTAAATTAACAATTGGCACACTATCCGTATGCTTTTTTCGTTCTATCTTTAAATTTGTTATGATAAAAAGATACGGTACTTATTTTACTGCGGTTGCAATGTTGGTAGTATTAGGCAGCCTGGCTGTTGCCCAGGTACCCGTTAAGCCAATTGCAAAACCCATTGTAAAGTTTAAGCCGCCGGTAGTCCAATCTCTTCTTGGTACATTAACGGGCAAAACTGCTACTACAAATGCGGAGTTTGCCAAAGTGCTGGTAAAGCTGCCATTGAAAGTGGTTGATGATAAAAATATTACTTACCCCGTCTCCTCTTACCATTTTGCTTACCACAGGGCTGGTATTAAAGAAGATGAAGAGACAGGCAAAACATCACCGCAAAGCGACCTGGTATCTGACCAGTTTAGCGTTACTCCCCTGCCCGCCATTTGGCAAAGCAATGTTACGGAGACTTTACACACAGGCGAAAGCTTATACTTTTTCGACATAATTGTAATGGATAAACAAGGCCGACGTTTTTTTGCCCCTGAACTTAAAATTACCATCCAGTAAAATATCCATGATATCCATTGTAAAAGTTGATAGTTCAGCCATACCAACTATACGGTCATTGGCACACGCCACCTGGGCTGTTGCTTATAAAGATATTTTATTGCAGCCTCAAATGGATTATATGTTGGAGATGATGTATAGCGAAGCCGCTTTGCATCAACAAATAGAACAAGGCCTCCAATAGTCCATACTTGCCATTAAAGAAAAACAGCATGCGGGCTTTGCTTCTTACTCGGCTAAAAATACTGATACGCCTTACATTTATCATTTACACAAAATATACATCCA
Organism: Ferruginibacter sp.; assembly: GCA_025351645.1. Taxonomy (GTDB): domain Bacteria; phylum Bacteroidota; class Bacteroidia; order Chitinophagales; family Chitinophagaceae; genus Ferruginibacter. Next base: position 2,795 of record JANXVN010000198.1, read on the forward strand.
TCCAAACCAGCAAAGCAATGGTATTGGAAAGCAGCTGCTCAATTATGTGTTGCAGGATATTAAATTTAAGGGTGCCACTAACCTTCAACTAAATGTAAACCGCAATAACCCGGCGCTAAATTTTTATATAAAATTTGGTTTCACTATTATCCGCCAAGAAGATATTGATATTGGCAACGGTTATTTTATAAACGATTATGTTACGGATTTTGAGTTGGAAAAGTAAGGGCAGCAAAGCATAGCCCAACCCAATCCAGTCCAGCCTCCCTGCCCTCCAAAGGAGGGTTCTAGCTTATTCAATTTTATAAGATTTAAGTAATGCGCAGAGTTAGGGACCCTTCTTTGGAAGGTACCTTTGAAACACATCTTCTCTCTAAAATAACAGTGCTTATTTTTTCCGATAAAAGTTCATAAAACGGATTTCTGGTTACTTCATCCTATTCTTTTTACTAAAAAGCTTTCTCATTTATTGTAATGAAAATCTTCTAAAACGCTTCTTACTATACCAGTATTAAACTTGTTCTATCCTTAAGAATAAAACGCGTCATGGGATATCAGCCAAATCAGTTTTAATCCGTTTAATCCGCGTTTCTATCCTACTTATATCCTAATGTAGCCTTTGGAGGCAGGAAGGCTGGGCAGGGCCTGCCATTTACAAAACAATATTAACCAGCTACTTATTGCACCTGTTTTATCCATCAACTTAAGGTAAGTTTATACCAAAGCAAATTGCTTGTAAAAACCTGCGCATAAAAAAGTATTTTTAATATTATGAAATATACCAGTTTTATTTTTGCCTTCACTATTTTTTTTATGGTTGGCGGTATTGCGCAAAATGTAAAAGTGGATAGTATGATAGATTGGTTGGCAGCACACCCTAAAAGAGATTCCCAATACATTATTACCCTGCATAAAATTAGCTACCGTTTAAGTGAAAAAGATATAAAAAGGTCATTTGCCTTTTATGAAAAAGTAGTGTCTACTAGCGACAGTATGAACTATGTTTATGGCAAAGCTTTGGCCCAAATAAACCTGGGCATATTATTGTACGCAGCAGCTAATTACGATGCTAGCAACAAAGCCTTTTTTAAAGCGGTTGACTATGCAGAAGCTTGCGGGGCAATGCGCTTAAAAGCAATATCGCTTAACAATATTGGCGATAATATGAAAACGCTTAAAAATTTTGATAAGTGCAGGCAATACAGCAAAGAAGCCATTGGCATAAACACACAATTAAAAGCGTGGCGTGGCGTAGCAATAAATTATGAGCTGCTGCAACAATGCGACCTTGGTGAACAATTATATAGCAGCGCTAAAAACAATTTGTTGGTAGGATTGCCATTCGCCATCAAGTCAGATGAAAGTTATTTATTTTCTCAATTTTATGTAGGTTTTGGCAAGTTGTATGCCATTGATAACAACACCGATTCGGCTATTTTTTATTTTAATAAAGCAATAGCACAAGCTAAAATACAAAACGATTTACGTAACGAATTCCAGGCATATATAGCGCAGGCCACTTACTTGAAAAATATTTCAAATGCTCAAAAAATATCTTTGCTTGATAGTGCTTTAAACATAGCTAAACAAACCAGCTACCTGGAAGATGTTGCCAATGCGGCGCTTCAATTATCTAATGTGTACGATGTGCTAAAAGACAAGGATAAATCTATAAATTTTTATCGTGTATATCGTAAAGCTGCCGACTCGTTATTTTCAGAAAACAACAAGCGCAACGTTATCATCAACGAATCGCAATGGTTGATAAAACGCAAAGAAATTGAGAACAGCCACCTTACAGAATTATCTGTGTTGCAGCATAAAGACCTCGCCATAAAAAACGGCTTATTGCTTGCCGTAGTTATTTCATTAGTTCTGGCCATTGCTATAGCCTTCTTCATTTATAAAAGCACCAACGCTAAAAAGAAACGCACCGAAGCAAGCCTAAAGCAAAAAATCACTGAAATACAGATGCAGGTATTGCGTGCACAGATGAACCCGCATTTTATCTTTAACAGCCTAAACAGCATTGAAAATTTTATGATGCAGAATGAGAAGCGGCTGGCTAGCGATTACCTTAATAAATTTACCCGCCTCATCCGTACTATTTTAGATAGCAGCCTTAACGAAGTAATACCGCTAATAAAAGATATGGAGGCATTACAATTATACATCGACCTGCAGCAGCTTCGGTTTAATAATAAATTTACTTACCAAACTTGCATACAGCCTCAATTACTAAATGGCGATTACAAAGTACCGTCGCTCATTATACAGCCCTATGTAGAAAATGCTATTGAACATGGCATTGCACATAGTGAAAGGCTTGATTGCAAGCTCTCTATAAAAGCCACGCTGGAAAATGAATGTATACTTTATGTGATAGAAGATAATGGCATTGGCAGGCAACAGGCAGCCGCTTACAACCTGCAAAATAAAAAATTCCACAAAAGTGTAGGGCTTGCTATTACTGCAGATAGGATACACATTTTTAATGGTACTAAAAATGACGAAAACATTATCATTACTGATTTATATAGCCCTGATAAAGTACCTATCGGCACAAGGGTATCTGTAAAAATTAAATTGATTTAAAATGGAAAAAATCAACGCAATTATTATTGACGATGAACTAAGCAGTATGCAAAACCTGCAACAAAAACTAGCGGAATTTTGCCCTACGGTTGAAGTAATAGCAATGGCACAAAAGCCGGAAGAAGCGATCCTGCTAATCAACCATCACAAGCCGGATGTTATTTTTCTGGATATCGAAATGCCTAAGATGAGTGGCTTCCGAATGCTGGAAGAGCTAAAAGAAGTAGACTTTGAAATTATTTTTACCACTGCCTATAATCATTATGCGATAGATGCCATCCGTATAGCGGCTTTCGATTATTTGTTAAAACCAATCGCTATAAAAGAGCTCCAGCAATCTGTAGACCGGCTCAGTAAACTGCGTGTCCATCAAACAAAAGAAAAGATAGACGTACTGCGCTCTTCCATGAACGAAAATAAATCGCAGGATGATAAGATCGCTATTTCAACTACGGAAGGTTTAGAATTTATCCCGATAAAAGATATCCTGCACATAGAATCTAACAGTAATTATAGCAAGCTTTATTTCCAAAATGGCCGTCACCTTACCGTAACCAAATTATTAAAAGATTTTGAAGATATGCTTGCGCCATACCATTTTTACCGTGTACACAATTCTCACCTCATCAACTTAAACTACATACAAAAGTACCTGCGGGGCAACGGAGGCCGCGTTATGATGCAGGATGGTACTGAGATTGAAGTAGCAAGAAGGAAGAAAGAGGAATTTTTAAAAATGATAGCGTCTTGAGAGTTATGAATGATAAATTATCATTCAAAAGTTTATAGGGGAGATCAATTTACTTTTGAAAACAATATAAATTTATAAACGAATTACGCCCAATATTATGGGCAATGGCTTATGACTATTTAAACTTTTGTTTAAAACTTTCTTCCTAAAATAATTTTGAATATAAGCTTATCTGTACTGGTTGTAAATCCTTCTCCAAGCCCTGCATTAAATTCCCATTTCGGATCTAGGTTTAAATCTGTAACTACAAACAACTGGTGCTGCTGCTGGTTGAATGTATCAAAATGAAGTGCTGGCCCCGTGCTTCCATAATACTCCAAACCAAGTGCAATAGTTTTGTTTAGGTCATAACTGGTTTTTACGTTGGGTGAAAAAATGAATCCTATATTTTTATCTGGGCCTTTAAAACTTTTC
>JANXVN010000220.1 GCA_025351645.1 Ferruginibacter sp.
TTAATGGCAGTACCTGTAGGCAGTAGGGTAACCGTTGCTGCGCCGGTAGCTTTATCTTCTACATTTAAAGTAAGGTTAACGTCTTTATACCTAGGGTAGGTGCCGGTAGTGCCTGTTTCTGAAATGCTTATGCTACCAGTACAATTTGAAAAAGCAATTTTATTGCTGGTAGCTACAGGCACGCCACCGGCTACTAAATTTGCCAGTGACTTGCGCCTGGGGCTGTTAAGCATTACTGTCTGCATCCTATCTGCTTGGTTTGCAGTAAAAGTATTCAATATAATATCGTCGCTGTAATCCATATAATTCTCAAACATTTCGTCGGCTGTACCGCAACTATTTGGTTTGGGGTGAGATGGCACACCGCTGTTACTGGTAAAATGTATCGGGGTGTCATCGCAATAATCGTTGCCACAATTAGCATCGCCCCAAATGTGCCTTAGCCCGAAAAAATGACCGGCTTCATGACTCAGTGTTTTGCCTAAGCCATAAGTAGCGCCGCAATTAAATGGCGCAAAGGCACTGCCAACGGCACCTGTTTGTAGTACAACACCCGCAGTAGAAGCGTCTTCTGCACCATCTAAACCAGTAAGGGTAGATGCTGTAGGAAAAGTTGCATACCCTAACAAATCAGATTGGCCGTTAGTAAAGCTGGGCACTACCCAAACATTAAAATAGTTGTTTGGGTTCCAGATAGAAGTTGGCTTTACGGTTGCATCTATATAAGTATTTAACCAGCCAGTGGTGTAAGGTTGCCACCCTTTAACGGTGGCGTTTAGGCGGTCAATGCCAGGTTCTACCAGTATAACACCCGCCTCATTTTTTTGCGCCAGTACAAACTGTATACCCGTATTGGCTGCTACGGCATAGGGGCTATTTGATTGGTTGGCATAATCTTTATTTAATTGAAGTATTTGTTGCCGTATGGCAGCTGCGCTTAAGTTTGGGTAGGTACCTACCGCTTCGCCATTACTGATAATGTGAAAAACAATAGGGATGGTATAACTTGCTGCCGCTACACGCTGTGTTTTACGGGCTTGGATTTTATAGTTTATCCAGGCTTCAAATTGGGCATCTGTTTCAGCATTGGGATGGGTTTTGCGATATTGCGCTATATTTTCTACCGTGTAACATCTAATTAAATCCCTATTATTATTTATAGTATTCAACTGCAATGTTTGTGCAGAAGCTCCGGTACTAAATACAAATAAAAATGAAAATACAACTGCAAATACTAAATAAAGATATTTCATATTGAATGTGATATTAATAAAAATGAGATAAATTTGGGTACGTTTGAATTAAAGTAAAAATACTAACTATTTATGTACGTCTTTTAAGCATATTGGTTTTCTTTTTAGATAATCCAACTTTATTTAACTGCCAGCATTTTTTAACTTATTGTAATACCAAGCCTCTGTGTTTCCGCCAATAGTGTTATACATAGCTTTAATGTACAAGTACCGCACGTTTAATATGGCTGTACTTTACATTTTTCATCTCACAGCTTGGTAACCCAATTCAAATAAAGCAACTTTTTCAATAACGCTTAAATAACGCAATGGTTGCTTTGGTATATATTTTTAATGTGGCTATCTTTCAGGCATACTATTCACCACATTTCCATTGGCTATAAATATACAAGGCACATAATAATTTGCTAAGCAACTTTTACCTGTACCTTATTTTTACCGGACAATTATTTTTTAGAATTAATAGCTAAAAAGTAATATAGTTAAAAATATTGGAGCACAGCCATCAACTTAAAATAGATGCCAGGCTTTAAGAATACGCATCAACCAGGCAAAAGCCACCAGCGCCCATTAAATTAAACAAGTTTGCGTGCGTTATACATTTATCATTACAAGCAGGTACAATTTGCAATGCTGGTACAGTAAATATTTGCGTACAGTATTTGCGCGGCACTTATTTTTTTAAACCTGGCTACACATTGCAATAGCCTGCTATGGTAATATCTTTTTGTTTTGGTTAGATGAAAAAAGGCTGGGTTGGCATACAATTACCATTTGGCTATAAAGCCTTAAGGATGGATAAACTTACAGGCAAAATACCGGCGTGTTAGCAATAACGTTGTTAAAATATGGTTTGGTGAAATAGCGCCGCGTACAGCTAGTTACAAAATATATTTTTTTTGCAGATGAAAATATATTGCCGTGAAGCAAAGAGTAGCCGATTTTTTTCTTTATCCAGCCTTTTTACCAGGAAAATAGAAGTGCAGCTATTTGGCGCGAAATGGCTTTACTTATTGGAATTGGATGATACTATACTTTTATGAGTATGGTTGTTATGCTTTAGCCTTACTGGTATTTTTGGGAGGCGTAATAAAATTATTACTGGTTAAGGAAGGTATTTTAAACTCATCCGTAAATTGTTGCTGTACTAAATTTTCTACTTGTAGCAACATATCACTAACATTGCCGGAGTTAAAAGCCACGCCTAAATCTTCCAGTGCCTGCTGGCTTTTTCGGCCTAGCTGCCCATCTATATTACCAATTTCTTTACCAAGCCTAATGACGCAAGATTGAATAGCAGCCTGCGTTTGGTTAGTGCAGAATGCATTTACAGGTACACCTATGGATAAAATACCACTTGCGGCGGCGGCTGTGTAAGGCTTAAAATTAGTGCCCTTTTTATCGGCGTAATACTGATACACAAGCTGGTGGCTGCCCCTGCAATCAAAATGCCACGACTCGCTGGCCCCTGCTTTTGGCTTGGCAATAATGGGCAGCATGCCGTGGCTGGCCGCAACTTCCCAAAAATCTTGCAGGGCTATTTTTATGGAGCTGAGGTCTATATCGAAGGCACGCCCGGCCTCGTGAAAACTGCCGCCGGGCGGTGGGCTAAAGGCCTTCTTTTTGCCGGATACGTAATCGTTGTGCGATTGCGACTGCATATCGTAACTGCGGAACAGGTCGCTCAAAATTAGCTTGCCGCCTTTGCTGGCCAAGTCGGTAGCAATATTAAAAATAGCTGTTTGTGTATCGGGCGTGCATTGCGCCATGCGTGCCGGTAAAGGAAGCCGGTCGCCCAAACTATTTTTGTAAATAGATAATATGCTGATGGGAAGTAAAGGAGATTTCATAATTGTTACGATTTTGTTTTACGAAACCTACACAAAAGTTTATACTTTTCATAGCGAAAATAAAACTGATTGTGTAACTGGTTTGGAACATCCATTTAATGGCAAGGTATTTTTATTATTACACCACAACACCCTTCCCCTCAGTTTCTTTCCTAACCACCGGTGCCACCTCTGTACCAAATAATTCAATGGCTTTTAATATATTTTTATGGGGCGTAACCCCAGTTACCAGTTGTGCTAAAAATCGGGTGTTATGGAACAACTGGTATTGGGCCATTATTTTATCGATGGCTTGTTGCGGGCTGCCAACAATCAGTGCCCCGTCTTTACGTAAAAATTCAAATTGCTGTTTGTTCATTGGCGGCCAGCCCCTATCCCTGCCCACCCTGTTCATCAAAGCTTCATAAGATGGATAAAATTCGTGCGCAGCTTGTACCGCATCTGGCGCTATATAAAATTGTGAGCTAATGGCGAGTTGTAGTTTGCCTGCATCGTGCCCGGCCTTTTGGGCACTTTGGCGGTACAACTCTACAAAAGGTACAAACTGCTCTGGCGAGCCGCCAAGTATGGCTATTACCATAGGCAAATTTAAAGTGCCTGCCCGTACTGCCGAAGCTGGTGTGCCGCCAACGCCTATCCATATTGGCAATGATCCTTGCAGCGGCCTTGGGTATATCCCCTGCCTGTCTATGGCCGCACGGTGCTTACCTTTCCAGCTAACTATTTCTTCTTTATTTATCTGCATCAGCAGGGCTAGCTTTTCTGTAAACAGCTCGTTATAATCATCTAAATCAAAACCAAATAAGGGGTAAGATTCTATGAACGATCCCCTGCCTGCAATAATTTCTGCCCTGCCGCCGGATAGTAAATCTACCGTAGCAAAATTTTGAAAAGTACGTACCGGGTCGGCAGAACTTAATACAGTTACCGAACTGGATAGCTTTATATTTTTAGTGATAGTGGCAGCGGCAGCCATAAATATTTCCGGTGCGGATATTACAAAATCTGGCCGGTGGTGTTCGCCGAATGCAAACACATCTAACCCTACTTCTTCGGCCAGCTTTACTTCTTCCAGCAGCTCCTGCACCCGTTGGTGTGCGTGTACTGCTTTGCCTGGCGTGCCGTCTGGCGTTACTTCTCCGAAGGTGCTGATACCTAATTGCATGGGACGATTAGTTTTGTTTTGGGTGCTAAATTACAGGTGGACAACAATTTGTGACGAGAAAAGTTTGGCTGTTTTATAGCCGGTTAAAATTAGTAGTGGCCATGCCTGCAATTGATAAATTATTAAACGATATAAACACCAGCAAGGCAGCACAAACTATTGTAAATTCGTCTGTAAAAAAAGCAGGCGCCTGGTTAGCCGCGTACTAAACCTTATGCGGCAATGCTGCTAAACAACACTATATATAACAGCACTCGAACAATACATAACCTCTTCTTTTGGCGTTGTTGAACCTACTGACCTGGATGCTATCGTTTCTTTATTTATATCAACAACCATTAAAAAAAGGGATTTTTTATTGAAAGCTGGCCAACGGTGCAACAAATTGAGTTTTGTTCAATCTGGCTTTTTGAGGATGTTTGTGCCAACCGATGAAAAAGAAATAACCCAATGGATTTCAACAAAGGGCAATTTCTCCGCAGACATATCGAGTTTTTTATTTGGGGCACCTTCCCGTTTTTCAATACAGGCATTGGTGGATACTGAAATGTCAATTATTTCAAAAAGCGATTATGAAAGGATCGGAAAACAGGTTTCTAAATGGCACGAATTTGAAAGGCTATTTACTTTTCGTTACTTTATTATTTTAGAAGAAAGGATCTTTAGCCATTTATTAATGACAGCCCAAAAAAGATACGACTACTTTTTTGAGCATAACAGGGAACTTTTTAACCAGGTGCCTTTACAATACATCGCCTCTATGGTAGGGATGACGCCGGAAACTTTTAGCAGGATCAGGAAAAAACAACTTTTAATGATTTCTTTATTTTTATCAAGCTAATTGCCTTTTCATGTATCCATCTTTGCCTTTCATAAAACCACCTACTATGTTTATCGGACATTTCGGACTTTCCTTTGCTGCTAAAAAAGTAGCCCCAAATGTTTCATTAGCAACCCTTTTTATAGCCACACAATTTGTAGATCTTCTTTAGCCATTTTTACTGGTATCCCATATTGAAAAAGTTGCGGTGGTGCCTGGTTATACAAAAACAAATGCTTTTGAATCCCTCTATTTTCCTTACACGCATAGCTTGCTTATGGGCGTAGTGTGGGGCGTGGTAGTAGGGGGCATTTACTGGCTATTTAAAAGGGATAACCGGGGTGCGCTTGTAATTGCCCTTTGTGTTTTAAGCCACTGGCTTTTTGATTTGATAGTACACACTGCAGATTTGCTATTAACACCTTTTAGCGATTACAAAGTTGGCTTGGGGCTATGGAACCATGTGGCCATTACGCTGATTATTGAATTTGCAATCTTTTTTTCAGGAACATCTATTTATGCAACCTTCACCAAGGCTAAAAATAAAGTGGGTAATTGGATGCTGTAGACATTAGTTATTTTGCTTACCATATGTCAACTCGCAAATACCTTTGGCCCTACACCTGATGATTCAGTTATGAAATTGTTTGTGTCGTTTATTACCTTGATGGCAATTATTATAGCACTTGCTTTTGGGGTAGATAAAAACCGGGAGCCGGCATAAATACCAACTATCGGCAGCTATCTTTACATCAACTAATTATTTACTATTGTTATGATAAAAACACTTTGTAAACTTGCTTTTTGTTCATTGATAATTTTGAGAGGTAGCCACTGCCTTGCTCAAACAAAAATAGATACTACTGAAAACGTGCTAATAGGCGGCATTAAACAGGTAATTAAAATAGAAGGCACAGACCGTTCAAAACCGCTATTTCTTTTTATAACCGGCGGCCCTGGCTCGGAGGGTATTTATGATGAAAACAAAACTTACCTGGATGAATTGAAGAAGCACTTTACAGTTGTTGCCTGGGACCAGCGTAACTGCGGGCAAACGCTACTGCTTAATCCATCACCAGTAAAACTAACCGTTAAATTATATGAAGATGATACCCATGAATTAGTGACCACTTTGCTTAAACAATTCCATCAAAAAAAACTGTTTTTAATGGGCTGGTCGTGGGGAACGGTGCTGGGGTTTTATATGGCCGATAAACATCCCGAACAGTTGTACGCTTATATGGCAGTAAGCCCTGTAGTAAACCAATTGCAGAGCGAGCGTATTTTGTTAAAAGAACTAAAGGAGAAAGCTGTAGCACAAAAAAACATACAGGCAACCAACGAACTTGCTACCGTTAAAATTCCATTTGAAGATGGGGTACAAAATTATTATGACCGAAAGTGGTTGTTTGTATTTAGTGGTGAGGCTGTTGAAGATACCGTAGCATTTAAAAAATATTTTACTGAAAATGCAGCAATGGGTACACTTTTTAAAGAGGCGAGCCAGAGAAACCTTACCGTGTCTTTGCCGAAAGTTAATTGCCCGGTTTATTTTTTTGTTGGCCGAACCGACCAACAAACCAATTTTGCACTATCCGCGAAATATTATAACCAGTTAATAACAAAAAAGAAAGCCCTTTTTTGGTTTGATAAATCCGGCCATCAAATTCCGGTTACAGAGCCTGGCCTGCTGCAGGAAGTTGTTATATCGAAAATATTACCGCAGATAAAGCTGGTGAAGTAAGGGGGCGAAAGTAATATTTTACTATCCTATATCAACATATCCAATTTATTTTTTTGTTCGGGCTAGGAAGCTTTGGTGATCATCGTTGTGTCACTCCCTTCAACGGCATACCTATGAGTATCTTTGCCCACAGCTTTGGGGCTTATGCTGGTTGAGCAGAGTTTTGATATTCCCTAGATAATTCAAAAAGTACCTAACGTACCTTCCCTACAGGTACGGAAACATGTATAAAGTGTAGTAACAACCGGCAACAGGGCGAAGTTGTCTGCCAGTTGAATGGTAATCGTCTTCCCGTCCTCCGTTATGTGCCCGTGATAATACCCGGCATTTTTTGTAGGAATACACCGCGCCGTGTTCTGCAGGGTATTATAATTTTGGCGGCCTATTTAATTTGGTAAGATACTGCTGAACACACCGCGGCGTGTTCCTACGAAATACAGTGCTTCCAAGCTTTTATATTACTTAAACAACCTCGCATCTACACATTTGGTGTACAATGATCCCATAAAAAATTAATGTAAAAGAGTGCTACGCCACCGCAGCCGAACGTGGCTGCTGTATTGGCTGGGGCAACAAAGAAATTAAGAATTAAGAATTTTTTAAAGGCTGGATAGCAAAAAATACCGGAAGATTTCGCTTCGGCTAATTTCTAATTCTTAATGTTACAAACAAGTTGCCCCGATGGGGCAATGGGATGGGGATGCATAATTTCCTACAAATAGGTTGCTCCGATGGAGCAGGTTTATACCAAAAATATTTTGTGCTATAATGCTGGGAACCTTTGTAAGCTGCCGATTGAGCGAAGGCTCTCTAAAACTGCACAGGCCCCACATTTGGTAAACAATGATGCCATGAAAAACCAATGTAAAAGAGTGCGACGCCACCGCAGCCGAACGTGGCTGTGTATTGGCTGGGGCAACAAAAAGTAATTAATTATTAATAATCAACTAGCCTACACTTTTAGAAAAACTTTTTTCTTGTACATAAAATATAGGAAGCACCATTTTATTAGCACATACGTGATGGCTAGCGCTACCGCATTAAAGGGATTGCCTACTAATTGGCCGAGCCATTTAAAAAAGGCGTTGTTGGTATACTCCCAGTTGATGAAGTGGCCGGATACATAAATTAAGATGGAATTCATGCCGATTACACGGAAGAAGAACGACCACTTTACATGGCCGCGTACATCGATGACATAATAAAATAACGCTAATAAAATAAGGCTGATGCCGCCTACCGTTAGCACGAAGGAACTTGACCATAGGTTTTTGTTGATGGGGAAATCGAAGTTCCAGATAACGGCGAGTATGATAAATATTGCGCCCGTAATTGCTAAGCGGATAGATTTTTGATTGCCGGTGAAGTTGCCGTTTTTAATAAACACGCCTGCCATGATACCCAGTAGCCCGGTGGCTATTGCGGGATAAGTGGATACGATGCCTTCGGGGTCGTGGATGCCTAAATAGAGGCGGCCGGGTATTAAATGCCTGTCTACATAACTGGCCCAATTTCCTTCCATTGATAAGTCGCCCATGGGGTGGCCGGGTGCGTGGGTAAATTTTAGCAATAGCCAATAACTGATGAGTATGCCGAAAAAGAAAATTACTTGGGTACGTTGTTTTGCATAAATGTAGATGATGTTGGCAAAGAGATATGCAAGGCCTATCCTGCCTAGTACGCTGCCAAAACGCATTGTTGAAAGCGGGCGAATTTGCAGCCCGATGTTTAGTACCATACCTAGTAGCACTAATATAAAAGCTCTTTTTGCTACTCTTAATAATACCTGGTTTTTGGTTTTCCCTTTCTCTAGCTCACGCCCTACAGAGTATGGCGTGGCCACACCTGCCATGAAAAGGAAAAGGGGAAAAATGAGGTCGTAAAAATGAAAGCCGTTCCAATCGGGATGTGTAAATTGGATGGATAGCACCTCCCAAAAGGGCGAATGGGTGGCGCGGAAAAGCGATTGAAAAATTTCATCGGCGCCCATTATCCAGAACATGTCGAACCCACGCAAGGCATCTAAAGAATAGAGGCGTTTGGGATGGGTAACAATGTCGGAATTTTCAATGACGTGCTGTGCAGGTTTTGGCATGGCAACGGCGGCTGTAAATTGATCCATAAAAAAATTATTAGTTTGTGGCTGTAGGCAATTGTTTGGTTTAAGTTACTGCTTTATGGCGACTATTACAAAGGCGCCATACAATACATCAATTATTTATACCCCATATTTTGCGTTAGCGTTGGCTTTCCGTTATTATTGGTCAAGTCTATTTGGCTTTGCGGTATGGGGAAGTACTCATTTTTGTTAGCAGTAAAATGTGCCGACTTTACATCAATAGTAAACTGCCCTTCAAACTGAAAATAGGCGTTGATGGTTGGCGCTGCAAGGCCCCAGCGGCTAAGGTCGTAAAAGCGCTGGCCTTCCATGGCGAGCTCTAATTTACGTTCAAAATAAATAGCTTTCAATGCTTTGGCTGTGTTGGAAAAAGCGCCATCAGGGTAAGTGCTTATTTTATAATTGGCTGCCAGCGTGGTGGAAAAACCTGCAGATGGGTTGGCATTGTCGTTGTATTTGTACACCCACGAAGCCGGGTTATTGGCAATGCGGCTCCGCACCATGTTTACATAATTCTCAGCTTGCGCAAAATTGCCTAGCTGTGCTTCTGCTTCGGCGGCCATCAGCAAAACATCCGCAAAGCGAATAACAAATACGTTGATAGATGAGCCGGGTGCCCATTGCGAATAATCGCCATCGGAAGGAGAACTGAAATTCCAGTAAACATTTTTTATGGGAGAAAAGGGGCCGGAGTAACTCTGCGACCTTGCCCAATCCTGGCCGGGGTGCACGCCCCAATCAAGGTAAGGGATGCCTCTGCGGCCAACGGTCCAATCAAGCCGTGGGTCAAGGTTTCCAGCATCCGCCGTAAAAGCGTCGGATGATAAAAGCCCCTGGTCGTTTGCTACGCCGTGGCTGTTGTAATCATCTAAATAAGGAAGCCCGCCAGCATCTGTACGAAAAGAATTTACAAGGTCGATAGAAGGCGTAAAAAAACCGCAGCAGCCAAAAGGCAAGCCGGCACCGTAGGGGTAATTAAGCATGTCGCCCTGGTTGCTATTGCTAATAGAACCGGTGCCTACGTTGGCGGCCATCTCTACCACAAACACGGCTTCGGGGTTGCTGCTTTCAAAAGCGGGGCGGTAATTATTTTCAAACACGGGGTTTAAAGCGTAGGCTATACCGCCTGATGTGTTGCCGCCATTTATCACTTGCGTAAAGAGCGGCTGTGCATCGGCATATTTTTTTTGGTACAAATAAGTTTTAGCTAAATAAGCAACCGCTGCCCATTTGTTTGCACGGCCAATATCAGTTTGCGTAACTGGTAAGCTATCGGCGGCAAACTTAAAATCGGCTTCTATCTTCGGCCATATATCAACGTTGTTTGGCTGTTTTAAATCCACCGTTGTTTCATCTATGTAAGGCACGTTATTGTACAATCGTTTTAATTCAAAATAAAAATGTGCCCTTAAAAAACGTGCTTGTGCTTTAGCATTTGTTTTTTCGGGCAGCGTCATATCAGTCACCTGCGGTATAACTTTTAATACGGTGTTGCAACGGGTAATGCCCTCATACACTGCTTTCCATTTATCATTTATTAAATCGTTGCTTGGGTCGATGGTGAAGGTGGCTACGGGTATCATTGTAACCTGGTCGCCGCCATCGCTGCCTTTGTGCGCATCGCCGCCAGCCACACTGCCCCATAGCCAGTTGCTGGGCGATACTGCCCATGCGTTACCGCCACCGAGGCTTTGTATATTGCCCGCATCACTATCGTAGTCTTGCCCGCTTAATGCTGCATAAGCCCCCACCAAAAGTACGTTTACGCCAACTTTTGTTGTTAAGGTAGCTGCATTTACAGAACCCTGTGGCTGCCGGTTAAGAAAATCTTTTTTGCAGGATAGCAGCGCTGTGCACACTATCAATCCTGCTATTTTATATCTCAATTTCATGGTGCTAAATTTTGTAATTAGTAAATTAAAATTTCAGGTTAACGCCTACTAAAAATTGTTTGGTGCTTGGGTACGAGCCTTCATCTATACCAAACTCTGTAACGCCATTGCCATTTATTTCAGGGTCTGCCCCGGTGTATTTTGTAATAGTAAACAGGTTGGCCGCCTGTATGTAAACGCGTATATTATTAATGCCTTTGGTTTTTAAAAGAGAAGAAGGGAAGGTGTAGCCGAGCAAAATATTTTTAGCCCGCAGGTAACTGCCATTTTCTACATAATAACTATTGGGCGAGCCGTTGGTACTTGCATAGCCAGCATTTTCCTGTATGGGTGCTCTTGCGTTGTGGTTGGTCGGCGTCCACGAACCATACAGGGCCGTTGCGCTTTTACCGCCGCTAAAGGAACTAAAAAAATCTGTCCAGTACCGTACCTCGTTCCACACCTGCCCGCCTTGCGAACCGTATAAGAACAAACTTAGGTCGAAATTTTTGTAACTAAAACCGAGGTTGATGCCGTAGGTAAATTTAGGGTTGGGGTTGCCGATAAAAGTA
>JANXVN010000230.1 GCA_025351645.1 Ferruginibacter sp.
GGCATGCTTTGCATGTTCCTTGCTATGTTTTCAACACTGGCTTTTGCCCAAAACAAAGAAATTACAGGTAAAGTAACTGACTCGAAAGATGGATCGGCAATTGCCGGGATATCGGTACAGGGAGTTACAGCCTCCGGTAAAAAAGTTGGTACTGCAACAAGTACCGACGGAACTTTTAAATTATCTGCCGCAGATGGTATTGTAAAGGTTACTTTAACAGGTGCTGGTTTCGATAAGCAGGAAGTAAATGTAACTGGCAAAACAGATGTTGCTGTTTTGATGGAATCATCAAATACCAGTCTTAATGAGGTTGTTGTGATAGGTTATGGTACTGCAAGAAAAAAAGATCTTACCGGTGCGGTATCAACAGTTCAAGCGAAAGATTTTAACAAAGGAACGTACACTTCTGCAGATCAATTGATTCAAGGTAAAGTTGCCGGGGTTCAAATGATCAATAATTCAGGTGCACCTGGTGGAGCATCTACAGTTAAAATACGTGGAAACTCTACTGTTACAGGTACAGGTCAACCGTTGTACATTGTTGATGGTGTTCCATTAGATGGAAGATCTCCAAAACCTGGTTTAGGCGATGTAGGGTTAGGCGGAAGTAACCCTGGAAGTAACCCTTTAAATTTTATCAATCCATCTGATATAGCTACAATGGATATATTAAAAGATGCATCTGCAACTGCTATTTATGGTTCAAGAGCAGCCTACGGTGTAGTTTTAATTACTACCAAAAGAGGTCAGTCGGGACAAACTAGAATGGATATTGGTGCGTCTACAGGATTTTCAAATATTGCAAAAAAATTAAAAGTATTAAATTCAAATCAATTTAGAAGTGCATTAACTTATTATGGATTAAGTAACGCAAATGATGAAGGTGCTAACACAGATGCATTGGGTGCTATTTTGAGAACGGGAGTTATTCAAAATTATAATTTTGCAGTAAGTGGTGGAAATGAAAACGCAAAATTTCGTTTGTCTTTCGGTACGCTGGATCAAACAGGTATTGTTAGAAAAACTGGGATTAAAAAATATACGGCTAACCTAAGTGCTAATTTCAAATTTTTAGATAGCAAAAAACTCGGTTTGGATGTTAATATTATTCCAAGTCAATACTCAGAAGACATTGCTCCAATATCTAATAATGCAGGATCGCGGGGTAGTTTAATCGGAAATGCTTTACAGTGGAATCCAACCAAATTATTAAAGTTGCGTAATTCTGCAAATACAGCAGATTCATTTAATGTAGTAAGAGGTGGAGATTTAATTAATCCATTAGCTGTAAGTGAGGCTGTTACTGACAGATCAAAAGTGACCACTATTCTGGCAAGTATTTCTCCATATTATAAATTTAGTAAATATTTAGAATATAGATTTTTATATAGTGTGAATTATGGAGCTGGTACGAGAAGAACTTCCATTCAACCATTTATTAATTTTAATGATGTTCAGGATAAAGGAAGGGCTTTAATTGGTTCAAATGAATTAATGACACAACAAGCAACCCATACCTTAAATTTTAATCATGCATTAACTAGTAAATTAAATCTTACTGCCCTGGTAGGATATGAATATTTAAAATATACAAATAGTGGTTTTAGCATGAATGGTTATGGAGCCGCAGGTGGTGGATTTGGAAATTATGGTTTAGATTTTACCAATTATATTCAATATTCTAATCCAACCAACAGAGGCATTAGTTCTTTTTCAGATCCTAGTTATGAAATTCAATCTTATTTTGGTAGAGCTAATTTAAATTATAATGATAAGTACCTTTTAACAGCTACATTCAGAGCTGATGGTTCTTCAAAATTTGGTGTAAACAATAAGTATGGTTATTTCCCATCTTTTTCAGGAGCCTGGAACATTAGTAAAGAAAGTTTTTTCAAATTTGATTTTATAAATTCAATGAAAATCCGTGGTGGATGGGGTAAAACTGGTAATCAGGAATTTCCATCTGGTTCTGCTATTCGTAGATATGGTTTTGGAGGAGATGGTATTTCTTTAAATATTGTGAATAATGCCAATGAAAATTTAAAATGGCAGTCTGACAGACAATATAATATTGGTACTGACATTACGCTGCTAAACAATAGAATTACGCTGACTGTAGATTATTTCAATAAAAAAACAACTGATTTATTATTTCCAAGTGAATCAATTGTTCCTTTTGGAGCAGCCGGTGCTGTAACCTGGAAAAACTTGGCTGGCAATATAGTAAACAAAGGTTTTGAATTCGCAGTAAATGCTTCAATCATTAAGGGTAATGACTTTAATTGGGATTTAGGCGTTAATGCTACCTTTATCAAGAACAATGTTTCTGGTTTACCATCTTCAATAAACACAGGTGCTTTAGATGGTCAGGGAATTTCCGGATCAACCGTTGAAGTGATAAGGAATAATCTTCCTATCAACTCTTTTGTTACAAGAAAATTTCTTGGATTTGATAAAACAACAGGTTTAGCTACTTACGCCGATGGTGGTGATGTTTTATATTATGCTGGTAGTCCAAATCCTAAAACATTGGTTGGTTTAAGTACTACTGTTCAGTATAAAAAATTATCTTTTACAGCCAATATGAATGGTGCCTTTGGTCAGCTTATTTATAACAATACCTTAAATAATGTAATTAATGTAGGAAGTATAAATAATGGTAAAAATATTGCTTTGTCTGTTTATCAAGATCCAATTAAAGAGTCATTTGCCAATCCGGTAACTGCTTCTTCAAGATTCTTAGAAAAAGGTGATTATTTAAAACTAACAAATGCAACAATATCTTATGCTATCGGTAATATAGGTAAAACCTTTAGAGGTGTAAACGTTTATGTTACGGGTCAAAATTTATTGGTAATAACTAAATATTCCGGATTTGATCCTGAGGTTAACACTGATAAAGGTGTAAATGGTGTTCCTTCTGTTGGTATTGAGTACATACCGTACCCATCTGCCAGAACGGTAACATTTGGTGTAAATATTTCTTTATAAATTATTTTAATTAAAAAAGTATGAAACAGAAAGTTTTGATAGGTATTGCTTTTTTTGCTCTTGCAATTACAAGCTGTACTAAATTAGAAGAAAAATTAACTGGTGATGTTAATTTAAGTACTTCGGCTACAGGAGGTGCAAATGTGCCTGCCTTACTTAAATCTGCCTACAATAGTATGCGAAGCCCTTTTCAAGATCAGGGAAATTTATTAGCCTTGGGTTCTATGTCTACCGACGAATTAATTGGGCCAACACGTGGTGGAGATTGGGATGATAATGGAGCCTGGCGTGTAATTCATGCGCACAGGTTTGATGGAGATAATGCACATGTAAAAGATGTATTTTCAGGATTAGGAACAGCTAATTTTATCGCTACAGATATTTTACGTTTTAGTCCAAGCCCTCAACAAGCAGCTGAAGCAAGATTATTACGTGCTTTTGCGCAATTTCTTACTTTAGATTATTTTGATCAGGTTCCATACCGTGAGCCTGGTGAAAGTGCTGTAGGTGCCTCAAAAGTTAGAAGAGGAACAGAAGCATTAACTTATATTATTGGTGAATTAAATGCAATAATTCCAACCCTTCCTGATGGTCCAGTCAACATTGCGAATAAAAATGCTGCAAGGGTTTTATTGATGAAATGTTATTTAAATAAAGGTGCAATTGCAAATAGAGCTACACCAACATTTGATGCAGCTGATATGGCGCAGGTAGTTAGTTTGGCTGATTTAATTACTGCCGGCCCCTATTCTTTCAGTGCAAGTTATTTTGATAATTTTGCTCCAAATAATGACGCTATCGGTAAAGAAAATATCTGGACCCAGTTAAATGTTGGTG
>JANXVN010000233.1 GCA_025351645.1 Ferruginibacter sp.
TTGTGTCTAAATGAAGCTTTTAAATACATTGGCCACAAAGCTAAAAATAGCTGTTGGTTTACGAACACCCCCCTGTGTACTACAAATCTTGCTAAAAAACAAAACTCAATAGTAGCAAACGTTTCAGCATTTAAAAACTAAAATAATTACGAAAAATCATGAAAATAATAGTTTTAGCTGCAATGTGGGCTAAGCATCTCTGTTATGGTCAGTTTCTGCTCATCGTTACCGCCTTTGTTTCTGACATAACAGTATTCAGGCACTTTTGCCTGTCTATCTATTATTAAATACTTTGCGATTGCTAAATTATCTTGTATTAAAGCTTCTGTAATTACACCATATCCTTCATAATAAGTGTATTTATTAAGATCCGTACCAGCCTTCACCAACATCTTGATTATATTTAAACAATTGCTTTGGGTAGCAGTCATGCTCTATCAATATTTTTAACATTAAAGTATTGCAATCATCCGAATGATATTCGCCGGCAAATACGATTGAGGTAGAATTATTATAATTATCTTTCTCATTTGGGTTTGCCCTAGATTCTAATAATTTTTTTACAGATTTTTTTTTATTATTAGCTACAGCGAGCATCAACGGTGTATTTCCAAATTTACGCTCATGGTAATCTACGTTAACGGAAGTATCTTTTAAAATAGCCTCTATCTGCTTCGCATCTTCTTTTTAAAATGCCTTAGCCAACTCCCAAACAGGGGTGTTTTTAAATAATTTAAAATCAAATCAAGGCATATAGCTGTTGGTATTGCAAGAACACCATATTGTCATTATACCTGCTATTATTAGCTACTTTTTCATTGTTACCCAAGTTTAAATTTTTACCATTCTCCACTGGCACCACTATTGCCTTTAACCTAATGATATTCCGGTACATCCCCCATAGGCGCGATGTCGCAAGATTTAGGTGCAGAAATGAGACGGTGGTTTTGTGCAAGGGCTTTCTGTGCCGGTGTTGTTACTGCTATTTTGGGTTGTTAGTTAATAATAAAAAAAAATATAAAGCTATCAACACCAGTTGTAAAAGCTGGTGGCTTCAATATTTTAACGCTCTTATTTATCCTTAATACCATCCAATCTTGCTACTGATGCTGGTAAAAAACATACATCGGCAGCTCACGGTATTAGTTACAACAATATAGTTGTGGAGTGAATACCAACAAGGGCTAAAAACCGGTAGCGATGACTTTATATTTTTTATAACCTTTATCCAATCGCAACAGCAGTAATAACGGGCAACAGGTCAGATTACTGCGCCAGGATGATTCTCCCATGCGTACTATATTACGCTTTTTGCTTTGAAACAATCCTTGGAAATACAAAAGCAAATTCCTGTTCTGGTCTTTTATCCTGCTTTTAAAATACCTGAAATACCTGAACACATATTGCTTTAGCTGACTCTCGTCAGCAATTGGAAGGGTAGTCTTATTCGCTTCATGTGTCTCTAAATTTATTTAGTAATTTTACCTACGATAAAGCTAAGCTTTAAAAGAACTCAAGCCCCGTTTTTAATGTGTCAAAGTAGAACTAAAATGGAAAAACTACCCCCCTGATATTGGACTACTTTGTTGTACAGCCCTTCGATGCAGTCAGCAGGGCATTGCTCCTGGAAATCTTTGAGGATAGGACATGCATGGCAACCAGTCCCTCATCGTAACGGCTCAGCTGCCAATAAAAAAATGGCATGAAGTGATTTGCGAAAAGACACTTGCCGATGCAATACTCGACAGGATTGTACTTTAACCCAAACGCATAGAACTACATGGGGAATCTTTAAGTAAAATACAAAAGAGAAATACTGCAATGACGGAATCATTTATATAAAACCAGCGGACAATAATTAATCACTATTTTTATATTACAAAAATAACTGTTCTTCACATGCTTTTTAGCTCTTTCCATCAGGGACTTCCTATGGACTTTTTGGAATCTTTGTTAGGGGGTCATTTTGAAATGGCTTAACGGGCCCAGTTTAGCTGAGTTTTACGAGGTACCGGCTGCATGTGTAAATAATGATAATTATGGGGTACAGAATTGAAAATATCAGCCATGGAATTTTGTAAATAAGGGGCTCGAAATAGATTTTTTAGCCTGTGAACAAAATTTGCAAAATACATGCTGTTTTTTAATTAATACAAAAGATTTTTATTATAAACCAGTTCAAGATAAAAGTATTCATGCCTTTTGTATGACAATGCTTGAAGTTGATAAAATGCCTACTATTATATTTTTGATAAAGATGCCGGACTACTCTATAAGCCAGTTGAATCTGTTATCTTATTGGAACATATAAAAGCGGTAAAATTAAAAACCATACCGGGTGGATTAATAATTTACTATCCTCAAAAAATGTCTTACAAATGAGTATTTTTTTGAAATCCAAAATTAACACCAGCCAATAATCAAAATAATCAATCATCGTGTTTTTAAATTATACAAATGAAATTTACAAAATTAGTAAAAAATATAATTAACCCATTTGAACAAATAATGCTAACCCTGTTGTTTGTTTTCAGTTTTGGTTTGGCATATTCTCAGCCTAAAATCCATCCCCTAATTTCAACAAAAAAACTATCAGCTGATGCAGAGAAAGTTTTTATACACCCGCCAGAAAGCGCAAAGCCTGGTGTATTATGGATGTGGATGGGAAATAACTTAAGTAAGGAAGGTATTACAAAGGATTTGGAGGCGTTAAAAAAGGAAGGCTTTAACAGAACAACCATTTTTAGCCTGGCAGATATTACTACACCCTGGG
>JANXVN010000073.1 GCA_025351645.1 Ferruginibacter sp.
AAAAAATAATAAATACATCTTATTAAATGCACCCAACAACCAGTTAAGAAATATTTCCTCTTTATTGCCCGGCATGAAAAGCCCTACCATTGTGCCTTTGGCAGAAGAAGGCTGGAGCAGCGTACAAAGCGTGGTAAACGAAAATGATTTTTGGGAAGTGATAGAAAGGCTAAAAGAGTTTGGCGCAGAAGGTATTATTGTATTGCCGATTGAAAAGATGATTGTATAGAGCCACCCCCGTTCCCTAAAGGGGGGTAATTTGCACCCCCGCATATTGGGCTATGGCATTCAAGAAAAACTCTTAAAATAACCCCCCTTTAGGGGATGGGGGCAATTGATTAAATTATGGAAAATATATTTATAAATCCATTGCAAGATCAATGGCACAACATTTTAAAACGACCAGCTTTTGATAGCAAGGCGCTGGAAAGTACTGTCGCAGCCATTCTTAACGATGTTCGGTCAAATGGCGATACTGCCATAAAAAATTATGCAGCTAAGTTTGATGGCGTTGAATTAAGTGGGCTTCGCGTCAGTGAGAATGAAATTACTGAAGCGGTATTAATGGTAGATGAAAAACTGAAAGCTGCGATAGGATTAGCCAAAAGCAATATTACCAAATTTCATGAAGCGCAAAGAGAGGATTTACTGCCAATAGAAACGACAATAGGAGTTACTTGCTGGAGAAAATCTGTAGGCATACAAAAGGTAGGCCTATACATCCCCGGAGGTACCGCACCTTTATTTTCTACTTTATTGATGTTGGGCATACCTGCTGTGTTGGCAGGCTGCAGCGAAATAATTATTTGTACGCCTGCTGATAAAAATGGCAAAATAAACCCTGTTATTTTGTATGTTGCTCAATTAATTGGTTTAAAAAATATTTATAAAACAGGTGGCGCACAAGCCATTGCGGCCATGGCTTATGGCACAGAAACTATACCACAGGTGTATAAAATTTTTGGCCCTGGCAACCAGTATGTTACCTGCGCCAAACAACTGGTAAATAAAGAAGGCATTGCCATCGACATGCCAGCAGGCCCAAGCGAAGTTGCAGTGTACGCAGATGAAACGGCCAACCCAATTTTTGTAGCAGCAGACTTATTAAGCCAGGCAGAACATGGCATCGATAGCCAGGTAGTTTTGGTGGCTAGTTCGATACAAATAATTGATTTAGTAAAAACGCAAATACATGAGCAGCTTAGTAAGTTACCAAGAAAAGATATTGCTGTAAAAGCATTGCAGCACGCCCGTTTTATTGTAATAGAAAATGCAGGCAAGGCGTTTGACCTTTTAAACGGATATGCTGCGGAGCATTTGATTATTGCATCTGACGATGCAGTAAGCTTAGCAGCCAATGTTGTGAATGCCGGCAGTGTTTTTCTGGGGCATTATTCGCCTGAAAGTGTGGGTGACTATGCATCTGGCACAAACCATACCTTACCTACAAATGGGTATGCAAAAGCCTACAGCGGCGTATCGCTGGATAGTTTCGTAAAAAAAATTACCTTTCAACAACTAAGTAAATCAGGCATTAAAAATATAGGCAGCGCAGTAGAAGCGATGGCAGCAGCCGAAGGTTTGGATGCACATAAAAATGCAGTGAGTGTCCGATTGAAAACATGTTAGGCGGCACATTAAAAAATCCCTCAAAATAACAGGGATGTATCCTCAGGTACCTGTTTAGTAGATAGGGGTAAAATAATTTATTATGGAATTTGACCTTCAAAAATTAGTGAGAGAAAACATACAAAAGCTAACCCCATATTCTTCCGCCCGGCATGAGTTTACGGGCAAAGCCTCTGTGTTTTTAGATGCAAACGAAAATTCTTATGGCTCTCCGCTGGAAGAAAAATTTAACCGCTATCCAGATCCATTGCAGTGGCAATTAAAATTTCAGCTTGCCCGTATAAAGGGCGTGCCTGCAGAAAATATTTTTATCGGTAATGGCAGCGATGAAGTGATTGATTTGGCGTACCGTATTTTTTGTAATCCGGACAAGGATAATGTAATTGTTTGTCCGCCTACGTATGGCATGTATGAAGTAAGCGCCAACATTAATGATGTAGCTATTAAAAAAGTAAGCCTTACGCCGGATTTTCAGTTAGATGTGGAGGGTATTTTGAACGCCGTAGATGCCAACACAAAACTATTATTTATTTGCTCGCCTAACAATCCCACCGGCAATAATATGGCTCGTGAAGATGTAGAGATATTACTAAATAATTTCCCCGGCATCATATTGATAGATGAAGCGTACATCAATTTTTCAAAACAAAAAACATTTATACAAGAGCTTACGGAGTATCCAAACCTGGTGGTAATGCAAACTTTATCTAAAGCATGGGGATTGGCTGCATTAAGGCTGGGCTTATGTTACGCCTCAATGGATATTATCGGCCTTTTTAATAAAGTAAAGCCACCTTATAATGTAAACGGCGCTTCTCAGCAATTAGGGCTGGAGGCTTTACAAAATACAACACTTGTAAACGACTGGATAACCGCTACTGTAGCACAACGGCAATTATTGATACAACAAATTAGTACCTTATCTTTTGTAGAAAAAATTTACCCCAGCGATGCTAACTTTTTTTTGATGAAAGTAAAAGATGCGGGTAAATTATATAGCTATTTATCTGACAATGAAATTGTAGTAAGGAACAGGAGCAAAGACCCTGGCTGCGAAAATTGTTTACGCATAACCATCGGCACGCCGGAAGAAAACAATCAACTCATTAATTTATTAAACAATTATGGCCAATAGCAAGCAACCATCCATGCAACCAAAAAAAATCTTGTTCATCGACCGCGATGGTACTTTAATAAAAGAAGCGCCACCAACGTATCAATTGGATTCTTTTTCTAAGCTGGAATTTTATCCGGACATGTTTAATTACATGCGTAAAATAGCCACGGAATTAAATTATGAATTGGTGATGGTTACCAACCAGGATGGCTTGGGCACAGCCATTTTTCCGGAAGATACTTTTTGGCCCTTGCAAAATTTTGTGATGATGTGCCTCGCCAATGAAGCCATCCATTTTGCTGAAGTATGTATTGATAAAACGTTTCCGGAAGACAACGCGCCCACACGGAAACCTGCTACCGGCATGCTTACAAAATACATTGGCAACCCTGAATATGACCTTGCAAATTCGTTCGTTATTGGCGACAGGATAACCGATATGCAACTGGCGAAGAACTTGCACTGCAAAGGGCTTTGGATAAATATAGACCCTTCGTTAGGTGCATCAGAAATTAAGGATACAATCGATGAATTGAAAAAAGAGACCATTGTTTTAGATACGCCCGATTGGAGCAACATTTATAATTATTTAAAACTGCCGCCCCGAAAAGTTACTCATCACCGCAATACCAATGAAACGAAAATAACAGTTGACATAAACCTTGATGGTACCGGCATTGCAAAAAACGAAACGGGTCTTGCTTTTTTTGACCACATGCTCGACCAGATAGCAAGGCATGGAAATATTGACCTAAGCATAGTTTGCAAAGGCGACCTGCATATTGATGAGCACCATAGCATTGAAGATACTGGCATAGCACTGGGAGAAGCCATAGCACTGGCTTTAGGCGATAAAAGGGGTATTGAGCGCTACGGATTTTTATTGCCGATGGATGATTGCCTGGCTCAAGCCGCCATCGATTTTGGCGGGCGTAACTGGATAGTTTGGGAAGCGGAATTTAAGAGGGAAAAGATAGGAGAAATGCCGACAGAAATGTTTTTTCACTTTTTTAAATCCTTTAGCGATGCTTCAAAATCTAATGTAAATATTAAAGCAGAAGGCGAGAACGAACACCATAAAATTGAATCGATTTTTAAGGCATTTGCTAAAGCTATTAAGATGGCCGTAAAGAGAGACATCAATAATAATGCTTTGCCAACAACTAAAGGTTTGTTATAGGAACAACATTTTTAACCAATAAAAATAAAGGGGTTTTATTTCCCCTTCAGGAGATAAGGTTATGATAGCCATCATAAAATACAATGCCGGAAATGTACAAAGTGTACAATATGCTTTGCAGCGGATTGGGGTAGAGTCTGTGGTTACAGATGATATTGATACAATCTACAATGCTGATAAAGTCATTTTTCCGGGTGTGGGCCATGCGCAATTTGCTATGCAATACTTACGTGATAAAAACCTTGATAAACTAATTATTTCTTTACAGCAGCCAGTGCTTGGAATTTGCCTTGGGCTGCAGTTACTTTGTAAACATTCAGAAGAAGGCGACACAGATTGCCTGGGTATTTTTGATACGCCTATAAAACTTTTTGCATCACCGGTTTTAAAAGTTCCGCAGATTGGGTGGAACAATATTTATAATTATAAATCTACTTTGTTTGATGGATTGGCAGACGAAGCATTTGTTTATACAGTACATAGTTATTATGCTGCGCTAAGTGAAGAAACAACGGCAGTAACCGATTATGTGCTGCCATACAGTGCGGCATTGCAACAAAATAATTTTTATGCGGTACAGTTCCATCCTGAAAAATCAGGAGCCGTTGGAGAAACAATATTAAAAAACTTTATCCAGTTACCATGACCATTATACCTGCGATAGACATCATAAACGGAAAATGCGTACGCCTTACCAAAGGCGATTATGCCCAGCAAAAAGTATATAACGACAATCCGGTAGAAGTAGCTAAGATGTTTGCTGATGCAGGCTTAAAGCGATTACACATCGTAGATTTAGATGGTGCCAAAGCAGGCAAGATAATTAACCTGTCTGTATTGGAAAAGATAGCAGCGGCAACAAACCTTATAATTGATTTTGGCGGCGGCATAAAAACCATAACCGATGTAGGCAATGTTTTTAATGCAGGCGCCACAATGGCAACAGTCGGAAGCCTGGCCGTAAAAAATCCCGAAATGCTGGAAGAATGGCTAATGGAGTTTGGAGCAGATAAATTTTTGATTGGTGCAGATGTGCTGGATGAAAAAATAAAGATCAGCGGCTGGCTGGAAGATAGCGGCATTAATATTTTTGATTTTATCGGCAACATGATTGGGCTGGGAGCCATCAATATTTTTTGTACCGATATTTCAAAAGATGGTGTAATGCAAGGCCCGTCCATCGACTTATATAAGACGATCATGGAGCAGCACCCGGAAATAAATTTGATAGCAAGTGGTGGCGTAAGCAACTTAGCAGATGTGGTCGAACTAAAAGCTATTGGCTGCAGTGGTGCCATCATCGGCAAAGCCATTTACGAAGGAAACATAACTTTACAGCAATTAACCAATATCAATTAATGCTTACTAAAAGAATTATACCATGCCTTGATATCCGTGATGGACGGACGGTGAAAGGCATTAATTTTGAAAACATACGCGATGCTGGCGACCCTGTAGAACTGGCATTATTATACTCCCAACAAGGTGCGGATGAACTGGTGTTTTTAGATATTACGGCAACGGTTGAAAAACGTAAAACATTGATCGAGTTAGTAAAAAGGGTAGCTGCTAACATCAACATACCGTTTACTGTTGGTGGTGGCATAAGCGCTGTAGAAGATGTAGCTGTGCTGCTGCAACACGGCGCAGATAAGGTTTCTATCAATACAGCAGCATTTAAAAATCCTGGTTTGATAAAAGAATTAAGTAATCGTTTTGGCAGCCAGTGCATTGTGCTGGCAATTGATACAAAAAAAGAGGCAGACGGCGAATGGTATGTTTATTTAAATGGCGGGCGAACAAAAACCGAAGCTAAAACTATTGATTGGGCAAACCAAGCAGTGGCTTTAGGCGCAGGAGAAATTTTACTTACATCAATGAATAATGATGGAACAAAAGCAGGCTTTGCAGTGGATATAACGTCGTTATTATCCAACCAGCTTTCCGTACCAGTAATTGCTTCGGGTGGTGCCGGTACCATGCAGCATTTTAAAGAGATATTTGAAGAAGGGAATGCAGATGCAGCTTTGGCTGCCAGTATTTTTCATTATAAAGAGATAGAAATCCCTGCACTAAAAGCATATTTATCAGCAGAAAAAATCAGCATCAGGTTATGACAATAAATTTACCTTTTATTTCAATAGGCGCTATTACTGCCATTAGCCTGTTTTTTTTATGCGCAACAATTAAACCCGGCGAAATGAAAAAAAAAACGAACGATTATTAAGACGAAAAGCAAAATTTGCAGCGTAATTAAAAAAGAATAACCTATAACCACTAAATTAAAACGAT
>JANXVN010000086.1 GCA_025351645.1 Ferruginibacter sp.
AGGTATTTTGAACCTTCCAGCGGGTTTTTTAAATGGCCTGAAACTAACGAAAAAGTATTTTCAACATGCAGCCAATCCAATGGGTGCGGATGAATATCCAGTGTAACTTCCATGCCGCTTAACACGGCTTTTTGCTGGTCGAATTTAAAGGCAGATAATTCTTGTCCACCAACCAGCAGCGTGGAGTCTCCACCGTTAGCCCCCTGTAATTTTCTATATAAAATAAAATTGCTGAAGTTGTTATAAAAGCCAGAAACGCCTACTGATACATGTTCTGTATTAAAATCAAGCCCTGCATCAAACTGTGTGCTGAGCTCGCTTTTTAGGTTTGCATCACCATATTCATACCTGATAGTGCCTTCATGTGCACCGTTGCTGCTAAGCTCTGGAATGCTCGGTGCACGAAAGCCTCTTGCCGCATTTAGTTTTAAATTAAGGTGGTTGGTAAGCTGCACTGCCGCACCAACACTGCCGGAATAATTGGAAAAATCCTTATTAAACGCGGCTCCTTTTATTGCAGCGCCATCCATCAGGTTTTTAACATTGATGTGCCTTGTATCGTACCGCACACCGCCGCTTAGCGTTACTTTTTTAATAGTTTTTTGCGTGTATACATAACCGCCAATATCAAACAAATCGTAATCAGGTATTAGCTGCTCAACGCCTTTGTTAGTATTTTGCTGCTTCATGCCATTAATGCCGATGGAAGTTTTCCAGCCATTTTTATCAGCCAAATGAAACTGGGCGGTATAAGTAATCGTCTTTAAATCAAAGAACAAAGCTCTTTCAGCCAGGTCATTGGGGTTGCCAAATTCTTCTCGCTGGTTATGCTGAAAGCCAATATTAAATAACAAATGATTTTCGCCCAGCTTGATATTGTTATCAGTAGCTATCTTAAAATGACGGATGTGCTGGTAAGGTATTTCAGGCGTGGTGCTGTTGAAATCCGCATCTGTTGCACGGGTTTCGGTACCACCTGCTACTTTTTTAATAAAGTAGCCTTCTGCATCCCTTGCGCCCTCTACCAAACCCGCATGCAGGTTAAAATTACTAAACAGTAAATGGCTGTAACCCCAGCTGCCGTTGTATCCTGCATAGCCGCCAAAATTATTTTCATTAAATTTTGAGTTAAATACACGCCCATCGTACTTGTTTTTATAATCTGCCGCAGCAACAGTGGAGCCATACAAATTCCAGTTAATGCCTTTGATGTTACCCGCAATGTTGCCATTAAAAGTGCGGGCCTTATTGTTAGTTTGATAGTTAGAAAAAAGGTTGGCCTTGACGGTATTTTCTTCTACAGGCACGTTGGTTATAATATTGATAACGCCAGCAGTTGCATCGCTGCCATAAATTAGTGAAGCCGGGCCTTTTAATATTTCTACTTTATTTACGCTCGCCTCATCTACTTCAATGCCATGCTCATCGCCCCATTGCTGCCCTTCCTGCCTTACCCCATCGTTAATGGTAAGCACACGGTTGTAGCCCAGCCCGCGGATAACAGGTTTTGAAATGGCAGGGCCGGTTGATAAAGTTGATACGCCTGGCTTTTTTGCCAGTGCTTCAATAATATTGGTGGAAGAGCTTTGCATCAGTTCTTCCTTACGCATTACAGTTATTTGAAAAGGTACTTTTTTTGATTGGGTGGCGGTACCAACGCCGGTAACTACTACTGCATTGTTTTCTGCTATTGATTCAACTAGCGCATAATCTTTTTTTGTGCCAGTAGTAATATCTATCGATTCAATTATCGAAGTATAGCCAATAAAAGAAACTTCTATCAAATGCCTGCCTTCCGGTAAATTCTTAAAATCAAATTGTCCCTGGGCGTTGGTGGAACTGCCAGATTTTATATCCGAAATGAAGATGGATGCGCCTTGCAAAGGAAGGTTTGTCTTTGCATCGGTAATTATGCCGCTAAAAGAGCCACGCAAAATGGGATTTCTATCTTTACTAAAAACAGTAAACGCACTTAAAAAACACAAGGCAATAAATAAAGCTGATTTCATTAAATATAATTTTATTTGAAACAATGTTGCAAATATAAAAGAATAATTTTTGCAACAATGTTTAATTTATTCTGCAAATAAAAAAGTTCCTGCTGACAACAGGAACTTTTTTATGGTTAAATAACATTAAGAAAACATTAATCGATATTCTCGATAATGCCCGCTATGCCTTGTCCTCCGCCAACACAGGCAGTTACAATGCCGTATTTTTTTTGCAGCCTTTTCATATCATTTACCAGTTGGATGGTGAGTTTACAACCAGTACAGCCGAGAGGATGCCCTAGCGCAATTGCACCGCCATTAATATTTACAATTTCAGGGTTTAATTGCAGTTCACGTATAACGGCTAATGATTGCGAGGCAAAGGCTTCATTTAATTCGATCAAATCAATATCAGCGAGCGTCATGCCTGCCTGCCGTAAAACCTTTGGCACCGCTTCTACCGGGCCCATGCCCATAATGCGGGGGTGTACGCCTGCACTGGCACAATTTACCAAACGTGCAATAGGTTTTAAGCCCAGTTCATTAATCATTTTTTCACTCATTACAATCACAAACGCAGCACCATCGCTGGTTTGAGACGAGTTGCCCGCTGTAATGCACCCACCTGCCGCAAATGCAGGTTTCAATTTTGCCAGTCCTTCTACCGATGTATCCGCACGCACGCCTTCATCGGTATCTACCACAAAACTTTTTTGTTGCCTCTTTCCTTTATCATCTAAATAAACCTGTTGTACGGTAATGGGTAAAATACCGCTTTTAAAAAAGCCGCTTGTAATGGCATTGCCCGCTTTTAAATGGCTGTTGAAACTAAAAAAATCCTGGTCTTCCCTGCTAACATGATGTTCTTTAGCAACCGCTTCGGCAGTTAAGCCCATGTTTAAATAAAAATCCGGTTCGTCTGTTGCAATGGCGTAAGAGGGTGAAGTTTTCCATCCTGCAGTCGGTACCATCGTCATGCTTTCCACGCCGCCAGCTATAATACATTCTGCCATGCCGCTCCTTATTTTAGCCGTTGCCATGGCAATACTTTCCAATCCACTGGCGCAATACCTGTTAATAGTAATGCCTGGCGCATGTATGCCCACCGCTTTTGCAGATATCATCCTGCCAACCTGTAAGCCTTGCTCCGCCTCGGGTACAGCGTTGCCAACAATTACATCGTCTACTCTTTTTACATCCAGTTGCGGCACGCTGGCGAGCAGCCCTTTAATTACATCAATAGCTAAATCATCTGGCCGGGTAAACCTAAAACCGCCTTTTTTGCTTTTGGCAATGGCCGTCCTAAAACCTGCAATTATATACGCTTCCTGCATTACCGTAATTTTTTATGGTCATTAAAATGGAGTGATAACAATCCTAAATAATAAATAGTTGTTTATGCAACTTTATATACCAAAGTTATAATTTCTCATTGAAAACAAAAAACTGAAAAGCCTGCCTTAATTTTACCGGTATATGTACAAATTACTACGTTCTTTTTTGTTTTTGTTCGATGCTGAAAAAGTGCATTATTTTTCGATGGATGCGTTAAAATTTTTCTGCAGGATATCTTTGGTGAAAGGCTTGATTGCTAAAAATTATACGCCCACATCTGCGCCAGCAACTAAAATTTTTGGGCTTCAATTTAAAAACCCTGTTGGGCTGGGCGCAGGCTTTGATAAAAATGCTAAATACTTACATGAGCTGGAAGCTTTGGGTTTTGGCTTTGTTGAAATTGGTACTGTAACGCCAGTGCCACAAGCGGGCAACGATACCCCAAGATTGTTTCGTTTGCCAAAAGATAAAGCGCTTATAAACAGGATGGGCTTTAATAACGATGGGATAGAAATAGTGGTAGAAAGATTGAAAGAATGGAACATAAAAGCTGCAGCGAACAACGGCCAGCGGCTAATTATTGGCGGCAACATCGGCAAAAATAAAGTTACGCCTAACGAAGATGCCTGGAAAGATTATGGGAGCTGCTTTACCGCCTTGCACGAACACGTAGATTATTTTGTGGTAAATGTAAGCAGCCCCAATACGCCGGGCTTAAGGGAATTACAGGAGAAAGATTCATTGGCAAAGATTTTGCAAAACCTTCAGCAATTAAATAAAGCCACAAAAAAACCTAAGCCTATCTTATTAAAAATTGCGCCAGACTTAACCATCGGGCAAATTGACGATGTGGTAGATTTGGCGTTGGAAATAAACCTGGACGGGCTTGTAGCGACTAACACAACTATAAACCGATCTTCGCTTATCACCGATGAAAAAACGCTGGAATCTATTGGTGCAGGCGGGTTAAGCGGAAAGCCGGTTGAAAAGCAAAGCACAGATATAATTGGCTATATCAATAAAAGGACAAACGGCCGGTTGCCAATAATTGCCAGCGGCGGTATTTTTAATGGTACTGATGCGCAGAAAAAAATGGCCGCAGGCGCTTCCTTAGTACAGGTTTGGACGGGGTTTATTTATCAGGGGCCATCAATAGTAAAAAATATTTGTAAATTGATTAAGTAGATTTGCGCCTTAAAATTTTCATTTATGAGTGAATTGTTTACATCAGAAAGCATCATTAGTTTTTTTGTATTGGTGATATTGGAAATTGTTTTGGGTATCGATAATGTGATATTTGTAAGTATCATTATTAACCGGTTACCAAAAGATAAAGAAAAAGCTGCCCGCAGGCTTTGGATGATAACCGGCATTATTGTACGCAGTTTATTATTGATGGCGCTAAGCTGGCTGTTGACGCAAAAAGGCAAGCCTGTATTTACAATTTTTGATAAGGGGTTCGATTTGGCGAGCCTTGTAATGCTTGGCGGCGGCTTGTTTTTAATATATAAAACGGTAAGGGAAATACACCAGAAACTAGAAGGCGATGAAGAAGGCTACGGAGAGTCAAATAAGCCAAAACTAACGCTGGGCAAAGCGATGGTACAAATTATTTTAATAGATATGGTATTTTCCTTCGATAGCATCATTACCGCCGGGGGCACCGCAAGCCATGTTGAAATTATGATAGCTGCTGTTGTAATTGCTATGTTGATTATGTTTTTATTCAGCCCTGCTATTTCTTCTTTTATCCATAAACACCCATCGCTAAAGATGCTTGCTTTGTCTTTTTTGGTGATGATTGGCTTATCGCTTGTGATAGAAGGCTGGGATTCTGAAAAGGCGCATAATTTAAATTTAAAAAACTACATCTATTTTGGTATGGCTTTTTCTTTTTTGGTAGAAGTACTAAATATTACCGTGATGAAAAAGCAGAAGAAACGCAAAGTGGTTAATTTAAATGAACCTATGATCAATGATGGAAATGATTCTGACCAGGCTAGTTAAATATGTTTGATGTATGATGTGGGATGTCTGAAATTTTTCGGGTCGATTGGTATTCTTCAGCACAAAAGAAAACATGTGTGAGCATGGCTTAATCAATGTATGAATGCGGTTTATTTTTTAGATTTTTTTATGATAGCTTCCAATGCCTTTAATTCTTCAAAATCTTGTGCGTCAGCTTGTTTAGCGTCTGCTGTTTTCCTATTGGCATCAAATTTTTCAAAAATGGCATCTACTTTTTGCTCCATTTGAGGGGGGCTTACTTTTCCTTTATTGTTAAGTATTAGCTTATCGTTCAATAATAATATTTTATCAATGTTTTCTTTCCAAAAGCCCATTGTTATGTCATGCCTGTTTTTTGCCCTAAGTTCCGCTGTTTCCAAAAACACGGTTACAAACCGGTTTAAGTTATCAATTTCATCTTCGTTCAAATAATTCTTGGCAATATAAATATCTTGTTTCCGTACCATGTTTCCCTTCCAACTGGTAAGTGCCATGTTGGGTTCGCTGGCGTTAGCTCAGCTTACTATTATTTCGGCTGCCGTTTTACCTGTAATGGCAAATAATATTTTATTTGCGTTTCCGCATAAAACATTTGGGTGGCCTTATCGCTGCTATCATAATCACTGCTAAGAGAAAATAAATCCCTAACTTTTTGATAAAAGCGTTTTTCAGAAGCCCTGACATCCCTAATCTGTGCAAGTAGCTCATCAAAATAATCAGGCCTGCCATCGGGGTTCTTTAGGCGGCCATCATCCATTATAAACCCTTTAACCATATAAGTTGCAAGGTTTAGGTTTGCCCACTGCCTAAACTGAGTGCCACGTTTGCTACGTACCCTAAAACCAATGGCTAATATCATTTCCAAAGAATAAAAAGCCACATCGTAATCTTTACCATCTGTTGCAGTTGTAAAGTAATTCTTTACAACTGAATTTTCATTTAACTCACTGTCTTTCAGTATACTACCTATATGCTGGCCTATGTTTTGTTTAGAGGTGTCAAAAAGTTCAGCCAGCTGATTTTGGTTCATCCATACAGAACCATCCTTAGTTAGTAAGGATACCGATGCCCTGCCATCTTGCGTATTATAAATGATAATGTTTTTCTGTTCCACTATTTAATATTGTAATATTTTATTGGTGCAAACAAAGCAACGTTGCCGCCACCACCCCCGCCGTTTCCGTCCGTAACCTTGTATCGCCTAAAGCCACTGGCAAAAAATTATTTTGCAAAGCTGCTGCTATTTCTTCTCTTGTAAAATCGCCTTCAGGCCCAATAAGGATAAAGCTTTCCGTAGTATTGATTAATAATTTACTGCTTAATTGCTCCTTCATCCCTTCTTCGCAATGTGCAATAAATTTTTGCTGCGCAGATAAGGAAAGCGTTTCCATAAATTTGGTTGGTTCATGTAATTTTGGCAACCATGCTTGTTGGGATTGCAGCATGGCGCTTATCACGATATTCTTCATCCTATCATGACGAAAATGTTGCTTTTCTGTACGGGTGCATAACATCGGTATCACCTCTGTAATGCCAATCTCTGTAGCTTTTTCTAAAAACCATTCAAATCTTGTACTATTCTTCACCAGGGAAATTCCAATGCTTATTTTTTTTAAAGGAGCCGGTTTTGTAGAAGATGATAAAATTGTTACTGTACATTTTTTGCGGTCATTGTAGGTTATATCAGCAATAAATACGGTGCCTTTGCCATCGGTTAATTGCAAAGGCTCGCCATTTTGCATGCGCAACACCTGCACCACATGTTTGGAGGTTTCTTCGTTTAAGACAAACTGCTTTGCAGATGCCTTAATTTCATCTGAATAAAAAAATGGAAGTGGCATATTAGCTAATTTTTCTATCAATTAACTTAGGGTTACTACCACCATGTATAATAGAGTAAACAATAATTTCTACTTCAGTAATTTTGTAAATAATTAAGTATAGAAAGCGTTTTAAAGCAGCTTTTCTAAAATCTTTTTTATAATAAGAATAAATTTTTGGGGTCTTTGCTATTCTTTCAAATTCATTTAAAAGTTCCTTATAAAATCTATCTCCCAAACCTTGCTTTTTAAAATCGTACCAATCAATAATTTCAGTAATCTCTAACTCCGCAGTTTCCTTGACCGTTAAATTAATACCCATATCGTTTATTAATCCTGCTTTTAAATTCTTCCAAACTATAACTTGCTGTTTTTCCAGCAAGATGGTCAGCTTCTCTTTTTTCTAATTCTTTTACAACTTCATCAGATGAATCAATATCTTCATCTTCTTTGCGATATCCACCAGTAACAACATATAAAGCCTCCAGCATTTTCTCATCGTCAATGCCTTCTATCCTTTGGTGTAATTTTTCTTTTATAGATGTGGCTGCCTGTTGCATATCTTTCGGTTTATGTAAATTTAATTCATTATCAATTATCCATTTAAAAATTATCCATTAAAACGGTGCATCATCATCAAAAGCATTATCATTCATTTTGCTGCCTTTTTGAATGTACAATTTAGCACCGCCGCCATCATCATCGCCTCTTACCGGTTTAAAGTTGCCGGCTGGCATGCCGCCGCCAAAATCATCGCCACCGCCCTCTGCATCTTCCACAAACTTTTGAATGTGCAGCAAGGCACGTAATTTAATGGTATCAAGGCTACCATTCCTATGCTTGGCAATCTTCACGTACGTTTCGCCCTTATTGCTTTCGCCGTGTTCGTTGGCGGTAATATCATAGTACTCCGGGCGGTACAAAAACATCACCATATCCGCATCCTGCTCAATGGCACCAGATTCACGAAGATCGCTTAACTGGGGTATCTTGGCACCTTCTTTCCTCTTTTCCACTTCACGGCTTAATTGGCTAAGGGCAATAATCGGCACCTGTAATTCTTTTGCTAATGCTTTTAAATCCCTCGAAATACTACTTATTTCTTGTTCCCTATTGCCACCCTTTATGCCGCCACCGCCGCCGCTCATCAACTGCAAGTAATCTATTATTATCATGCCGAGATTACTTTTATTTTTAAGCCTACGGCATTTTGCACGAAGCTCAAAAATATTCAGTGCTGCAGTATCATCAATAAATATTGGCGCATTGCTCAAACGCTCAATACCACGTTTGTACAACTGTTTCATTTCGTGCTCTTCCAATTTGCCACGGTTAATTTTTTCCAGCCAAATCTCGCTTTCGGCGCTTAAAATACGCTGTACCAGTTGCCCGGCACTCATTTCCAAACTAAAAAAAGCAACCGTAGTTGGTTTTGTAGGATGAAGCGCTGCGGTGCGGGCAAGGTTTAATGCAAACGCCGTTTTACCTACAGAAGGGCGTGCTGCCAATACAATCAAATCGGTAGGCTGCCAGCCATACGTCAGCTTATCCAGCGAAGGAAAGCCTGTGGGCACGCCGGTAATGTCTTCATCACGGTTACGCATATCTTCAATACGCTGTATGGTTTTTACCAACACTGTATTGATATCATCAAAATTTTTACGGAGGTGACTGTTCGTTATTTCAAATAATTTACTTTCTGCATCATCCAATAAATCAAAAACATCTGTACTGTCTTCGTAAGCATCGCCGATTATTTCACCACTGATGCG
>JANXVN010000129.1 GCA_025351645.1 Ferruginibacter sp.
GCGACACCATGGACCTGCAATTCTTTACAAGCACTTTTTATGGCGCCGTAAGTACTTCCCCATCCTAAAACCAGCACTTTCCCCTTTGCCTCGCCGCTATCTAATTTTTGGTCGGGGATGTGGTTTGCTATTAAATCAACCTTGGCCTGCCTGGTTTTTACCATGTGCTGGTGGTTCTCCGGGTCGTAACTTATGTTGCCGGTAATGTCTTGTTTTTCTAAGCCGCCAACACGATGCTCTAGCCCTGCCGTGCCGGGTATTGCCCATGGGCGCACTAACCTTTCATCTCTTTTGTAAGGTTGAAATTTACCATGTTCGTCAGTATCTCCCGCAAAATTCTGCGAAGCAAAAGAAACCTTGATCTCCTGCAACTCATCTGCCGTAGGAAATTTCCATGGCTCAGCACCATTGGCAATGTAACCATCGCTTAAAAATATAACCGGGGTCATATGCTGTACGCTTATCCTTATAGCTTCATACACCGCAGCAAAGCAATCGCTGGGCGTAGCCGCAGAAACAATCGGCATGGGGCACTCGCCATTGCGGCCGTAATAAGCCTGCATTAAATCGCTTTGCTCCGTTTTTGTTGGCAAGCCGGTGCTTGGCCCCCCACGTTGTACATTTACTATTAGTAGAGGTATTTCCAGCATCACTGCAAGCCCCATTGCTTCTGCCTTTAACGCCATGCCGGGGCCGCTGGTAGTAGTTACCGCTAAGCTGCCGCCATAACTGGCGCCAATACAACTGGTAATGGCAGCTATCTCATCTTCTGCCTGAAATGTTTTGATGGAAAAATTTTTGTACTTGCTTAGCTCATGCAAAATATCGCTGGCTGGCGTAATTGGGTAACTGCCCAAAAATAAAGGAAGCCCGCTTTTTTGCGCGGCTGCAATAATGCCATAACTCAATGCCTGGTTGCCCATAATGGAGCGGTAAGTGCCAGGGTCCATTTTTGCTTTTTCTACCTTATAACGGGTAGTAAATGTTTCTGTGGTATCGCCATAGTTATAACCTGCCTGTAATGCCTTTATGTTGCTTTCAAAAATCTCCTGCTTTTTTCCAAATTTATCTTTAATAAAATCAATGGTATTGTCCATATCACGGTTGTACATCCAATATAAAAAACCCAGTACAAACATGTTTTTTGCACGGTCTTTTTCTTTGGTGCCCATCGTAAATTCCTTCAGCGCTTCCCTTGTCATTTTAGTAACATCAATCTTTATCAGGTTGTAGGTATCAAGGCTATGGTCATCCAGCGGGTTAATGCCTTCTGTGTAATTTGCCAGCCGCAAGTTTTTACTGTCGAACCCTTCAATATTGGCTATAATAATGCCACCGGGCTTTAATCCTTTTAAATTTACTTTTAAAGCTGCTGCATTCATTGCTACCAGTACATCGCAGGCATCGCCGGGGGTAAATATCCTGTCGCTGCTAAAACGTAGCTGGTAACCGCTTACGCCGGGCAAAGTGCCTATGGGGGCTCTTATCTCCGCCGGAAAATCAGGAAAAGTTGCCAGGTCGATGCCTAACAAGGCGGTATTGTTAGTAAATTGGCTACCGGTAAGTTGCATCCCATCGCCACTATCGCCTGCAAATTTTATTACTACTTCGGGTAGCACCTGTTCTGTTCTGCTCATAATTTATAAATTACTGCAAGTTACAATCATTTTTATTTTTTGTTATAGCATTTACACGTAATTCCTTATATGAGAAAAGAATATTGCTTGCGCCACTGATGTGGCATCTTTAAAATTTAACACCAATACAATAAATGATTTATAATAATTGATAATAAAATTAATTAAATTTACTGCCTAAAAAATAACTATTATGTCTTTATTTAAATCAGGTAATCCAGCATTATCAGAGAAAAATTTTCAAACAGTTTTTGTAGGAGGCAGCAGCGAAACAATGACGTTGAAAGGGACGCTAAATAAATTCGGGTTCATGCTTTTAATGTTAATGGGTTCTGCTTATTATTCATGGAAAGAATTTGCTGGCGGCGGCAATGTACAGCCACTTATATGGACCGGGCTTATCGGCGGCTTAGTAATAGCGTTGGTAATAATTTTTAAAAAAGAATGGGCAGGCTATTTAGCACCATTATACGCTTTAATGGAAGGACTTTTTTTAGGCGCTATTTCTGCCATATACAACGATGCTTTTGCAGCCAAAGCACCTAATATAATTATGAATGCAGTTGGCTTAACCTTTGGTACCGCTATTGCCATGTATTTTTTGTACAGCTTTAAAATTATTAAGGCAACAGAAAAATTTAAGTCCGTGGTTATTACTGCAACAATGGGCATAGCTGTATTTTATTTAATAGCTATGGTTGTAAGGATGTTTGGCATAGACATGGCATTTTTACACGAAGGTTCCTTATTAGGCATTGGCATTTCTCTATTTATTGTAGCCATTGCAGCACTTAACCTTATTTTAGATTTTGATATGATTGAGCAGGGAACTGCGGCAGGGGCACCTAAGTATATGGAGTGGTACGGCGCATTTGGGTTGATGGTTACCATTGTTTGGTTATACCTTGAAATATTGAGGTTGTTATCAAAGCTTAGCAGCAGAAATTAATTTTATATATTGATAAATAAAAAACCGCTCTTTTTGGGGCGGTTTTTTATTAAGAGAAATTTTAATTACCAAAAAGGCTAATACAAATCACAAAACCAAAAACCATATTGCATTACAGCAGTATCAATAGGCTGGTTGCAATTATCGTCGTTATTTAAAGGCGCTTTATATTGTTTATACGTTATTTCTCCTTTAGTAAATTTGATGGGCGTTTTAAATATTGGCCCATCAAAAACAAAAGTATGAAACTCGCCATTTTCGCCACACACATCTACATTGGCGGGCAAGTCTTTTATAAACTGCTCGTCTATCACCCTTCCGCAAAAACTTTTATCAAGGAATTTATCGTTAATGCACACAACAATTGTTTTAAAGCCGAGTGTTAAAAAATCCCGCATCAATTTATGTGTATCAATCTTCCATAACGGAAAAACCGGTGTTATGCCGATTGCCGCTAATTGCTCTTCACGGTACTTTCTTAAATCTTCTAAAAAAATATCACCAAATATCGAATGTGTAAACCCTTGTTTTTTTAGTTGATTTATTTTGATGCCCAATATATCTTCATACTCACGCATGCCGGGCTGTTCGGGCATTTCAATCGTAGTTAGGGGTATGCCTAAAGATGCGGCCTGTGCATGAAGCAATGACCTTGTTACCCCATGCATAGAAATACGGTTATGTATAGCATTTACGCTGGTAAGCAAATAATTGACTGTATACACTTTTTGTTGTAAAATGCAATAAAGCGCAAGCGAAGAGTCTTTGCCGCCGCTCCAGTTTATATATGTTTTATACATTAGCAGCCTATATATACTTTAATCCATTTTATAAATGGGCTTGCATTAAGCTGCTATTTCTTGTTCGTAGGCAATGTAATTCACCAATTTATTAGTAATGCTAATAATGGGTTTAATAATAACGTTGCATAAATAAGGCTCGCCATTTTTACGGTAGTTTTCCAAAATAACTTCAGCCATACCATTATTTGCAAGGCTTTTCTTTATCAAACTTGTATTGCCTCTGTTTGTACCTTCTCCTTGTAAAAATTTAGGGTTTCTTCCTTTGGCTTCTTCAAAATTATAGCCTGTCATTCCTTCAAAATTATGACAGGTAAAAGATATGTTTTGCAAAGAATCCGTGATAACGATAACATACTTAGATGAATTTTCTATTGCTTCTTTTAGTTGCAGCTTACTCCATTTATTAGCCTTTGCAATATTTTTTATAGCCAAAACAGTTTCATGGTACTTGATTGCCTCTCCCAATAGGGCATTATATCGAGTACTAAAAACATCCCAATTCAGTAAGGGCGCTTTTGCATTTTTTGAAGCTGGAAATTGCATAAATTATTTTTTTGCTTAGAATTTTAAATGAATAATATTGTTAATATTGAATAAAAAGAATTTTTCGAGTTGTATCAACACAATTAACAATCTACTTGTCGATAATTCAAAATTGATATTAAAAAAACTTACTAAAGTTAAACTAATTATTTTTTATTTGGATAGTCCGTAAAATAAATTGTACTAAATATGCGCCAAATGTTGCACATTCTCTATAGAAATATATTTTAGGTGCAAATGCGCAGGCACTTTGAATAAATCCGGATGAAAAAATGTAGCAAGCATTTCAATGCCATCAACCAAAGTACTTGCAGATGGTTGGGTAAATAAATCATAATCCGCTATAAAAACCGCATTGTTTTTTACAGCATATAAGGAATTCCAGCCCCGCTTTTTAGTAAGCAGGTGCAATTCTTCCAAAGTACGTTTTACCTGAAAGCCACAAGGTGCAATTACTAATACTTCTGGGTCGTATTTTACTACTTTATCCCATGGCGTTACAATGCTGTCTCCGCCTGGGTTGCCCATCATATCTATACCGCCGGCAAAAGCAATCTGGTGCGGTATCCAATGCCCGCAATTATAAATAGGTTCTATCCATTCCATCATCATCACTCTTTTTGGCAATGCCCTGGTATACCTTAGTCCGTCAATGATAAAATCAATTTTATGTTGCAGCTTCGTTAAATAGGTATAGGCAGCTTCTTCTTTGCCCATCGCCTTGGCTATTACAACGGCGGTGTTAAATACATCGGTAAGGCTGTTAGGCGTAAGCGCTATAAGCAATGGTTGCTTTTTTAACTTTAATACCGCGGCGGCGGTACAAGCAGTATCTATCTGGCATACTTCGCAAACATCCTGTGTAAAAATAATGTCAGGCTCTATCTCCCCCAAAATTTTATCATCTACATAATACATGCTTTTGCTTTGCGCTTTGGATGCAGAAAATATCTTGTCAATCTCTATGCTGGTATAGGTATTTCCTTCCAGCACATAACGCACTACCCGCTGCTTTTCCAGCAGTGCTTGTGGTGGGCATTCAAAAGTTATTCCGTACAGGTATTCCTGCAAGCCCATATCGTATATCATTTGTGTGGCGGCGGGTAAAAAGGAGCATACTTTCATGTTGATGGTTAATGGTAAAAAAGCCTCCTTGCCCTCAAAAGGAGGGTTCTTAGCTTATGATTATTTTAATATTTTTGAAATAGCCATAGTGTAGTATGTATCATTATTACAATTACGAAAGCATATATAATGTCGCAGAGTCAAGAACCCTCCTTTGGAGGGCAGGGAGAGGCTAAAAAAGGCGATGAAACCTCCGCTTCATCGCCTTTACTATTTTAAGCCATTTGTAATTTGAGCACCGGGTAGCGCCGTTGTGCCAGCTCAAAGCCGCCAAACAATATGCCGCTGTACACCAGGTTGCCCAATAAAAAATTACGCATAAAAGGGAGGCCCTGTGCGTAACATTGCAGTAAGCCAGCCCAGTTTTTAGTAAGCGGCGCCATGGTGCGCAAGTCGGTGCCACCGCCGAACCATACGGTAAAATCGGCTACTAGCCAATGGCTTACTGCTGCTACAATACAAGCCAGCAGCACATTTTTTACTGCTACTTTTTGTATCATCCATTTACCATAAAATACAATCAATGCAAAAATGCCGTAAATAACATACCAGCCGCTATACATTACGCCATACTTGCCATCAAAAATAAAAATGTTGATGATAAGGTCGCTGACAAATAATGTAAGCAATGGAAAAGCAAAAGCTTTCCATTTGCTGTTAAAATAAGCGCCGCCAAATAAACCCATTGCACCTATAGGAGAAAAGTTTGCCCAAGGCGTTATCTGCGCCGCATTAGGTATACGCATGGCTGCCACTACTATCATCAAAAGCAAAATGACTGCAAAGCGGGGATTGATTTTTTCTACTGGCATACTTTTATCTATTATTACTTATTGCCGTAAAGTTAAAGATTAAAATATTTGTCTTTACCTAACCCTAACCCTCTCCAAAGGAAAGGCCTTAACTTAACGACATTGTATTATTATTATTATTAATTAAAAATTTGCGCTAATGCCCACAGTGCAGTTTGCTTTGCGGCTGTTATAGCCAACTACATCAAAATATTTTTGATTGGTGATATTTCTGTAATCTACAAATAAACGTACTTGTTTTGTACAGCTGTATCCGGCATAAAAATCAAGCGTATAGTATTGTGGCATTAAATCAGGCCCGGCATCATACGTACCCTTTAACCTGCTGCCCACAAAACGAAAAGAAGGTGCTACTGTTAATGCCTTTATTGGCTGTAGCGTAAGTGTACTATTAAATGTAAAGTTAGGGCGGCGATATAAATTTTTGACTTTAACATTACCATCTGTGCCTTGCCCATCTACATACGTAAGGTTGCTTACCCAACTACCAATTTTGCCAATAGCAGTGCTGTTTTCTACTTCAAAGCCATAATCATTCTGTTTGTCGCGATTAATATATTTACTATTAAAATCAGCGTCTGTGTAAAAAACAATCAGGTGGCGGATATCTCTTTTAAAAGCAACAATGCGCATAGAATTCCTTTTATCGTTACTAAAGCTTTGTATGCCTATTTCATAGTTATTGCTTTCTTCCGGCTTTAAATTTTTATTGCCATATTCGCTGTATAACTGGTACAAAGATGGTATTTTGTATGCAGAAGAAATGTTGATAAACACCTTTGTATTTTCATCTATATTGTAAGATGGATTAAAGGAATACGTTGCATTGCTTCCGTAAATGCTGTGGTGGTTGTACCGTACGCCAGCTTCGGCATTAAAGCCATTTAAATTAAGCAACATTAGTGATGCATATACAGAATAATTTGTTGTCTTGGCACTGTCTTTACCAAGTGCAGATTTATAACCAAAAGCATAATCCCTGCTATAGCCGGAATCTATCTGGTTTGTATTTTGTGCCAAGCGTTGAAAACCGCCGACTAATGAAAGTTTTTTTCCTAAGGCAACATTGCCAAACAATTCAGATACATAAGATTGACCTTTAAAATTAGCCCGGTAATAATCGCCGTTTCCAGCGGCGCTACTCGTATCGTTGTTCAAAGTACGCTT
Source organism: Ferruginibacter sp. (assembly GCA_025351645.1). Lineage (GTDB taxonomy): Bacteria > Bacteroidota > Bacteroidia > Chitinophagales > Chitinophagaceae > Ferruginibacter. The sequence continues at coordinate 7,037 of JANXVN010000129.1, forward strand.
GGCATTTATAAGTGTATTTGTAAAATGAATTGCACCACCATTCAATTTATAAAGCAACCCTATAGAATTAATAAAACTGGTGTTTGCACTGGTATAATCTTTATCATCTTTAAAAGCGCCGGCATCAAGGCCGTTGGTGTATTTTCCATAATTGCTCATGCCAGAAACAGAAAATTTTTGTGTTAACTGATAACCCAGGTTTGCCTGAAAGTTATTTTGGTTGAAACCATCCTTATCAAACCCAGCTATACCCGTAGTATCTGTAGCAGCAGAAAAACCTTTGCTGTGCGTGTAGCTATAATTAAGGTTATAAGTAAATTTATCGAGTTTACCGTTTACGCCTGCATTGGCCCTTGCCGTATTATAACTACCGTAAGAAATGCCAGCTGTAGGGCTTATTTTTTTATCACCGCCTTTTTTGGTAATGATATTGATAACGCCTGCAACTGCATCGCTGCCCCATAAAGTGCTTTGTGCGCCTTTCAATATTTCAATCCTTTCTATTTGCGCAGGGTTAATATTGTTAAGGTCGAATGAGTTATTTATTTGAGATGGGTCGCCCACTGGTATGCCATCCATCAAAATCAATGTGTTGCCTGAGGCAGCCCCACGCAGGTACACATCCTGGTTGGTGCCTAAGGTATTGTTGGCACCGTTTACGTATACGCCTACCTGGTAGTTAAGTATTTCTGTAAGCGTTTTTCCGGCATTGCGCCGCAGCGTTTCCTGGTCAATTACACTTACTACTTTGCCCGTTTGCGATTGCTTTATAGGGCTTTTTGTGGCGGTTACAACCACTTCATCTAACGTTGTTTTGGCACTGTCTTGTGCATACAAATGACTACTGATAATTACAGCAGCCGCAATAAAAAATTTCTTTTTCATGTTGAAAAATTTTTTGTGACTGCTCCCGAGAAAAAACAAAAAAGAAAGAAATATAAATGCCTTACAGCTTTTACACTCCATGCCTTTCACCCGAAAGCCGTGAATGATTAAATAAGATACCTGGCAGGTCTTCTGGCTTAAAGAACAGGTCAATTGCCTTCCCATTTTTTACGATAGTGGCTTTGAAGCTTGACTGCTGCTGCACTCATTATAAGCACAGCTTCTTTTTACAGCTACGGGGATAGCGCCGGTTTTGCACCGCCTTCCCTTTTAATCTTTTGCGTTGAAGCAAAAAAACCAAATTCGCTGCAAATGTAGGGAGATTGGCAGGCATCTATTAAAAAATATTTAACACCAAAGGGCATTATGTAAAAAGCCGCTGGGTTTCAGCGGCTTTTTACATAATCAATTATTTGCAATATTTATATACCTCTTTTTGCATTCGCCTACAATGGGGCGTATATAGTTTACAATGAAAAGGTTACATGGAGCATGCCCTTTACTTTAGTAGTTGTTTGTTCGCTGGCAAAGTTTTGTTTTATTGGAAGTTGTGCATTGCAGCCAAGGGTTATTTTATTAAAGCTAACTTCTACACCTGCAGATGTGGCTACCATATAACCGCCTGTTTCAGCAATTTTTTGCTGCGCAGATTTGTTAGCTTCATTATGGTTGTACAGCAAGCCTACATTTGGTGCAATGGTGGTTTTGTTTTTTTTGAAAGTATAATAAGCAATGCTGCTGGCAGATAGTTTGTTGCCAAACAAATACCCATCGTTGTTGGTGGTATTTATTTTGTACTGCGCACTGGTGGTTACGCCAAACCTGTTGATGCTGATATTGTACATGGCATTTAGCATAAAATCGGTACTGCCGCTGCCCACTTGCGTATTTGCTAAGGCAGCTAAATCCCGTTCGTTTTGATCTACATTAAATTTGCCGGTAGCGAGTTTTATGCCCGCACCCAGCCAAAGCGTTTGTGAGATTAATTTTTTGCTTTTAGTGGCAGATACACGGTTAAATACTTTGTAATTGCCAATAACTGCAATATCGCCTAAGCCTTGCCTATTAAGGGTTCCATCATCGCTTGCCTGGTGTATTATATTTACCGGCACCATTGCCAGTACCTGCCAGCGTTTGCCAATATTGATGCCGCCCCAAACTTCTACTGTTTGAAAAAGGTCTTTGCTATATTGAGAAGGGTCGTTTTTTATATTTGTACGAAACTTACTGAACTGGTAACGGATGCCTAAGAAACTTTTGCTGAATTGAGGCAGCAAGCCAATGTAATAATTGCCCACGCCACAGCCGCAGATATCGCAGGCAAAACTGGTGGCGGTACATAAAATTAGCATTGCAAAAATGGTATATTTTTTCATAAAAGTTGAGTTGAGAAAATGCCCGTCTAACATTTTATTACAGGCATCTGTAGTAGGTTGAAATATTTAAATTACTGCCCCAGTGCTACCTTTAAACGGCAGGGAGGTTAATGGTTGGATAGCCTTTGCCATACGGATACTGCCCTGCGTGAGGGATAGTAACGCCCGCCCGGATGAACCGGTTCGGACGGGTATAGCCCGGCCCCTTGCCGCCGCGGCTTGGGGCACGCCAAAAGCCAGGCACACAACGTTAAATAAATTAAATGAAAACTATGCCTGTGGCGGATGGAATACATCCAGCGATACATCGGTGACCCGTTTGCCCGTTTGGTAAGAGATGGCTTTTTTGAGGAGGGCAAAGGGTGATGCGATGCTACAATATAGTAGGTTGGATGTAAGCAGCGCTATTTTAATATCCAGCTTGTTTGCGGCATCTTGCTGCTCTTTATTTTCTTGTTCCTGCAGTTGCTTCATCATTTGGCACTTGCCGTTGCAATACATTTTTGGCCTTGCTTTATTGATGCAATTTTTTGCAAACGCGTCAGTGTTAGTATAGTAACCCACTAATACAAATGGGCCCCTGAACGTTTGGGATACAAACGCAAAAAGAAGGATAAGTACTGTTAGCTGCTTACACATTTTTGCAAATGTAAACCATATCGCTATTGGTTGAGTATGTAGTAAAAGAATTCGCCCCTTTTTATTGTTGGCTACTTTATAAACTGCTTTCAGTAACTTGGTAACATGCAAGTGAAAAGTAAATTAAATCTTTTTTCCTTCACCATGATAGTGGTGGGGCTTGTAATTGGCATGGGCATTTTTAGGACAGCAGCCACCAGTGCAAAGGATGCTATAGTTCCATCGGTTTATTTTAGTGCGTGGATAATAGGTGGGCTGGTAGCGCTTTGTGGCGCCCTTACTTATGCGGAAATTGGCAGCCGGTACCCTGTTACCGGCGGCTATTATAAAGTATTTTCCAAAGTGTACCACCCTAGTATTGCGTTTGCTATTAACTGCATTATACTTATTAGCAATGCGGCCAGCTTAAGTGGCGTGGCGCTTATTGGTAGTGGTTATTTACTAAAATTATTTCCGGGCAACCATACAGATATTGATAAGGCGCTGGTGAGCTGCGCCGCTATTTTGGTTTTTTACCTGATTAATTTACGGGGCTTAAAAATAAGTTCGAAAACGCAGAATATTTTGATGCTGATAAAAATTACGATGATAGCTGTATTGATTGCAGCATTGTTTTTTCCTTCTAAATATGCCGTACAGCAGCCTTTGCATACGGCTATTAAACAAGCCACAACTTACAATTGGATGGACTGGGTGAAGAGCCTGGGCGTTAGTTTGATTGCGGTTTCGTTTACTTATGGCGGTTACCAACAAACCATCAACTTTGGCAATGAAGTACAGGAGCCTGCTAAAAATATACCGAAGGGTATTGTTACCGGCATCATCATTATCATAACCTTGTACCTGCTGGTAAACCTTAGCTATTATTATTTGGTTGGCTTTCATCAAATGAAAAATGAAAAAGAAATTGCTTATTTAGTGATCGATAAAATACTCGGCATACGTGGCGCTACTGTGTTTGCGGCGTTTTTATTTTTGGGTGTGATGGCTTATGTAAATGGGCTGCTGCTAAGCAACCCCCGCGTAATGTATGCCATGGGCGAAGATGGCAGCCTGCCTAAAATATTTGCCGGCCAAAATAACAAAACGCAGGTACTCACTTTTTCACTCACTGTATTTGCCGCTATCTGCATCATTATACTTTTTTTTAGCCAGCAGTTTGAGAAGATATTGACCTTTACTATTTTTTTGGATTGCTTTGGGATGGTACTCAGCAGCGCTACTATTTTTTGGTTTCGTAAACAGACAAAACATCTAGATGACAAAGGAATTTACAAAATGAAACTATACCCGCTTATGCCAATTTTATTTATGGCGGCATATACTTTTGTAGGCATTAGCATTGCCCTATCAGACCCTTCGGCGGCTGTTACAGGGTTGATTATTTTGGGGTTGTTTGTTGGGTTATATTTTATAGGTAAAAAGATGAGCGTTGCTAAAGTAGCGGCAGGATAATTAATAATTATTTTAATGGACGAATAATACTAACTAATCACAGCATTATAACTATGGATATCTCTTACATCATTAACGAATTGGCAGAAGACAGGGAGAATTATTACAACGCTGTTTCGCCGCCAATAATGCAAAGCAGCAATTTTGCTTTTGGTACGGTAGATGAAATGCGCAATGCTTTTGCAGATGAATACGCCACTTATTTGTACAGCCGTGGCTTAAACCCAACAGTAGATATTTTACGCAAAAAATTAGCTGCGCTTGATAATGCAGAAGATTGCCTAGTGTTTAATAGTGGCGCTGCTGCTATATTTGCGGCGGTGCTAGCCAATGTAAAAGCTGGCGACCATATTGTATCTGTAAACAAGCCATATACCTGGGCGCAAAAAATGTTTAATAATATTTTGCCCCGCTTTGGTGTTACCACTACTTACATTGATGGCAGGGATATTGAAAACTTTGAGCGGGCTATTCTTCCTCACACCAGCGTTATTTATTTGGAAAGCCCTAACAGTTGGGACTATGCGCTGCAAGACCTAACCGCCGTTGCCGAGCTAGCCAAAGTTGAAGGCATCGTTACCATTATTGATAATAGTTATTGTACGCCCATCTACCAAAAACCAATTGATTTTGGTATTGACCTTGTGCTGCAATCTGCCACTAAATATATAAGCGGGCATAGCGATACAGTTGCCGGTGTTTTAAGCGGTAGCAAAATAATGATGGAGCGTATTTTCAATTCAGAATACATGACCATTGGTAGTGGCATTTCGCCGTTCAACGCCTGGCTGCTTATCCGTGGCTTGCGAACGTTGCCCATGCGTTTAAAACATATCAGCGAATCAACCATACAAGTAGTTAAGTATTTAAAGCAGCATCCTAAAGTAGAAGCCGTCATCTTTCCTTTTGATGAAAGCTTTTCCCAATACGAATTGGCTAAAAAACAGATGCAGGGTGCTTGTGGGTTGCTAACGTTTATTATTAAAGCAGGTACCGTACAAGAGATAGAAAAGTTTTGCGAAAGCCTACAGCATATTTTAATGGCCGTAAGCTGGGGCGGGCACGAAAGCCTCATCATCCCAAAATGTTCGGGCATTAAGCGGGAACATTTTAATGCGCTTAATAAAGAACATCGCATGATGCGGCTGTATGTTGGGTTAGAAGAAGTGGATTATTTGGTAAAGGATATGGAGCAGGCTTTTGAGAAGATGGGGAGTTAGGATGTGGAATAATTCATTTAAATTTATACAAATGCCAACTGTTTTCACAATTAATGGATTTCGTTTTTTCTTTTATAGTAATGAAAGTCATGAACCCATACATATACATGTAACAAAAGGGAATACTGATGGTAAAATATGAATTGAGCCAGACATCGAAATTTCTTACTTACATGGGTTTACCAGTGGAGAACAAAAAGATATCATTAAAATAGTAGAAGCTAATTTTGAAAATATAAAAATAAGATGGAATGAGTACTTCAATAAATAAATACGATTCTTTAGAAGCTATCATCTTTAATGATGGCTTATCTATTAAAGCAATTAATTTTCATCAGGATTTAGATTTGATGTTGATAGTACTTAATACAAAGGCCATCCTCCGTCAGAAAATATCAACTTATCCGTTATTGAAGAAGAGTACTTTAGGCGAGCTAAAAAACTATGAATTAATAGGTAATGGCACGGGTGTACACTGGCCAGATGTTGATGAAGATTTAAGCTTAAAAGGTTTTTTGCAGGATGAAATAAGGAAGGTAGTTGGGAAAAACTTTTTTGCAGTAGCTTCATAATATTAATATTTTCTTACCCTAAACTATTATTATAAGCCCACAACTTAGCATAATAACCATCTGTATTTATTAATTCAGCATGGCTTCCTTCTTCTACCAATTTACCATTGTGCAAAACCAAAATAGTATCGCAATTTTTTATGGTTGATAAGCGATGTGCAATGACGATGACTGTTTTCCCCTGCTGTTTAAACGAGTTTAAAGTAGCCTGCACTTTTTGCTCGCTTACAGGGTCCAGGTTGGAGGTTGCTTCATCTAAAATTAGTATTTCAGGATTGCGGTACAATGCCCTTGCAATGGCAACACGTTGCCTTTGGCCACCTGAAAGGTTTACACCCTGTTCGCTTAAATAAGTGTTGTAAGTATTTGGCAATTTTTCAACAAATTCATTAATGCCTAACATGTGTGATAAGCCTAAAACTCTTTGCATATCAGGTTCTGCGTCCCCCAAAGCAATATTATCAATAATGCTGCCTGCAAATAAATCTATATGCTGGGGAACAACGCCAACGCATTGCCGCAAACTGCTGTTGCTTATGTTTTGTATATCGATGCCGCCAATAGAAATATTAACTTCTTTTAATGGATATAGATTTTGCAGCAAGGAAAGCAGCGTTGATTTTCCGCTTCCGCTTTCCCCAACTACTGCCGTACTACTACCTTTTTTTATAGATAAAGTCAATCCTTCAAAAACAGTTGTTCTTGTACCATACCTAAACGTTGCATTGTTAAATTGAATATCACCAATAAGTTCAGCACTTAATTTTACTTTATTAAGGTTATCGCTTTCAATTTCAAGGTCAATAATTTCAAACAAACGGTCAGATGCAATTAATGCATCTTGTATGCTTTTGTTGGCGCCAATCAATGCGCTTGCCGGGCCTGTAAAGTAACCTATCAAAGCATAAAAAGATAATAATTCGCCTGGCGATAATTCCCTTTGTATCACATAATAACTACCAGCCCATAATAAAATAATTGTAAAAATCCTGGTCACAAATTCTGCACCGGAGCTAATATAAATCCCATAAACACTACTTTTATAAATAGACCGAAGCAGGCTTATAAACTTGCTTTCGGTTTTATCATTGGCATATCCCTCTAAACCAAAACGTTTGATAGTGCCAACAGCATTAAGGCTTTCTACTAATTGCGTTTCCAGTTCTGCACTATTTTCCATTAGTTTGCGTTGCCAAATTTTATTTACTTTATTGCTGATAAAATAAATAACAAGATAAAATGGGATTATACAAAGCATTATTACGGCTAGTTTCCAATAGTATAAAAACATAAGGGCGATTGAAAAACCAACTATCAAAATGTTTACCACTATGCCTAGCGCAGTTTCATTTATAAACGACCTTATTTTTACCGCATCATTTACTCGGCTTATTATTTCGCCCACCCGCATGGTATCAAAAAAGCGCTGGGGCAGCGATAGTAAATGTTTGTAATAGCCCAGTATCAATCTTGCATCTATTTGCTGCCCTGTTTTTAAGGCGAACATACTTTTTATTGCGCCTAAAATCACCTGAAAAAATAGCAGTGCGATCATGATGATGCTTAGTAGGTTTAGCAACCTTATATTGCCTTCTACCAAAACAAAATCAACTATTTTTTGCACATATATTGAAGTGGCTAACCCCAAGATAGTGTACACCAGTGCACCAAAAAGCGCCTGCATCATTATGCCGCTATGTGGCTGTATAAGATGCCAAAAACGTTTGGCATTACTGGTAGTTTTATTTCCTATAGCAAAACTTTCTGCTGGTAGCAGCAATACTAATACCCCTGTCCATATTTTTTTAAATTCTTCATTTGTTTTTTTATGCAGCCTGCCATCCGCAGGGTCCATAATGGTTATGTGCTTTTTACCCACTTTGTAAATAACTACATAGTGAGCCAATCTCTCATCAATAATAACATGGGCAATGGTTGGTTTCGGAATTTTCGATAAGCTTTCAAAAGTTCCCTTTACGCCTTTCGCCTGAAAGCCTAATAGTTCTGCAGCTTCTATTAACCCTAAAACGTTGGTGCCTTTTTTATCAGTCCCAGCGTATTGCCTTATCCTGCTAACGGGTATTTTTAATTGGTAAAATGCTAATACAGAAGCAAGGCAGGCTGCACCGCAATCGGTCATGTCCCGCTGTTTTACTTTTACTCTTTTTAGTGTCATGAGGTGGCTGTTTTTATAGGCGCATTCGGGTTTACCCAGTCATCTATCTTATCAAATAATAATTGCCAAAGGCTGCGCCGTGTTACTACAAACCTTGCCTGTAAGGTCATGCCTTTTTTTATATCTCCTGTAAAACCATTTTTTAGGTGAAGCTGTTTTTTATCTAACAGGCACCGCACTTTAAAAACTGGTTTATTGTCTATTACGGTGTAGTCATTATCAATAGAAATTATCTTACCGGTCAGGATGCCAAAATAATTATAATCAAAAGCATCTACCTGAAACAAGGTTGGCTGTTGTTGTTTCAATAAACCGACATCTCTGGTATCAACATAACATTCTGCTATTAATTGTGCTTGTGGCGATATTACCGCAAGGGTTTCACCCGCCTGTACTAAACTGCCCTGATAAAATTTATTAAAACTCTGCAACACGCCGCTAACAGGCGCTTTGATGGAGTAGAAACTACTATCTTCATTTAATTGCTGGTTAGCGTTTTCGTATTGGCTTTTCTCTAATTGATAGGTGGCCAGTTCTTGCTGCCAGGTAGCTATCTGCTGTTCCTGCGTTGCCCTTATGTTAGCTGTTAATTTTTCATGCTCAATTTGTTTGTCGAACATTTCTTTGGGGGCTATCACTCTATCTATAGATAATAAAGAATCCATGTGCATTTCTTTATTTACTTTTTTTAACTCCGCATTTAATTCTGAAAGCTGAAAAATAAAGTGGCTGCATTGTTGTTTGTACAAGGGGCTTAACAAGGCATTTACAGTAACGGTAAATACAGGCGCACTTCGGGTAAGGTAATCAAGGTCTTTAATAAAAAGGTTGCGCTGATTGATCTCAAAATCGTTCATTGTTTTTTTGATGGCGATATTTTGTTTGCGCAGCTGGATGATTATATCGCCTTTGCGGACGGTATCGCCTTCTTTAAAATAAATGGTATCAATTACAGTGCTGATAGATGATTTTAATTCTGTTTTTTCATCAACAGGGCGGATGATGCCAGTTGATTTTACGGAAATATCCAGTTTGATGAAGGGCAAGGCTGCACCACAAATTAGCAGGAATGTGAGTATGAGCCAATAAAGTGAAATTTGGTTTCGCTTTATTGTAGAGTTGTACACAATTGTGTTGTCGGTTATAGAGGTAAGGTTCATTAGGGAGAAGTCGATAACTAATTATTACAAGTAATAAAGTTTTAGCTACCGAATAAGATTTTAATTTATTAATTATACTTAAATTCGGTTTGTAATTATTTACTATGTAACCCATCCATAAAACCCCGGGAGATTTCACCATAATTACTTATAAATAGTATTATTATAACAAGCAAAATACTTATCACAATTAGTCTCTTTTTTGATGTAATTTTCATGTTTGAATTGATTTAAAAAATACCCCGTGGTAAGTTTATTAATGAATGAAGGAGCAATGAATATTGCAATCCACACTTATTTCTTATATATCCCAGAGATACAGCCATTACAAACTGCGGCAATACATATATCGGATACAAGTAAATTAAATTATAATTTAAAGGTTTAAAATTGGATATATGTACTAAAGCAAACAAAGAAGAAACTAGATAAAAATAAATTTTATAATTTTTGTTAATAGTACTTACAATATCTATCTTTTTTAAAACCCAGTAAAGAATTAAGGGAATCAACATTAAGAAAAAAATTACAGCTAAATAGGGTCGTAAAGAATTAATATCGAAATGAGTATAACTAAAACCAAAAATTGGATATAATAACATTCCAAAAGAAAAGGAGATAAAAGATGCTTTTACCCGTAATGGTAGTCGAAAAATTAATTCTTCTAGTGCGGGCACAAACAAGGCAACATAGAAAACCTTAAAATTGCCAAATCTATTAACAACTGCCTCGAAATTTTTGGAGTTGGTTGTATTCAATGATTTTAATGAAAAAACTGAAATTAGAATATTATCTAAAAGCCCAGTAATAGATGCTGCAATTGCAGCAAGCAAAAGTGTCAAAAGGTAAATTTTAAGTACAGTTAAAAGTTTTTTTGTAATGCTTTCAATTTGAGGTAAGCCATTAGGCGGCACAGGATTTTGTATAAATAAAAAATATGACTTCATGGTTAATGAGGGTAAAGATTGATTTAAGTATTTAAAAGTTACAAGGAATTAAAATTAATGTACATCCCAATTCCTTGTAACTTAATAAGAATGATGAATTATAATTTATTTCAATCTTCTTATGAATTTATTGAGCAATTAAAATAGACATTGCAAGTATATATTGCCCAACTGCGTGACCAAATTGATACCATGAATATCCTCCATCTACGTTTTTCATATCTAGTTCGCTCATTTCAATCAATCCAATGTTATTTAAATCTGATATTTGTGTCATAATAAATGATTTTTTAATTTTTAATTACTCAAATTGCTTAGCATCCCATTAATTCTAAACTAATTTCCTGTTATGCCATTCCAAAAGCCACTAGCAAAATTTCCGGCAGCTTTTCCTATTAGTATTACCCCTAGTGGACCAGCAGCTATCCCTCCAAGAGATGCTAAAGCTGAGGTTAAAAAACTTCCTCCGTCAACTTTGCTTATTTCCAATTGACTCATATCAGCAAGCCCCATTTTGTTTAAATCCATTGTTTGTGTCATTGTAATAAAATTTAAAGTACAGTTAAAAACCACTCTTATTTTAAACAGGTTCGTAGTATTAATATCCTGTATTCAATGGCCATTGAAATATTTTAAATGCGTATCATTATTTTATTTATCAAAAAGTGGTCAAGCAGATAAAATCGAACAAATTGCATGAACGGGACACAAGACGGATTTTTTTGAAAAAGGGTTGCATCAAATTCCGGATATTTTTAAATATAGATTTTAAGAATATGAATTGAAATATATTCACCACATCAACACACATTAAATACTGTCAATCGTTGTGCTTAATGATGATTTTAACTCTGTCTTTTCATCAACGAGGCAGATAATACCCGTTGATTTTACGGAGATATTGAGTTTAATAAAAGGTTAGGAGACAGCAGAACTATTAAGAAAAAAAGTAGAAACTAATAAATGGAAAATTGTTTCCGGCGAATTACCAATGAATAGGAAATCGTGTTTTTAGCTAAAAAGGTTAGCTACATAAGAATTAATTAACAATTAAACATCATAGTTAATGAAATTTAATTTTGGAATTTAACTATAATTAAAGCATTTAACATTGAACTTAATTCTACCAAATGCTGCTTTGCATTAAAATCTTGGAAAAAAAACTGCATTACCAATCTCTATTTAGTCAAAAATAACATTCCGATTCCCATTACGTTAGTAATGCTGTGAATAATTATACTTGTAGATAAACCCCATTTTAATCTGGCATAACCCAATACAAAACCACCAAATAATTGTGGCGATACTAAAAAGACGGCTAATGCTGTGTTAGTTTTACAAATTTCTAAATTGGGGATATGGACTACTGCAAAAGTTATTGCGGAAAAGTAAAAAAAAATATAAAAATGGTTTTTAAAAAAAGTAAAAATTTTTTTACGAAAAAAATAATTTCTTTCTAATAAGGCACTAAATAAAAAAAGTATAATGGTTGAAATCAATATATATATGGCTATTTGATATTTAGGAATCCCATAAAATATATAAATCACAATAAATAAATTAATGAAAAAATACATCGCATTCCCAAATAATTTGTTTAAGTAAAACCTAAATAAAAATTCTTCTATCATTGGTGCAACAATACATCCAACACCAAAAGAATAAAGAGCCCCTTTTTTTAGTAAGTCTTCTTCAAGTAAATCCTTCCGAATGCAAAAATAATTTATCACAAAGGGGATTTCTGTTATTAAACCTAATAAAATGCTAACAACCACTAAAAGAATTGTCATGGGTAAAATTGCAGTTATAACAATTTTATTGGCTGGCACTTTAAGTAAAGAGGGCTTCAGTAAAAAGTGGAAAAATTTTGCTATTTCACTATTTGCTATTTGCATAATGAGAATGGAAAATATTAAGTATCCTAAGAGATCATTAATGTTTTTAGTTCTATAATTTAAATTAAAAATTTTGAAAAGAAGAATATACTGCAAACACAAAGGGGAAAGAGCAAACCTATATAATTTGCCTTTCCCTCATGCGTCTTTTATACGGTTATTTACATGATCGTTGTAGACCTTCAAGTACTTCCCCTGCTATATACGATATGGTAAATCCAATTATTTTATCCCAGAGACCGCCGCCCTCGATATTTTTAAGGCCTTCATTGCAAAGACTCTCAACGCCAATACTTTCAAATTTTAATTCATTAAGTGCTTTCATAATGTTTTTTTTATAGATTAGTTAAGATATATAACAGGTGTAATTTTTAAATATTTAATTTATAGTTTTCTTCCTAAAAATAAAAAGCAATGAAAATCCTATCATTAAAGACCTATAAGCAAAATGAAAAATAAAAAGTATTAATTTTTCATTTTGGAAATTATTTATCAACTTATAAGCACTATCAATATTATCGATAAGGATAAGTAGAAATAGAAATTTGAAAAAAGAGTTTTGGAAAATATTTTTTATCATTTAAGCTAATTTTAGAATATCACTAATAATAAAGGCATATAAATTATATAAGGCATGCAATAAAACAGTATAAAAAAATGGGTTTGTTCTTAATCGAAAATAAACATAGTTTGAAGACAAGATTAATCCCATTACAAATGCTGAGAATATGGCAAAAGAATTATAGCAATGATACAGACCAAATATAATTGAAGATATAAGTATAGCATACAGTTTAATATTATTGCCTCTGAAATTTCTATATATTATTTCAATAATCAAATATTGAACAAAAAATGTCTCAACTAGTGGTGCAATAACTATAGTACTTATAAAAATTACTGCAAGACTTGTTCTTGTATTAAAATATTCAATAGTATTTACAGTCTTTTTAGCTAGAAAATCTAATAGATGTGCAACAATTATATTAAGAAATAAAAACTTTAATACAATATTTAAATTTTTTTTCATCATTTTTTATAAAAAAGTGCTATTTGATAATTTCAAATAGCACTTTAAAACTGGTTATGAATATGCAGCATTTGTACTCTTCTGTCCCACAGATTGGATTTCTTGACCTTTTTGTACTCTATCATAATCATTTTGCATACAAGCAATGACTACACCAAAAAGCATAAAAAATTCTTTAACAAGACCACCATTTATGGATTTAGCTTCCTCAGTGGTTAATTCAATCACATCAGTTTTATTATAATTGATTACTTTTTGCATATAATTTTATTTTAAAGTTTTAATTAATTAGTTAGGTATTCTTGCAAGTTTATAGCCTGCTGCAACACCTTGGACAGCTGATTGCAATAATTCGGCTGCCCCAATGATTGCTAATCCAGCTGCTATTTCAGGGGCTGCGACCAATGCTGCAAGTGCTGACCACCAACTACCACCATCAGTTTCCTTAATTTCCAGCTCACTCATTGGAGCAAGCCCCATTTTGTTTAAATCCATTGTTTGTGTCATCGTAATAAAATTTAAAGTACCGTTAAAAACCACTCTTATTTTAAACAGGTTCGTAGTGTTAATATCTTGTATTCAAT